>NZ_BAAARJ010000026.1:0-75129 GCF_039532135.1 Streptomyces axinellae
CCGAACCCGGAAGCTAAGCCTTTCAGCGCCGATGGTACTGCATGCGGGAGCGTGTGGGAGAGTAGGACACCGCCGAACTTCTTTTAGAGATAGCCCTGTTGGCCACTGGCCGGCAGGGCTATTTTTTATGCCCAAAAACAGGCCCTCTGGAGAAACTCATAGAGGGGCTGGGGCCGCTGAATTTTGTTCTCTCCGGGGGAGCATGCTCGCGCGTTGGTCGGCTTGAGGGTGGTTCCGCTTGGCGGGGCGACGTCGCGGGGGCGGCGTGTGAGCTGTTGTCTGTCGTCTTTCTTGTCGTCAGGCGAGGTTGGGGGAGGGGACGACGGGCTGGGTGCTCGTTCCGTTGAGGGCGTCGTCGGCTGCTTGATCAGTGCGTCTTGATCAGCGCGTCGTTCTCTCGGTGGCGGGAGGCGAGCGTGGGGCTATTCGCGTTCGTGGCCGGGGGCTGCTGCGGCGCGGGCCAGTTCGAGGTCCAGGGACTCGCGGCGGATGCGCTGGTCGAGGTAGAGGAGCGCGGTGATGCCGGCGCTGAGGGAGAGGGCGATGGCCGATGCGATGACCGAGCCGGCGCCGGTGATCAGCGAGCTGCCGGCGCCGTCGCCGAGGAGCGTGGCGATGGCGGCTGTCGGCAGCTGGACGACGAAGGAGATCGCGAGGACCAGCAGTCCTGTGAAGAGTTGGATGACCAGAATGCGCCACCCGCTCCCGCGTACGAGCTTGGCGGAGCGGCGCATCGAGGTGAGGACGCTCTGCTTTTCCAGCATCAGGGCGGGCGCCGAAAGGCAGAGGCGCACCCAGGTCCAGGTCCCTGCGACGGCGGCTCCGATGACACCGAGGGATAGCAGGGAGAGTCCTGCGTTCGCGGAGCCGGCGAGGGTGGCGAGGAGTCCGGGCAGCAGACACAGCGTCACGACGGCCGAGACGAGGAGCGGGATGAGGATCAGCAGGCCGAGCAGGCGCAGTAGCTGAGGCCGCGAGTCGCGCCATGCTTCCGCAATGGTGATCTGGCGGCCCAGGACCGCGCGGCTCACGACGATGGTGAGCATGCCCGTGGTGATCACGCTGCCCAGCATGGCGATGAGGGCGGTGACGGAGAGGCTGCCCAGGGACCCGGTGAGCGCGTGGTTGAGATCTTCGAAGCTGGGACTGTCGTTCTTTGCGAGGGCGGCGAGTTGGTTGTCGTCCCTGAACCAGACGTGCAGGGCGATGGTCGTGGCCAGTTCGGTGATGATCGCGACCGTGAGCGAGATGCCCAGGGCGCCGCGCCAGTGGACGCGCATGGTGTTCATCGCGCCGTCGAGAATCTCGGCGATTCCCAGCGGGCGCAGCGGGATGACGCCTGGCTTGGCTGCCTGCTGGTACTGGCTCCAGTTGGTGTTCCAGCTCTTGTTCCGCCCGCCGCCGATGGCGCCGGGCCGGGGGCTTGAAGACGGTCGCGTTGCTCCTGCGTCGCCCCAGCGTTGGGGGCCGCCTTGGCGGGGGACGGCGGGGGGCTGCTGGGCGGCCCAGTTGTGGGGGGTCCGGTCGGTGGCGGGGTGGGTCCGACTCCTGTCCTGGGGTGTTGCCTCGGGGGCTGTGCGCTCCTTGTCGTCGTCCGGGGCCCCTTGGCTCGTTTCGGAGGAGCTGGTTTCGGACGAAGAAGGTCCGGGCGAAGCCGAGCCCGGGGAGTCGTTCACGTGAGGTCACCTCGTGGTGGGTAGTCCGGCGCCTGATGGGCTGCCCATCGTCCCACGGGAGGGCGTGATCGCGGCCGGGCGGGAGCTGTGGCTGCCCCTTCATGGGAGCCGGATGGGAAGGCAGACTGGGCGGATGGCTGAAGAGAGTGTGCCGGTGCTCCGTTACGAAGAGCGACCCGAGGGGCCGGTGGTGGTGCTCCTCGACCAGACGCGGCTGCCGGCCCAGGAGGTCGAGCGGGTGTGCACGGATGTGCCGGGGCTGGTGGAGGCGATTCAGTCGCTGGCCGTGCGGGGTGCGCCGTTGCTGGGGCTCGCCGGGGGGTACGGGGTGGCGCTGGCGGCGGCGCGCGGGTTCGATGTGGCGGATGCGGCGGAGCAGTTGGCGCAGGCGCGACCGACGGCTGTGAATCTGGCGTACGGCGCGAGACGTGTGCAAGGGGCGTACGAGGCTGCCGTTCGTGCCGGGGGTGCACCGGAGGGCGCTGCCGCGCACGCGCTGGCGGAGGCCAGGACGCTGCACCGTGAGGACGCCGAGGCGAGCGACCGGATAGCGGGGCATGGGAGTGCGCTGCTGGAAGAGCTGGTTCCGGGTGGCGGGCTGCGGATCTTGACTCACTGCAACACCGGCTCGCTGGTGTCCGGGGGGAAGGGCACGGCTTTGGGCGTCGTCAAGGCGGTGCACAGGGCAGGGGAGCTTCGGCGGCTGTGGGTGGATGAGACGCGGCCTCTGCTGCAGGGGGCGCGGTTGACGGCGTATGAGGCGGCCAAGGAGGGGATGGCGTACAGCGTGCTGGTGGACGGCGCGGCCGGGGCGCTGTTCGCCGCGGGTGAGGTGGACGCGGTGCTCGTGGGGGCGGACCGGATCGCGGCAGACGGCTCGGTGGCGAACAAGGTGGGCACCTATCCGCTGGCTGTGCTCGCTCGATACCACGGGGTGCCGTTCCTGGTGGTGGCTCCGGTGACGACGGTGGATCTGGAGACGGGGACGGGGGAGGGCATCGAGGTGGAACAGCGCTCGGGGCAGGAGGTCACGGAGCTTCTCTGGGCGCGTGAGCGGGGAGGTGCGGGGCCGGAGTCCGGGGGTGGGTTCTCGCTGGCTCCAGTGGGGGCCCAGGCGTACAACCCGGCGTTTGATGTGACGCCGTCTTCCCTGGTCACGGCCATTGTGACGGACCAGGGCGTGGCCTCTCCCGTCACGGCTGAGAGCATTGCCGCATTGTGTTCCGCGTCACGAACGGGAACTACCGGATCGGGTAATGGGATGATGAGGGCATGAAGGGACGCGTCCTTGTCGTCGATGACGACACCGCATTGGCAGAGATGCTTGGCATCGTGCTGCGCGGAGAAGGTTTTGAACCGTCGTTCGTCGCGGACGGCGACAAGGCGCTTGCCGCCTTCCGTGAGGTCAAGCCGGACCTGGTGCTGCTCGATTTGATGCTGCCTGGACGGGACGGCATTGAGGTTTGCCGTCTGATCCGGGCGGAATCCGGGGTTCCCGTGGTCATGCTGACCGCCAAGACCGACACGGTGGATGTGGTGGTCGGGCTGGAGTCGGGGGCGGATGACTACATCGTCAAGCCGTTCAAGCCGAAGGAGCTGGTGGCACGGATCAGGGCGCGGCTGCGGCGCTCGGAGGAGCCGGCGCCGGAGCAGCTGGCCATCGGTGATCTGGTGATCGATGTGGCCGGGCATTCGGTGAAGCGGGAGGGGCAGTCGATAGCTCTGACCCCGCTGGAATTCGATCTCCTGGTGGCGTTGGCGCGCAAGCCCTGGCAGGTGTTCACCCGCGAGGTGCTGCTGGAGCAGGTGTGGGGGTACCGGCACGCGGCCGACACCCGTCTGGTCAACGTTCATGTGCAGCGTCTGCGTTCCAAGGTGGAGAGGGATCCGGAGCGGCCGGAAATCGTGGTGACCGTGCGCGGGGTGGGCTACAAGGCCGGACCCAGCTGACATGAGTCGGAACGGCCCCGCCCCGCACCGCACCGGCGGGGGGCGGGAGGCGGGTCGTGAGTCCGATATATCCAAATTCGGGCGCTTGTGGCGAAGTGGTGTGCTCTTCTCCGACGGGCTGCTGCCAGAGGGCGCGACCGGGCCCGGTGCGCGCCCCATGGTGCGCTTCTTCGTACGGTGGGTGCGCAGGCCGCTGCTGCCCGTGATGCGGCTGTGGCGGCGCAACATCCAGCTGCGGGTCGTCGCCGCGACGCTGCTGCTGTCGCTGGGTGTGGTGCTGCTGCTCGGCATCGTCGTCATCGGCCAGGTCCGCAACGGTCTCCTGGAGGCCAAGGAGAAGACCGCCCAGAGCCAGGCATCCGGAGGGTTCGCGGCGGCCCAGCAGATGGCCGACGGCGCGGGCGGCGGGCGCAGCGGCTCCGATGACAGCGTGCGCGGCAGCAGAAGCGTCCAGAACGCGGGTACGTGGCTGAACAATCTGGTGGAGCAGCTGGCCAGCGGTGGGCAGGGCGTCTACTCGGTGGTGGCGCTCGGCTCGAAGAACAACGAGGCGCCGTTCGCCGGCAGCAACAACATAGGCACCCGGGGGCCGAGGTCCTCCGGTGACATCCGGCCGGAGGAGAGCGTTCCGGCGGATCTGCGCAAGGCGCTGGACGAGCAGCCCGGTACGCACCGCCGTTATGCGCGGGTCTATCGGCAAGATCACGGCAGTGACCCCGCGTTGATCGTCGGGAAGCGGCTCAACGATGCGCGGGGCAATCCGTACCAGCTCTACTACGTTTTCCCCTTCTCGCAGGAAGAGGAGTCGTTGAGCCTGGTGAAGGGCACTTTGGCGACTGCCGGGGTATTCGTGGTGGTGCTTTTGGGAGCCATCGCGTGGCTGGTGGTGCGGCAGGTCGTCACGCCCGTCCGGATGGCCGCGGGAATCTCCGAGCGACTTGCCGCGGGGCGGCTCCAGGAGCGGATGAAGGTCACCGGCGAGGACGACATCGCACGCCTGGGCGAGTCCTTCAACAAGATGGCGCAGAACCTCCAGGTCAAGATCTTGCAGCTGGAAGAGCTGTCCCGGATGCAGCGCCGTTTCGTCTCCGACGTCTCGCACGAGCTGCGTACGCCGCTGACGACGGTCCGGATGGCGGCGGATGTCATCCATGAGGCGCGCGAGGACTTCGATCCGGCGACGGCGCGTTCCGCCGAACTGCTGCTCGGACAGCTGGACCGGTTCGAGTCTCTGCTGGGCGACCTGCTGGAGATCAGCCGGTTCGACGCCGGTGCGGCCAACCTGGAGGCGGCCCCGACGGACCTGCGGGATGTGGTCCACCGCGTGGCCGAGGGGGCTGAACCGCTCGCCGACCGCAAGGGCAGCCGGATTCTCGTACGGGGCGACGAACAGCCCATGATCGCCGAGGTGGACAGCCGCAGGATCGAGCGGGTGCTGCGCAACCTGGTCGGCAACGCCGTCGAGCACGGGGAGGGCCGCGACGTGGTCGTCCGGCTGGCGACCGGCGCCGGCGCGGTCGCGGTGGCCGTACGTGACTACGGCGTCGGCCTCAAGGAGGGTGAGGCGGAGCGCGTCTTCAACCGCTTCTGGCGGGCCGATCCGGCGCGTGCCCGGACCACGGGCGGCACCGGTCTCGGCCTCTCGATCGCCCTTGAGGACGCCCGTCTGCACGGGGGATGGCTGCGGGCCTGGGGCGAGCCGGGGGACGGCTCGCAGTTCCTGCTGGTGCTTCCGTGCACGGCCGGAGAGCCACTGCGCGGATCCCCGCTGCGGCTGGAGCCCGCCGACTCGCGGCGCAAGAGGGGGCTGGCCGCCTCGGTGCCCAGGAGCAGGCGTGCGGAGGGACCGTCGTCCGGGAACGGCGCAGGGGCCGGTCCGGAGCCCGGGTGCGGTGCGGGAGCGGGGCCCGGGGGCCGTACTGGTACGGGAGCCGGGGAGGGCGCGGCATCCGGTGAGGGCTGGGGCGAGGGCCGTACAGAGGGTCGTGCGGAGAGCGGCATGGGGCCCTCTGTGGCGGCCTCCGGGCAAAGAGCGGTACCGGATGCTTCGTCGTCCGGTCCTTCGCCGGCCGCCTCGTATCCGGCCGCTCCCTCCTCGGCCGAGCCGGTGAGAAGAGCCGGTCCGATCGGTCAGGAGGGGCGCGGGGATGGAAAGTGAGCACCGGATGAAGCATCAAAAGCGGTGGCGCGCGCTGCTGGTGCTCGCGGCGTGCGGAACGCTGCTCGCCGGGTGTGCGTCGATGCCGGACGACGGGAGCGTCGATCACGTCAACTCCTCGCATCGCGCCGAGGCCGACTCCCAGGTGCGTGTCTACAGCGTCAGCCCTCAAAAGGGCGAGGCGCCGCAGCAGATCGTGCGCGGCTTCCTGGAGGCCACCACCAGCGACGAGGCCACCTTCCCGACGGCTCGCGAGTACCTGACGCACCGGATGGCGCGCGACTGGGATCCGTTCGCCGGTACGACCGTGCTCTCCAACGGTCCGACCGCCCGCAAGGCTCCCCCCGCGCGCACGGTCGCCAAGGCCGGCTATTCGGTGGAGGTATCCGGCAGCCGGATGGCGGAAGTTGATGACAAGCATGCCTACTCGCCCGCCAAGGGCAATTACAGCGTGGTCTTCCACCTGACCAAGGTGGAGGGGCAGTGGCGCATCGACCGGATGCCGGACGGGCTGGTGCTCGGGGAGTCGGACTTCCAGCGCATCTACCGGCCGATCAACACGTATTACTACGCCCAGCTCGGACATGACGCGGACTCGATCACAGATGGGCGGAATGTGCTCGTGGCCGATCCGGTGTATCTGCGTCGCCGTATCAACCCGGTCACCGAAACGGTCTCCGCGCTGCTCCAGGGGCCTTCGGGGTGGATCGATCCGGTCGTCACCTCGGCGTTCCCGCGCGGTACTCGCCTGGCGCCCGGCCAGCACCTGTCCCTGGACGATTCAGGGGCGTTGCGGGTACGGCTGAACGCTCAAGGCACGAAGGCCGGCCGCAAGCAGTGCGTCCGGATGGCGGCGCAGGTGCTCCACACCGTGCAGGACCAGGCGTCCGCCAAGGTCAGCAAGGTCGAGCTGGCAGGCCCCAAGGACCGCGACATATGCGTGCGGACGCGCGAACAGGTTGACACCTACCAGCCTGGCCGCCTCAACGGCAGTGCCAAGCGGGCGTACTTCATCGACGGCAAGCACAGGGTCGCTGCCTTCCAGCGCAAGGGCGAGCAGCCCTACCCCGTCGAAGGGCCGCTGGGCACCGGGCAGGTGGAGATGGGCGCCGTGGCCGTGAACCGGATGGAGAGCGAGGCGGCGGCCGTCTCGCGGGGGCGCCGGTCCTTGTACGTCGGCCGGCTGGAGGGCAGCCCTCCCACCTCGATGGATGCTCCGGTGCTCACGAGCAAGGCCAAGCACGAGACCGACCGGCTGACCGCGCCGACCTGGGACGGGCTGGGCGACCTCTGGGTGGCGGACCGGGATCCGGAGCGCCCGCGGCTGCTGCGGTTGCGTGGGGGCAAGGAGAAGCCCGAGCAGGTGCGCGTGCCCGACCTCGACAAGGACCAGCGCATCGAGTCACTGCGCATCGCCTCGGACGGGGTGCGCCTGGCGCTGCGCGTGCGCGAGGCGGACGGGCATGTATCGCTCCAGCTCGGGAGGGTGGTGCGCGGTGGTACGAAGCGCAAGCCGGAGTTGACTGTCGAACAACTGCGTCCGGTAGCCCCTCAGTTGGAGAACGTCGCGGCGGCCTCGTGGGCCGGTGGCAGCCGGCTCGTGGTGGTGGGGCGCGAGTCGGGGAGCGTGCAACAGCTCCAGTACATGGAGACCGACGGCTCCGTCTCCGACCAGCCGACGCTGCCGGGCATCAACGATGTGACGGGCGTCGCCGCCTCCGAGGACGAGACCAGGCCGCTGCTGGCCGACTCGGAGGACGGGATCGTGCGGCTGCCTCCCGACGCGAACTGGAAGACGCTGACGGAGAGCGGGTCGGCGCCGGTCTATCCCGGCTGAGGCGGGGGGATCCAGCCCGGCTGGGGCGGGCGGATCCAGTCCGGCTCAGGTGTGCGGAGAGGTGCCCAGCGGGCCGGAGGCCCCGGCGGTTCGTTCACGGCTCCGGGGGGTACGGGCATGCCGGGCGGCTGGGGGCGCGGGTTGCCGGCACGACCACGGTGCAGGGGCGGCGGGGCTCTGTGAGCCTGCTGGCTGGGCCGCAACATGCCTTCTGCGCAAGTATGTTCGAGCTTGTGTGCGCCTCGGCGGGTGGCGGTGGCGGAAGTTATCCACAGGGGTGGTGGGGTCTGCTCGCGACTGCCACAGTGGGGGACATGCGGGAGTCGTGGCAGGGGCTCCAGCAGGAAATCGCAGGTCTGGTGCTGCCCGTGGGGTGTGCCGGCTGTGGCCGCCCGCGGGTGCGGGGCCGCTTGTGCGACGAGTGCAGCAGCGTGCTGGAAGGCGCGGTGCCGCGGCGGGTCTGGCCGTCGCAGGTGCCGTCCGGGCTGCCTCGGGTGTACGCAGCACTGACGTACGCCGACGAGGCTCGGGCCGCGCTGCTTGCTCACAAGGAGCGGGGTGCCTTGCGACTGGCCGCGCCCTTGGGCGCGGCGCTCGCGGGCGCTGTCCGGATGGCGTCGCACGCCGCCGGTGGTTCCACTCCGCCCACCGCCTCCCTTCGGCGCGGGCCGCCCTCCCGGCGCGGCCCGTCCCCCGGGCGCGGGGCTCCGGTGACGTTGGTGCCGGTGCCCTCGGCGCGCCGGGCAGTCGCGGGGCGGGGGCACGATCCGGTGCGACGGCTGGCGCTGGAGGCCGCACGGGCGCTCCGGCGGGAAGGAGTGCCTGCAGGGGTGCTGGCGGTGCTGCGGCAGCGACGGCGAGTGGCGGACCAGTCGGGGCTGACCGCGGCGCAGCGCGCGGCGAATCTTGACGGAGCGCTGGAGATGGTGCCAGGCGGCGAGAGGCTGCTGGGGTGTGCGGGAGAGGTGGTGCTGGTGGACGATGTGATGACAACAGGGGCGTCGCTCGCGGAGGCGGCGCGGGCGCTGGGAGGCGTGCGGGGAGCGGCTGTCCTGGCAGTCCGTTCCGGTGAGTGACGAGGAAACCGCGGAGTTTCCAGAGACGTGGGAGGCCGCTGTGGAGAGCAGGCCGGAACCATCAAAGTGCCAGCATCGTTGCAGGTGGTACGAGGGAAGCGTCCACTGATTGGAGGTACGGACCAGTAGGGGGTGCCGAGCCTCCCCCACTGGAGGTACGTTCGGATTGGGTGGCGATCTTCCCTTCGGGGGAGAAGGAGGTGAAACTCGCAAGCCGACCTTGTGCCGGAGAGCAGCGGGCAGAGGCCGAGCCTCCGGCGTCAGTGCACCAAGGACGCTCCGCACTGATACCTGCGGAGGGTCCGGGAACGGAGTTCTGCGTGGACATCGTCGTCAAGGGCCGAAAGACAGAGGTGCCCGACCGGTTCCGCAAGCACGTGGCCGAAAAGCTGGAGAAGATCAAGAAGCTCGACGGCAAGGTGATCAACCTTGATGTCGAGGTGTGCAAGGAGCACAACCCCCGGCAGGCCGACCGTTCCGACAGGGTAGAGATCACGCTGCGTACCCGTGGACCGGTCATTCGTGCGGAGGCCGCGGCCTCCGACCCCTACGCGGCACTGGACATGGCATCCAGCAAGCTGGAGGCGCGGCTGCGCAAGCAAGCCGACAAGCGCCGAGTCCACCGCGGGGGATCCCGCGCACCGATCAGCGTGGCGGCGGCAACCGCTCACCTCGCGTCGGAACTCAACGGAGAACTCGACGCGGCCGTCGATCCGGCCGCTCGGCAGGAAGCCGACGGACAGCCGGTGGTCACCAGGATGGGATCACTGGAGGTTCAGGGCGAAGGGCCGCTCGTCGTCAGGGAGAAGACCCATGCGGCTGCGCCCATGTCGCTTGACCAGGCGCTCTACGAAATGGAGTTGGTAGGGCATGACTTCTACCTGTTCATCGACTCCGAGACCAAGCAGCCCAGTGTCGTCTACCGGCGGCACGGCTACGACTATGGCGTGATTCATCTGGAGTCGGATCCGCTCGTCGCGGAAGCGCCGCCCGGTGCGGGCGGAGCGCTCAAGGGCTGACCGAGCCCTTCGAGCCATCGGCTTGATGTTCGCGCCCCCGGCAGGGTCTGGCACCCGGCCGGGGGCGCCAGCATGAGTAACATCATGACTCACACCAACCGCCTTTCTCCGTCGCGGGGTTGGTGCGGAATAGGTGCAGGGGGAGGAACGATGGTGGAGAGCTTCGGGCCGGCGATGCCCACGCCCGATGCGCATCCGAGTCCGATGGCTGAGGAGGAGCCGCGGGAGCGGCGTGCGGAACCGATCCGGGTACTGGTGGTCGATGATCACGCGCTGTTCCGGCGGGGGCTGGAGATCGTCCTGGCGCAGGAGGAGGACATCCAGGTCGTCGGGGAGGCCGGAGACGGCGCGGAGGCCGTGGACAAGGCGGCGGACCTGCTGCCGGACATCGTGCTCATGGATGTGCGGATGCCCAGGAGAGGGGGGATCGAGGCGTGCACCGCCATCAAGGAGGTCGCCCCCAGTGCCAAGATCATCATGTTGACCATCAGTGATGAGGAGGCCGACCTCTACGACGCCATCAAGGCGGGCGCCACCGGGTATCTCCTGAAGGAGATCTCCACGGACGAGGTCTCCACCGCGATCCGGGCGGTTGCCGACGGCCAGTCGCAGATCAGCCCGTCGATGGCGGCGAAGCTGCTCACCGAGTTCAAGTCGATGATCCAGCGCACCGACGAGAGCAAGCTGGTGCCCGCGCCCAAACTCACGGACCGTGAGCTGGAGGTGCTCAAGCTGGTGGCGACCGGGATGAACAACCGGGACATCGCCAAGGAGTTGTTCATCAGCGAGAACACCGTGAAGAACCACGTGCGCAACATCCTGGAGAAGCTCCAGCTCCACTCCCGGATGGAGGCCGTGGTCTACGCGATGCGGGAGAAGATCCTGGAGATCCGCTGAGGACCCGGGTGGCGGTCGGTTTCCGTCGGCCGACGATCGGCCGAGGGTCCTTGGCCCCCTCGGCCCCCGTGGCCCCCATACCCCCGCAGATGTCGTCGCGGACCCGCGGAGATCCAAGCGAGAGACCCTAGGCACCGAGGCCGGTCAGGGTTTCCTCAAGCCGGGGGCGCAGGGGCTCGGGGTCGCAGCGCTCGACCCGTACCGCGTCGCAGCCCACCCACTCGGCGGCCTCGCGCAGGGCCGCCGCCATCGGCTCGACCGCCTTGGCGTCCCGCAGGGAGAGCTGGCGGGCCACCAGTGTCGAGCCCTCACGGGCGGGATCCACGCGACCGCACAGTTCGCCGCCCGCGAGCAGCGGCATCGCGAAGTATCCGTGCACCCGTCTCGGCTTGGGGACGTACGCCTCCAGGCGGTGGGTGAAGCCGAAGACACGTTGGGTTCGAGGCCGGTCCCACACCAGGGAGTCGAACGGCGAGAGCAGCGTGGTGCGGTGCCGGCCGCGCGGGGGGCCCGCCAGTGCCGCCGGGTCGGCCCAGGCGGGCTTGCCCCAGCCCTGGACCTCGACCGGCACCAGGCCGGTTTCGGGCAGGACGGCACTCACCTGGTCGCCCTTGAGGCGGTGGTAGTCGGCCAGGTCGGCGCGGGTGGCGACGCCCAGCGCGGTGCCCGCCTGGGAGACCAGGCGCCGCAGGCACTCGTGGTCGTCGATGTCGTCGTGCAGCAGGGTGCCGGGGACCGCGCGCTCGGCCAGGTCGTAGACGCGCTTCCAGCCCCGGCGCTCGGTGACGACGACCTCGCCGATGTCCAGCAGCCACTCCACCGCGATCTTGCTCTCGGACCAGTCCCACCACTCGCCGCCGTTGCGCCCGCCGCCGAGGTCGGCCGTGGTCAGCGGGCCCTCGGTCTTCAGCCGGTCGCGGACGGCCGCGCAGGATGCTTCGCGGTCCTTCATCCGGTGCCAGCGGTGCCCCCGCTCACGGAACGCGCGCCTGCGGAAGGCGAAGTGGGGCCACTCCTCGATCGGCAGCACACAGGCGGCATGCGACCAGTACTCGAAGCTGTGCTCTCCGGACCAGTAGGCCGACTCCACCGCCTGGCGGCCGACCGCGCCCAGCCGGGCGTAGGGCACCAGCTCGTGTGAACGGGCCAGCACCGAGATGGTGTCGAGTTGTACGGCGCCCAGCTGTCGTAGCACACCGCGCGCACCCGCGCGTCGGTCCGGGGCGCCCAGCAGCCCCTGGGCGCGCAGCGCGATCCGGCGTGCTTCGGCGGCGGTGAGCGTGACATCGGGGGCGGGGAGGGGGTTGCCGGAGACCATGGCGCACACCATAGATGCGGGCACTGACAGTGGATCCGGCCACTTCGGGAGGGGGCAGGCCCCGACCGGTCGCCCGCGAGGGGGACCCAACGCCCGCCGCTGGGCCCCTTGATGCCGTCCCCGCCCCCGACGTCCGCCCCCGGCCGCGAGGTCCCGGCTTCCAGCTACCGGCTCCCCGCGCCCGGGTCTCGGCTCCCCGCTCTCCCCGGGGGCTCGGGGCTCGGCGGCCGTGCGGACGTCCTGCGGGGGCCCCGCGGGCAGGCCGGAACCGTGGGTGTCGGGGGTCCCGTCGGCCCCTGGGGTCTCTCGTGTGGATCTTCGCGCGTCCGCGAGGACAGCTACGGCGCCTCGCCGCGTTGTCGGAGCATCCCAGTACGCCCAGTACGCCCAGTACGCCCAGTACGCCCAGTACGCCCAGTACGAGGAAGCTCCTCCGCCTTGCGATGCACCGCATCTGACGCCGCGGCCTGATCCACGAAGAGCCGAACGAGAGCCCCTAAGCGCGGCCCGAGGGCAGGTAGGGGGTCTCCTGGGGGTGGCCCCAGTCGGAGGGCAGCAGGGCGGCGATGCGTGCGTCGCGGCGGGTTCCCCGGTGCACGATGCGGGCGCGCTGGATGCCCTCCTCGACGAAGCCGAGGCGCAGGGCGACCGCGTGTGACCCCTCGTTCTCCACCTGTGCCACCCACTCCAGCCGCTCGACGCCGAGCGAAGTGAAGGCCCAGCCGGCGACGGCCCGGCCCGCCTCGGCCGTGTAGCCGCGGCGGCGCTGTCCCGGGGCCGTCCAGAAGCCCAGTTCGGCCTGGCGCATGGCGGTGCGCAGGTGGGCGAGGCGTACGAGACCCATCGAGCCGACCAGCTCGCCGCTGTGGGTGAAGACGCCGAAGTTGTACATCGTGTCCTCGCGCCAGCCCGCCGGGCTCGTCCGCAGCACGAATTCTCCGGCGTCCGCGAGCGTGTACGGTTCGGGAACCGGGAGGAAGCGCTGGATCTCGGGATCGTCACAGGCCGTGGCGACCGCCTGCACGTCCCGCTCTTCGAAAGGGCGGAGCAGCAGCCGCTCTGTGCGCAGTGTGAGGGGTTCCATATCCTGATTGTGCCGCCGGGCCCCGTCGGCACCTTCCGGGGCTACGGCACGTTGGGGGTACAGGGGCAGTCGTCCCTCGCATACGATGGCCGGTGCGGCAAAGGCCCTCAGCAAGGAGAGGACCGCGCGTCCGCGCACCGACCGTGCAGACCGTGCCAGGCCCGACCGGCAAGGAGCCACCCTAAGTGTCCGTCTTCGGCAAGCTCATGCGTGCAGGTGAAGGGAAGATCCTGCGCAAGCTGGACCGCATCGCGCGGCAGGTGAATTCCATCGAAGAGGACTTCATCGACCTGTCGGACGCCGAGCTGCGAGCCCTCACGGACGAGTACAAAGAGCGGTATGCCAACGGCGAGAGCCTGGACGATCTGATGCCGGAAGCCTTCGCGACCGTGCGTGAGGCTGCCAAGCGGGTGCTGGGCGAGCGGCATTACGACGTACAGCTGATGGGCGGCGGGGCGCTGCACCTCGGTTACGTCGCCGAGATGAAGACCGGTGAGGGCAAGACGCTGGTCGGCACCCTGCCCGCGTATCTGAACGCCATCTCGGGCAAGGGCGTGCACATCGTCACGGTCAACGACTACCTGGCGCAGCGTGACTCGGAGTGGATGGGCCGCGTCCACCGCTTCCTCGGGCTCACTGTCGGCTGCATCGTCGCGAACATGACTCCGGCCGAGCGCCGTGAGCAGTACGCCTGCGACATCACCTACGGCACGAACAACGAGTTCGGATTCGACTACCTGCGCGACAACATGGCGTGGTCGAAGGACGAACTGGTGCAGCGGGGCCACAACTTCGCCATCGTCGACGAGGTGGACTCGATCCTGGTCGACGAGGCGCGTACGCCGCTGATCATCTCCGGCCCCGCCGACCAGGCCACGAAGTGGTACAGCGACTTCGCCAAGCTCGTGAAGCGCCTGGAGAAGGGCGAGCCCGGCGACCCGCGCACCCAGAAGCCGGAGACCGGCGACTACGAGACCGACGAGAAGAAGCGCACCGTCGCCATTCACGAGGCCGGTGTCGCCAAGGTCGAGGACTGGCTGGGGATCGACAACCTCTACGAGTCGGTCAACACCCCCCTGGTCGGCTACCTCAACAACGCGATCAAGGCCAAGGAGCTGTACAAGAAGGACAAGGACTACGTCGTCATGGACGGCGAAGTCATGATCGTCGACGAGCACACCGGCCGTATCCTCGCCGGCCGCCGCTACAACGAGGGCATGCACCAGGCGATCGAGGCCAAGGAAGGAGTGGAGATCAAGGACGAGAACCAGACGCTCGCCACGATCACCCTCCAGAACTTCTTCCGCCTCTACGACACCCTTTCGGGTATGACCGGTACGGCGATGACCGAGGCTGCCGAGTTCCACCAGATCTACAAGCTCGGCGTCGTGCCCATCCCCACCAACCGGGCCCTGGCCCGCGTCGATCAGGCCGACCTGATCTACCGCACCGAGGTCGCCAAGTTCGACGCGGTCGTCGACGACATCGCGGAGAAGCACGAGACGGGCCAGCCGATCCTCGTGGGCACCACCTCCGTCGAGAAGTCGGAGTACCTCTCCAAGCAGCTCACCAAGCGCGGCGTCCCGCACCAGGTGCTGAACGCGAAGAACCACGAGCGCGAGGCGCTGATCGTCGCCGAGGCCGGCCGCAAGGGCTCGGTCACCGTCGCGACGAACATGGCGGGCCGTGGTACGGAC
The DNA here is from genome assembly GCF_039532135.1 of Streptomyces axinellae. NCBI lineage: Bacteria > Bacillati > Actinomycetota > Actinomycetes > Kitasatosporales > Streptomycetaceae > Streptomyces > Streptomyces axinellae. Next base: position 14,713 of record NZ_BAAARJ010000026.1, read on the forward strand.
ATCAAGCTCGGCGGCAACGCCGAGGGCATGGCCGAGAACGAGCTGCGCGCCCAGGGCCTGGACCCGAACGAGCACGTCGAGGAGTGGGCCGCGGCCCTGCCCGCCGCGCTGGAGAAGGCCGAGAAGTCGGTCAAGGCGGCGGTGGACGAGGTCAAGGAGCTGGGCGGCCTCTACGTGCTGGGCACCGAGCGGCACGAGTCCCGCCGGATCGACAACCAGCTGCGAGGCCGTTCCGGCCGACAGGGCGACCCGGGCGAGTCCCGCTTCTACCTGTCGCTGGGCGACGATCTGATGCGGCTGTTCAAGGCGCAGATGGTCGAGCGCGTGATGTCGATGGCGAACGTCCCCGACGACGTCCCGATCGAGAACAAGATGGTGACCAGGGCCATCGCCTCCGCCCAGTCCCAGGTCGAGCAGCAGAACTTCGAGATCCGCAAGAACGTCCTCAAGTACGACGAGGTCCTCAACCGGCAGCGCGAGGTCATCTACGGCGAGCGCCGCCGCGTCCTGGAGGGCGAGGACCTGCACGAGCAGGTGCGCCACTTCATGGACGACACCATCGAGGCGTACGTCCAGGCCGAGACGGTCGAAGGCTTCGCCGAGGAGTGGGACCTGGAGCGGCTGTGGAGCGCCTTCAAGCAGCTCTACCCGGTGAAGGTCACGATCGAGGAGCTGGAGGAGGCCGCGGGCGACCGCGAGGGCATCACGGCCGACTTCATCATCGACTCCATCAAGGACGACATCAACGAGCAGTACGACGCCCGTGAGGCGGAGCTGGGCGCCGACATCATGCGCGAGCTGGAGCGGCGCGTGGTGCTCTCCGTGCTGGACCGCAAGTGGCGTGAGCACCTCTACGAGATGGACTACCTCCAGGAGGGCATCGGCCTGCGTGCCATGGCCCAGAAGGACCCGCTGGTCGAGTACCAGCGGGAGGGCTACGACATGTTCCAGGCCATGATGGAGGGCATCAAGGAGGAGTCGGTCGGCTACCTGTTCAACCTGGAGGTCCAGGTCGAGCAGCAGGTCGAGGAGGTGCCGGTCGAGGACGCGGTGCCGGGTTCGTCCGCGCCGTCGCTGGACAAGGAAGCGGTCCCGGCGGGCGCGGGCTCCGGCCCCGCCCCGGCCATCCGCGCCAAGGGCCTGGACCAGCCGCAGCGTCCGGACCGCCTGCACTTCTCCGCGCCGACCGCCGAGGGCGGGGTCGTCGAGGGCGAGATGGACACGGGCTCCGGTACCGACGGCGACGAGTCCGGCCCGGTCCGCTCCCAGGCCGACGGCCTCACGCGCGCCGAGCGGCGGAAGGCCCAGAAGGGCCGCAAGAAGCGGAAGTGAGGTGACCCGGGGAGCGCGCGGCCCCGGCACCGTTGACATGGCCGGGGGCCGGACACCTTGAGAGTGTCCGGCCCCCGGCCATATGCGTACCGCTGCCTGCTGCCTGCTGCCTGCTGCCTGCTGCCTGCTGCCTGCTGCCTGCTGCCTGCTGTTCGCGGATTCGTGGGTTGAGGGCTGTGTGCGGCCCCCAGGACGGTCGCTCTCCGATGGACGCTGAGCCGCGCTATGAGGGCCGAGCCTCTGGACGAGGGGGACCTAGGGGCCCGCGCCGCGCTCCTGATTCCGCACATGGGCATCATGCACAGCAGGCGCGACCAGCCCCGCGACGAAAGCGATCGGACCGCCGTAGAGCAGCGGGGGACCGACATGGGAAATCCAGTCTGCGATGGCCAGAACAGCAAGGACATCGACGTAGCAGAACAGGAACAACGCTCCCGCTCCGACCTTCACCATCGGTCACCCCCACGTGAGCACCAACAGGTCCACTTGTTGCCTGCCCGGGTGGATGCTGCCGAACACCGTCTGCAGCGCGGCTTGTTGACGCTCCGCCTGACAGGAGAAGGAGCACGGCGTGCGCCGATTCGAGCATGTGGCCACATCCGGCACGCATTTCCGCGCCCTCCGACGCATCGCCGGAGGGCAGCAGCGCGACGCCTGTGCCCGGCTGGTGGACAAGCTCGCGAAGCTCTATCCCGGCGCACCTGTTCGGGGCGCTGCGGTGTCGGCCACCTTCACCGCCGCCGCCCACCCCGGCGGAAGCGCGGACCGTATCCACAAGCCGGACGCCCGACGCCGCGGAGGCGAAGTCGTGCTCGAAGTGCTGGAGGCTTGCTCCTCGGGTCAGAAGCCGCGGAGGACTTCGGCTTGGTAGCGGGCTGGGTCGCTGCCGGGGTTGTGGTGGGCTTCGATGGTGTGGGTCACCGCACCGGGCGCGGGCCCGCGGTCGGTGCGGGGGCTGTGGCGAGGCCGTGGGCGTCGGTAACGGCTTCCGCAGCGGTGACGTCGCCGGGGAAGTGGGAACCCGTGCGGCCGGAGAAGATGAAAAGCACGGGCAGACACACGGGAGCGGCGAGCCGTTGACGCCCTGGGTGGCGGTCGCTGTGAGTGGCTTGCGGAAAGCGGGGCCGGGCTCGGCCTCCCGCTGGTTGTCGCTCTCTCGTCGTGAGAGGTGCGCGCGCGTCTTGTACGCCACCTTCGCACGCGACAGTCGGCTGTATCGGTGGAGCAGAGGTCGCCCTGCGCGTCCAGGGCCAGACTCGTCACGACTGCGAGTCTCACGCGGGTGGCGACTTTTCCGTCGCCCTGGGTGCCGTATACGTCGACCCTCACATCTCGCGGCGTAATCGCCTCGCGCCGTGTGGCCGGCTGGGTGATCGCCGCACATGCGCGCCAGTCTCGTCATCGACGCACCTCGCCCTCGCGGAGGATGAGCGGGGATCCGGAAGTACAGCCATACGCTGTGGGAGACGGCCTCGACCGGCTAGCGGTGCCCCTTGTACGACAGCGACCTGTCCCCCACGGACAACCCCTCCAGCATGATCGCCCAGAATTCATCCCGCCCGGTCAGCCAACGTGACCGCGCCCGCCGACGGGCTCAGGCCGCCAGCGGTGCCCGCTGTACCCGGTGGTCGCCGGTCACCCGCCGCCGACGGTATTCGCCGGATCCGCTGGCTGTTACCGGCCACCAGCGGATCCGGCTCCTCCTGGAGCAGCCCGAGCTCGATCGCCCTGCGCGTCAGGTCGGCCTTGTTGCCCACGTTGAGCTTGCTCCTGATGCGTTTCACGTACGTGCTGACGGTTGCCTCGGTGAGGTCCATGCGCCGGGCGATCTGGCTGTGGGTGAACCCGGCGGCGAGCCAGCGCAGCGTCTCGACCTCCCGGCGCGCGAGCGTCGAGGGGGCCACGGCGGGCGGCTTGCGCAATTCGTCACGCAGGCCCGCCGCGAGCTCTGCCGCGATATGGATCCCGCCGTGGGCCACCGTGTCCACCGCGCGCAGAAGCTCGTCTTCTTCGGTGTGCTCGGCGACGCAGCCGTGGGCACCGGATTGGAGGGCGAGTGCTACGAGCCCCGGGTCGGCGGGCCTGGTGATGAGCAGCACCCGCCCACAGTCGGCCAGCTCGCCGATCGTCTCGTCGAGGGGAGGTGCCGCGTGCGGATGCGGCCCGAAGAGGATCACGTCGGCCTGCGTCCACGGCTGCTCGATCTGCGAGGGCTCCGCCACCACGGCGACGAGATTCAGTCGCGGTTGGCCGGAGATGAGGCTTTCCAGTCCACGACGCAAAAGACTGTGATATTCGACGACCGCGATAAGGGACATCCGGGGCACCGTACTCACATGTATCAGTGATGGCGAAAGGGATTCGAGTAGCCGCCGCCTGCTCCTGTGGTGGAGGCTCCGGCCGCTTAAACGGGACCGGTGGCCAAGTGGTTCATCATCTCCGCCGAGGAGGTCCGCCGGTGTGCTCGGCGCGGTGAGCTTCAGATCCCTTCTGCCCGCGCCTGATATCGAATGTCCGACTGCGGTGATTATGCTCCGGGTTGACGCGATATTTCCCGTGCTGTCGCCGCAGGTGTTCAGTGGTCGCCACCGTGGTTCGGGTGGCTATATCTTTCCGGTGAATTGTCCTGAATTTATGCCACTCGTACGCCAAGGGCGATGTGCGCACGCACAACAGAATGCGCTCCGCGGAAAGCACGCAGGTGTCGGTGTCGCCTTGGACAACCCCTGTTCAGGCGCCCCGGACGTCCCTTTTCGAGGGCCCTCGGAAAGCATTGACCCTCTCCCGGGCGGCTTTGCATGATGTGTACATGAATCAGGGCGAGAGCTCGCCCTTCTCCGGCGCGCGCTGAAGCCCGAGGCCGACCAGTCGGCCCGATGAGGGCGCCGCTGCTTCGCCAAGGCTCAACGACAGCTCTGCGACGTCCATTCCTTTCAATGGGAGCCAGATCATGGGCTTTTCCCTGCGTTCTTATGCTATGACGCAAAATGTCGGTCTCACGGTTCCTGGCATGGGTACCCCTTTTCCTGCCCACCCGCGTCCGGGGTGCGACCGAGCCGGAGCCCGATCGAGGCCATGGGCACGGAAGGCGGCCCTGTGACACCGGCAGAAGTCATCGAGGAGGTCACCCGCCACAAAAAGTGGCTGATCATCAACGGCCGGGTGATCGACGTCGGCGAATTCGTCGAGCGTCACCCCGGAGGGTGCGCCGTGCTCTTGGCCGGTGTGGGGCTGGACGTCTCGGCCGACTTCCACCACGTACCCGCGCACCAACGCGCCTCGGTCACGCGGCGGCTGGCCGGAATGTCCGTGGCCGCGCTGGAGAAACCAACCGATCTGCCGCCCCTTGCGCAGGAATTGGGCCGGCTGGCCGAGCACATCCTCCTGGTCCGGAACTCCTTCGAGGTCCAGCGGGACACCGACCGGCCCGCGCACCTGCAATTGGCGTACTACGGGCAGGGGCTCGCACACCTCGTCGCCGACCATTCATCTGCCTTCCGCCGCCGACTCGTCGACATGGTGGGCCCGCCGCCCCCGGCGGGCGAGCAGAAATCACGCGACCTCCTGCTCGGGAAGATCGAGTGCCGCATTTCCGAACTGCTGATGACCGCGGACGAGAGCCGGATGCTCTCCCTGGTCGAGCACATCCACACATCGACGACGGGGATGCTGGACTCACTGCTCCGAATAGTGGCCGCCGGCCAACGCCCGGACAGCGCACCGCAGAAAACGGGTGAAGCGATCCAGCAGGCCCTCCAGCACATCGAGGACTGGACACAGCGGGAAGAAAGTTTCTGGTTCACATACCAGGCAGCCGACGAAAGGGCCTGAGATGAACTCCGCGAACGGCCACGCCAGTGCGACTTGCCGTTACGTCATGCAGTGTGAGAAGGAGCCTGCCTGGGACGACGGCGACCTGACGGTCAGTCACGGTTTCTTGCCCCGACGGATACGGACACGCGCCCTTCCGCCTCAGTACGAGGCATGGGAGCAGACGGCCCGCGATCTGCCTGCTCTCTCTTTCAGCCCCACGACGCGTAAGACCATCGCATCCATCCCCCTCCTTCCGTCGGATCCGGTGAGCCTCCCGGACCGTGACCTGAAGCGGGCGGCGATGCTGCTGGGCATGCTGGCCCACTCCTATTGGCGGTTCGGGGTGGACCGGATGTTCGTCCCCCGCAACAAGGACATCCCCGACGAGCTCCCGGAGGCGATCAGACGGCCCTGGGACGAGGTGTGCCGGCGCCTGGGACGCAGCGGTCCGGGGCTGACGATCGAGGACTGGGTCTTCAACAATTTCACCTTCCTCGACGCCGGCCACGTCGGAGCGGACGGCGACTACGATGTCGCAAACATCTCGAACGAGACGGTTCGCCCCCTCGTGCCCGCCTACGGCTCCGAGGTGGAACGGGTCTTCACCTCGTCGTTCATTGACATCCATGCCGCGATCACACCAGTCGTGGGATCGGCGTGCCGCATAGCGGACGCCATCCATCAGGAAGGTCCTGACGGCTGCGAACAGGTCGCCAGGGAACTTGAGGAGATCGCCCGGTGCGCACGGGCGGCGAAGACCGCATTCAGCCGGGTCAGCCCCAGCCGCAAGAGCCGTACCTACTGCGATCCGGTGGACTGGGCGAAGACGCTGGTCACCTGGACCGTTCCGCCGCCCGGCTATCCGCCGGGGCCGAGCGGGTCGGCGACCCCGCTGAACCACTTCATGGACGCCGTCATCGGCAGGACCGACTACAGCACCACGCAGGGTGCCTTCGCCAAGAGCCTGCGGGGGACGCAGCTGTCCCGCAAGCACGAGCACTTCTGTGACCTTGTCAAAGCCGTCGGCATACGCGCCTACATCACCGGACTGCGGGCGACAGGCGGCAACCGGTTCAGCACAACCGCCGCCGCATTCGACCATGTCATCGAATCCTTCGCAGGAGCGAACGGCTTTCTGGGCGTCCACAAGGGCAAAGTCATCGACTACCTCGGCGTCGGCACGGTGGTCGGCCGTAACCAATCCACCGCCCACGACCAGACACACATCCAGGACTCCAGCTGGACCGCCATGGCCGACGGCCTCGCCGACGCCATCACCGAACGGGAAACACGCAGGGTAGGGCAAGCGCTTTCCGGCTCTTGTGCTCCATCCGTCCCTTCAGCCGTAGTCCGGTGATCAGGTTCGTCGGGTCGTGCCCGGCTGTGGATGACCGGTCCGGCGTCGTGCGGCGCCCCGGCAGCGCGGTCAGGTGTGTGGTCCCTGCACGTCGGTGACAGTGGCACGCCTGATCCGGGCGGGGAACAAAAGGTGAGGGCCTTCTGGCTCGGTGTGGATCGCGACATCCACTGCCGGAGCTCAGGGGCCCTCGCGAGCCACGTAACGCCCCGCTGACTCCGGCCGGCGACCGCGTCCGGCCCGCCGCGTTGCCGGCTGAGACCGCGCCCCAGGGACCCGGAGCATCTCAGCACGCCGGCCCGCCCAGTACGGGGATCGGGTCGGCACCGGTGGGGGGAGTGGTCCGGCATGGGGCCTCGTCCCTGGGGCGCGGTCTCAGCCAGTGCCGGGCCCCGCTGGACCGGTCCCGGGGTCAGTGTGTGGTGTCGAGTTCGATCGCCGTGCAGCGCCAGCGGTTGTCGGGGCAGAGTTCCAGGCGGAAGGCCATGGCGCGCTGGCGGGCGCCGGTGGTGATGCGGGCGAAGGCTTCGATGACGCCCTCGCGGGGCTGGGTGCCGCGGGCCTCCAGGACGGCGGGCGTCGAGCGGTCCGTGCCGCGCGGGCGGAGCGGTGCCTCGGGGGCGAGGGCGCTGAGACGGTCGTAGGCCGGGCCGCGGGCGTGGGCGAGGAGGGTGTGGACGGGGCACTGTCCGCTGAGGACGAGCAGCAGTCGGCGGGCGAACCAGAACGGCGGCTGGCGTTCACGTGCGAGGTGGGCCGCGGCGCGCAGTGCCGAGTCGGCGGGGCGGCGGCTGTCGCGCCTGCCCGGCGGGCGGGTCGAGGTCTGGCGCGGGCCGCGCCTGCGCGGCTGGCGGCCGGGCGCCGAGGATGCGGTGCTCGTGGTCATGGGCTGGTGGTCCCCCGTGGAATGGCCGGGCCCGGAGGGCTGACTGACTACCGGGCGGTAACTGGACGGCTGGGAACGGTTCTAGCCGCGCCGCGCTCCCGGCCGCAACGGGCGGGGGTGTGCCCCCAGAAGGCCCGGAACGGTTCACCTATCCGGATTACCTCGGCGTCGCGGGTTGTCATCACGCCTCGTCCACCTGCGGCTTTGCGCGGCCTCTGGCAGCGCCGCCGATGAGCGGCGGCCCGTATGCTGGCGGCACCGACGGTCCGGCGATACACGAAAGCGGCAGACATGCGTGTCTATCTCCCCTCGACCCTGCCCGCGCTGAGCCGGGCGCACGACGCCGGCGAACTGGGGCCGGGCCCCCTTGAGGCGTACGCCGTGACCCAGGGGCTGCGCGAGTGGTGTGCCTCCGACGACGAGGAGGAGTTGGAGTACGCGGCGCTCGGCCAGGCGGCGCGGGCCTCGTTGCGGCTGCTTGCGGAGGCGTCCCGGAGCGAGGCCGGGTCCGGGCGGAGGGTGGTCGTCGCCGTCGAGGTGCCGGACGCGGAGGTCGCGGCGGATCCGGACGAGGCGGCCGGCGGTGCCGGTGAAGGCCGGTCCGAGGGGGCCGACGGGGCGGCTGTCGGCAGGGTCCGGCTGGGTGCCGCCGTACCCATGGCCAAGGCGGCGGCCGTCCATGTGGACGCCGACGACGCGGGGGCGGACGTGACCGCGGCGGCGGACGCGCTGAGGGCGGTGGCCGACCGGGCCGGGGCCGCCGGAGCAGGGGAGCAGGAGCAGTACGAGAAGCAGGACGAGGGCGCACGGGACGCTGTGGACGGCGCGGAGGCGCACGAGCTGCTGTGGTTCGCCACCCAGGAGATCCCCGCCCTCCTGGGCTGAGTCCCGCGCCCCTGGGCTGAGTCCCGCCCTCCTCGGTTGAGCCCTCCCTCTTGGGCCGAGTCCCGCCCTCTTTGGCTGAGCCCGCCCTCTTCGGCTGCGTCCTGCCCGTCTCCGCACCGTCCCTTTCTCGGGGCTTCCCTGGCTCCGTACCCTCGCCGTACCCATCCTGACCTGCGGGTTCTTGACCGTGCGGGGTAATGGTCCGGCGGAATCCGGTGCGCGCTGTCACACCCGCGACGTACCGTCGAATGCATGGTCCGAGGACAGGAGAGCGCGGAGGACGCGGGCGGCGGCGATGACGGCCGGGGCGGCGCTCCGGGGCGTCGTCGCGCCCACCTTGTGTGGGACTGGAACGGCACGCTGCTGCACGACATCCATACGGTGATCGAGGCGACGAACGCGGCATTCGAGGAGCTGGGGCTTCCGGCGATCACGCTGGAGCGGTACCGGGAGCTGTACTGCGTGCCGGTGCGGCGCTTCTACGAGCGGCTGATGGGCCGGCTGCCCACCGACGGCGAGTGGGAGGTCATGGACGCGACCTTCCACCGGTACTACTGGCAGCTCGCCCCGGCCGCCGGGCTCGCCGAGGGGGCTGCCGAGCTGCTGGCGGCCCAGGGGGCGGCCGGGGGTACGCAGTCGCTGTGTTCGCTGGCGCCGCACGAGCGGCTGCTGCCGCTGTTGCGCGGTTACGGCATCGAGCGGCACTTCCTGCGGATCGACGGCTCGGTCGGGCGATCCGGCGCCGGTAAGGCGGCCCAGATGGTGCGCCACCTCGCGGCGCTCCAGGAGGTCGTCCCGGCCAGGACGGTGGTGATCGGGGACGCGGTGGACGACGCCCTGGCGGCAGCGCACGCGGGGGCGCGGGCGGTGTTGTTCACCGGTGGTTCCCACAGCAGACGCAGCCTGGAGGAGGCCGGGGTGCCCGTGGTGGACAGCCTGTCCGAGGCGGTGGAGACGGCCGAGCGCCTCGTGGCGGAGAGCGCCGAGGGCGGCCCGTGAAGGTCCGCTCACTCGCCGTCGCTGTCGGGGTGGCCGAAACGGCGCAGTGCTTGTCGTCTTGTTGTACACATGGCACGCATAAGGCCCATGCCGCTCGTGGTGGCGGGGGCGATAGCCTTGCTCACGTGATCAGCGCGATATCCACCGGAGGGTCCGCCATCGGGCGAGCCTCCGCTCAGCGCCCCCCGCGTGACAGCGTGCGGGGCGCCGCTGGTCGTATCTCCCGGCACCGCGGCGGACCCGAGCGGCGACCCCGCGTTCCGAAGCCGTGCCTTCACCACCCCAACGTCACGCAACGGCGCGCGACAGGAGCCAGAGGACATGCAGACCAAGCTGGATGAAGCGAAAGCCGAGCGGCTGGCAGAAGCCGCCCGGGTGGCTGAACAGAGCCCGGCCGGGGGACACCACCCGGTACGAGGGCTTGCGGACGACGCCCTTGGTGCGTATCTCCAGCGGTACTACCTGCACACGGCGCCGGAGGACCTGGCCGACCGCGATCCGGTCGACATTCTCGGGGCCGCTCTCGCCCACTACCGGCTCGCGCAGGACCGGCCGCAGGGCACGGCGAACGTCCGGGCGTACTCCCCCTCGATCGACGAGAACGGCTGGTCGAACACGCACACCGTCGTCGAGATCGTCACCGACGACATGCCGTTCCTCGTCGACTCGGTGACCAATGAGCTGACCAAGCAGGGACGTGGCATCCACGCGGTCATCCACCCGCAGATGGTGGTGCGCAGGGATCTGGCGGGGAAGCTGCTGGAGGTGCTCGCCACCGGGCGCGACGACCTCGCGACGCCTGCCGGAACGCCGAACTGGCGCGAGGAGCTGCCGCACGACGCGGTCGTCGAGTCCTGGATTCACGTCGAGATCGACCGCGAGACCGACCGCGACGATCTCAAGCAGATCAATTCCGAACTGCTGCGGACGCTTTCGGATGTGCGGGAGTCCGTCGAGGACTGGCAGAAGATGAAGGGCGCGGCGCTCCGCATCGCCGACGAGCTGGCGGACGAGCCCACCGACGATCTGCCCGACGACGAGATCGAGGAAGCCCGCGAGCTGCTGCGCTGGCTGGCCGATGACCACTTCACCTTCCTCGGGTACCGCGAGTACGAACTGGACGCCGAGGGCGAGCCCCAGGACGGCAAGGCGGCGGCCAAGAGCACCAAGGCGGCCAAGGGCGGGAAGACGTCCAAGGCCGGCAAGAACGTCAAGGCATCCGGTGCGAAGGCGGGCGCCGAGGACAAGGAGTCCACCGACGGCGCCGACGGCAAGGAGGGCGAGGATCTGAGCCTCAACCCCGTGCCGGGTACGGGCCTGGGCATCCTGCGCTCCGACCCGCACCACAGCTCCGTGGGCGGGCATCCGGTCTCTCCCTCGTTCAACCGCCTTCCGGCGGACGCGCGGGCCAAGGCGCGGGAGCACCGGCTGCTGGTGCTCACGAAGGCGAACAGCCGCGCGACGGTGCACCGCTCCTCGTACCTCGACTATGTGGGCGTCAAGAAGTTCGACGCCGAGGGCAATGTCGTCGGGGAGCGGCGCTTCCTGGGCCTGTTCTCCTCCGCGGCCTACACCGAGTCGGTGCGCCGCGTGCCCGTCATCCGGCGCAAGGTCGCCGAGGTGCTGGAGGGCGCGGGCTTCACGCCGGACAGCCACGCGGGCCGTGACCTGCTCCAGATCCTGGAGACGTATCCGCGCGACGAGCTGTTCCAGACCTCGGCGGACGAGCTGCGCGACATCGTCACCTCCGTCCTCTACCTCCAAGAGCGCCGCAAACTCCGCCTCTACCTGCGCAAGGACGAGTACGGGCGCTACTACTCGGCGCTGGTCTACCTGCCGCGCGACCGCTACACCACCGGGGTCAGGCTGCGGCTGACGGACATCCTCACCGAGGAACTGAACGGCACCAGCGTCGACTTCACCGCCTGGAACACCGAATCGGTCCTCTCCCGGCTGCACTTCGTCATCCGGGTGCGGTCCGGTGCCGAGCTGGCGGAGCTGACCGACCGGGAGACCGACCGCATCGAGGCGCGGCTGGCGGAGGCGGCGCGCTCCTGGGCCGACGGCTTCAGCGAGGCGCTGATCGCCGAGTGCGGCGAGGAGCGGGCGGCCGAACTGGCGCAGAAGTTCGCGCACGCCTTCCCCGAGGGCTACAAGGCGGACTTCTCGCCGCGTACCGCCGTCGCCGACCTCCAGCACATCGAGCAGCTGGCGCGCGGCGGCGACGAGAGCGACTTCTCGCTGAGCCTGTACGAGCCGGTGGGGGCCGCGCGGGGCGAGCGCCGGTTCAAGATCTACCGTACGGGCCGGCCGGTCTCCCTCTCGGCGGTGCTGCCGGGCCTCCAGGCCATGGGTGTGGAGGTCGTGGACGAGCGGCCGTACGAGCTGCGCTGCGCCGACCGCTCGCACGCGTGGATCTACGACTTCGGGCTGCGGATGCCCGAGGGCAAGCAGGGGCCGGGGGAGGAGACCCGCGAGCGCTTCCAGGAGGCGTTCTCGGCGGTCTGGACGGGCCGCGCCGAGAACGACGGGCTGAACGCGCTGGTGCTGTCCGCCGGGCTGACCTGGCGGCAGGTGATGGTGCTGCGGGCCTACGCGAAGTACCTGCGGCAGGCGGGCGCCACCTTCAGCCAGTCCTACATCGAGGACACCCTGCGCGGGAACGTGCACACCACGCGGCTGCTGGTCAGCTTGTTCGAGGCCCGGCTGGACCCGGCGCGCACCGGCGCCGGCCACGAGCTGACGGACGGCATCCTGGAGGAGCTGAACGGCGCGCTGGACCAGGTCGCCAGCCTGGACGAGGACCGCATCCTGCGCTCCTTCCTCACGGTCATCAAGGCCACCTTGCGCACCAACTACTTCCAGTCGGCCGATGACGGCCGGCCGCACACCTACGTGTCCATGAAGCTGGACCCGCAGGCCATCCCGGACCTGCCGGCCCCCCGCCCGCAGTACGAGGTGTGGGTCTACTCGCCCCGCGTCGAGGGCGTGCACCTGCGGTTCGGGAAGGTCGCGCGCGGCGGGCTGCGCTGGTCGGACCGGCGCGAGGACTTCCGTACGGAGATCCTGGGCCTGGTCAAGGCGCAGGAGGTCAAGAACACCGTCATCGTGCCGGTGGGCGCCAAGGGCGGCTTCGTCGGCAAGCAGCTGCCCGACCCGGCCGCCGACCGCGACGCCTGGCAGGCCGAGGGCATCGCCTGCTACAAGACGTTCATCTCCGGCCTGCTCGACATCACCGACAACCTGGTCGGCGGCGAGGTCGTGCACCCCCGGGACGTGGTGCGGCACGACGGCGACGACACCTACCTGGTGGTCGCCGCCGACAAGGGCACGGCCACCTTCTCCGACATCGCCAACGAGGTCGCCGTCTCCTACGGCTTCTGGCTCGGCGACGCCTTCGCCTCCGGCGGCTCGGCCGGCTACGACCACAAGGGCATGGGCATCACCGCCAAGGGCGCCTGGGAGTCGGTCGAGCGGCACTTTCGGGAGCTGGGCCACGACACCCAGACCCAGGACTTCACCGCCGTCGGCGTCGGCGACATGTCCGGTGACGTGTTCGGCAACGGCATGCTGCTCTCGGAGCACATCCGCCTGGTGGCCGCCTTCGACCACCGGCACATCTTCCTCGACCCGAACCCGGACGCGGCCACCTCCTACGCCGAGCGGCGCCGCCTCTTCGAACTGCCCCGCTCCTCGTGGGCCGACTACGACAAGGACCTGATCTCGGCGGGCGGCGGCATCCACCCCCGCAGTGCGAAGTCCGTGCCGGTCAACGCCCAGGTGCGGGCCGCGCTCGGCATCGAGCCGGGTGTCAGCAAGATGACCCCGGCCGAGCTGATGCGCGCCATCTTGAGCGCCCCTGTGGACCTGCTGTGGAACGGCGGCATCGGCACCTACGTCAAGGCGTCGGCCGAGTCGCACGCCGATGTGGGCGACAAGGCCAACGACGCCATCCGGGTGGACGGCCGGGACCTGCGGGTCAAGGTCGTCGGCGAGGGCGGCAACCTGGGCTGCACCCAGCTCGGCCGGATCGAGTTCGCCGCGGGCGGCGGCCGGATCAACACCGACGCGATCGACAACAGCGCCGGAGTGGACACCTCCGACCACGAGGTGAACATCAAGATCCTGCTGAACGCGGTCGTTGCCGAGGGCGATATGACCGTCAAGCAGCGCAACTCGCTGCTGGCGGAGATGACCGACGAGGTCGGCGCGCTGGTGCTGCGCAACAACTACGCGCAGAACGCGGCGCTGGCCAACTCGATGGCCCAGGCCCCCAGCCTGCTGCTGGCCAGCCAGCGGCAGATGCGGCGGCTGTCCAAGGAGGGCAAGCTCGACCGGAGTCTGGAGTTCCTGCCCACCGACCGGCAGATCCGCGAGCGCCTCGCGGCCGGGCACGGCCTGTACCAGCCGGAGCTGGCCGTGATGCTCGCCTACACCAAGATCATGGTCACCGGTGAGCTGATCGGGACCTCGCTGCCGGATGACGGCTATCTCCAGCGGCTGGCCTACGCCTACTTCCCCAAGGCGCTGCGCGAGCGCTTCGGACAGCAGATCGACTCGCACGCGCTGCGGCGGGAGATCGTCACGACCGTGCTGGTCAACGACACGGTCAACACCGCGGGCTCGACCTTCGTGCACCGGATGAAGGAAGAATCCGGTGCGGCGACCGAGGAGATCGTGCGCGCCCACACGGCGGCCCGCGCCATCTTCCGGCTGGGCGACATCTGGGACGAGGCCGAGGCGCTCGACAACAAGGTGGACGCCGACGTTCTCACCGGCATCCGGCTGCGCTCGCGGCAGCTCGTCGAGCGCGGCACCCGCTGGCTGCTCAACAACCGCCCCCAGCCGCTGCTGCTGGCCGAGACCATCGAGCTGTTCTCCGAGCGCGTCGAGGCGGTCTGGGCCGAGCTGCCCAAGCTGCTCAAGGGCGACGACCTCAAGTGGCACCAGAAGATCTACGACCAGCTCTCGGATGCCGGAGTCCCCTCGGATCTGGCGCTGCGCCTGGCGGGTTCCTCGGCGGCGTTCTCGGCGCTGGACGTGGTGGCCGTCGCGGGGCGCACCGACACGGATCTGATGGCCGTCGCCCAGGTCTACTTCGACCTGGCCGACCGGCTCGGCATCACCCAGCTCCAGGGGCGCGTCAGCGAACTGCCGCGCGCCGACCGCTGGCAGTCCATGGCCCGCTCCTCCATCCGTGAGGACCTCTACGCCGCGCACCAGCTGCTGACGGCGGACATCCTGGCGGCCGGGGACGGCGCCGCGTCCGCCGAACAGCGGTACGAGGCGTGGGAGGAGAAGAACCGCGCGATCCTCGTGCGGGCCCGGGCCACGCTGGATGAGATCCAGTCGTCGGAGACCTTCGACCTGGCCAACTTGTCGGTCGCCATGCGGACGATGAGGACGCTGCTGCGCAGCAACCGCTGACGGCTCCGGCCGCCAGGCCGCCGGTCGCCACCGGGTCGCCGCCGGGTCGCTGGTCTCCGGCCGTCCGGGCCGTCCGGCCGGGCGCACCCCGCGCCGGGGGCCTCGGCCGGGTGTGCCCCCGCCGGGTGTCCCCCCGTCCGGGTGTGCCGCTGGAGTCTGCGGCGGTACACCCGGCACCGGATGGGGGCGGAAAACGCGCCACCGGGAGAAGGCGGCTCGGGCTTCACCGGGTGAAGGCGCAACACGGGCTTCATCGGATGAAGGCGGAAAACCGGGAAGCGGCAGGCAGCGGGGCCGTACGGCCGCCGTGGCGGGAACTGGCTCCCAACGCTTCCCCGCCACGGCGGCCGTCCGCGCGTTTGGGGGTGTGCCGCGCGACGGGATGGCCGGGCCGCGCCTACGGTGAAGTGTGGGTGCGGTGGTGAAGAGCGCGGACGAGGAACGGTTCAGCGCGCGATCGGCGCGTGAGACCGCTGAGTCCTGCGCGGCACTGGCCCTGCTGGCCGCCGGGTACGTCCTCCAGACCTTCGGCATCGTGGACCGGGGCACCGCCCTGGTCATCGCCGGAGCGGTCTTGGCGGTCCTGGCCGAGGTCCTGGTGCTGAGCCGGGAGCGGGCTTTGGTCCGGCGGCTGGCACGGGCCCAGTGCACGGCCCCCGTACGGCAGCTGGTGCGGGACGCGCTGCTGCTGGGCGGGCTGGCCGGGCTGGGGGTCGCGCGTCCCGGCGGGCCGGGCGGCTGGCTGCTGCCCGCCGTGCTGGGCTGCTGGGTACTGCACTTCCTGTGCCAGTCCGTGGCCGGCGCGGTGCGCACCCGGCGGCGGCTGCCCGTCGTCACCCGCAACATCGACGCGTCGGGCCTGCGGCCGAGCGCCGGGCCGCCGGGGCTGTTCGTACGCCGGGGGGCGCTGCGGCTGACCGCTGTCGGAGCGCTGACGACGGCCGGGATGGCCGTGTCGGCCGGGACGGGGGAGCCGCTGTGGGCCCAGGCCGTCGCCGTGTGCTGCGGCGCCGGGCTGCTGGCCGGGACGGCGTACCTGGCCACCTGGCTGCTCCCGGGCAAGCGGGTGGTGGGCGAGGAGGAGGCGCTGGCCTGGCTGGATGGCTGGCTGGCCGGATACCGGCCGACGGTGGGCCTGTACTTCTCCGGCGGCAACGCCTCCGCCTACCAGGCGAACATGTGGCTGACCACGCTCGCCCAGCTGGACGGCAGGCCGCTGATCGTGCTGCGTGAGCGCTTCATGGTGCAGAAGATCGAGGCCACCGACGTGCCCATCCTGTGTGTGCCGAAGGTCGCCCATCTGATGCGGTTGGAGCACTCCACGCTCAAAGTGCTGCTCCATCCGGCGAACTCGGGGAAGACCTCTCAGGTTCTGCGCATCCCCACGCTCAAACATGCCTTCATCAACCACGGCGAGAGCGACAAGCTCTCCTCCTGCAATCCCTATGCCAAGGCGTACGACCAGGTGTGGGTCGCGGGCGAGGCGGCCCGGGAGCGGTACGCGCTAGCCGACATCGGCGTGGAGGACAAGGACGTGGTCGAGGTCGGCCGCCCCCAGCTGGCCTCCATCGAGCCGACCCGGGCGCGGGGGGCGGCGGGAACGCACGAGGCGGCGAGAACGCGTGGGGCGGCAGGGGCACATGAGGCAGCACGGGCACGTCCGGTGGCGGTGGCGGACCCGCGCGACTTCCTGACGGTGCTGTACGCGCCGACCTGGGAGGGCTGGACCGACGATCCGGGCAACACCTCCGTGCTGCTGGCGGGCGAGGCGATCGTCACGGCGCTGCTGGCCGACCCCGGCGTGCGGCTGCTCTACAAGCCGCACCCGATGACCGGTTCGGTGGACCCGCGCGCGGGCGCCGCCGACCGGCGCATCCGCGCCCTGATCGCGCGGGCCGCCGAGCAGCGGGCACGGGAACGTGTGCGCGAACCGAACGGCGGCCGGGCAGACCGCGAGGCCCTCGCCGCGCTGGAGGCCGCGGCCCGGCGGCTGGACGAGCTGACCCGCGCCACCTTCGGGCCGGACGCCGACGAGGTGGAGCGGATGCTGCGTCAGCCCGCCCCGGAACCGGGCCGGGCCCTGGCGGTCGCCGAGGCGACGGAGGCGTGGGAGGCGGCCTTCTGGGCGTCGCTCCCGGCATGGGAGCACCAGGTCGTCACCGGCAGCCGCCCGGCGATCTTCAGCTGCTTCAACGAGGCGGACCTGCTGGT
Source organism: Streptomyces axinellae (assembly GCF_039532135.1). NCBI lineage: Bacteria > Bacillati > Actinomycetota > Actinomycetes > Kitasatosporales > Streptomycetaceae > Streptomyces > Streptomyces axinellae. The sequence continues at coordinate 31,623 of NZ_BAAARJ010000026.1, forward strand.
CTCCGACGTGTCCTCCGTCGTCTCGGACTACCTCAGCAGCGAGAAACCGTACGCCGTCGTCAACACCAGCGGCCTGGACGAGGAGGACTTCCGCGCCGCCTTCCCCACCGTCCGGGCCGCCACGATCCTGGGGCCCGACGGCGCGGGCGTCCCCGAACTGCTGTCCGCCGTACGCCTTCCCGGCGGGGACCTGCTGGCCCCGGCCCGCTCGGCGCTGAAGGCCCGGCTGCTCGGCCCGGCCGAGCCGCCCTCGCTCGTGCGCTTCAACCGCGCGGTGCTCGCCCTCGCCGCCGACGCCGAGGCCCGCGAGGAGCGGGCGCGGCGGGCGGCGGAGCACGCCGAACTGCGCCCGGAGTACGCCGATGTCGCCGGTGCCGCCGACGCGGCCGATGCGGCCGACGCCGCCGACGACATGGCGACCGAGGGAGGGCGCAACCGCTCTCAGGCGCTGGCCGAGGCGCTGGGCGAGGACGAGGGGCTCTGACCGTCCCCGGCCGCACTCGCCCGCCGCTCCCCGGCAGTGCCCTCGTGCGCCATGGGGGCCTCCTCGCGGACGGGCTTGAGGGTGAGGACGAGGTTGTTGTTCAGCGAGAAGTACAGCTGCACGGCCAGGTCGCTGCCGCCCAGCCGGGCGCGGGGGGAGACGTCGGTCTTCTTGCGGTCCGCCAGGTCGCCGAGCAGCCGCGCCAGCCGGACCGGCGCGCGGCCCTCCGCCGGACGCAGCCACAGGTCCCATACGTCCTCTTCGGCGCCGTCGGCGAAGGCGGCGGGCAGCTCGTAGGGCAGCGTGACGGTGACGGTGTGCGGACCGCCACCGGGCTCCTGCTCGCCGCCCCCGTCGGTTCCGGTGAGGCGGGTGGTGCCGGTAGTTCCGGTTCCGGTTCCGGTTCCGGTTCCAGATCCAGATCCAGATCCAGATCCGTGGCCGGTGCTGCTGCCGGGGCCCGTGCGGGTGCGGCGGGTCGCGGGGCCGTCGGCGCCGGGGCCGCCCAGCAGGCCGTTGTCCGCGCCGAGTTCGCCGGGCAGGCCGTCATCCGGGCCGAGCGTGGCCGGGAACTCGAAGGCGTGCTCCGGATTCCCGCGCGGAACGGCGACCAGGACGGGCCCCGCACCCTCCTGCCCCTCGCCGGCCGGACCGTGTGCCGCCTCGCCGTAGAGCCTCGCCCGCAGGACGAAGCCCTGCGGATCCAGCGCGACCGAGGTGACCTCCGCGTGTCCGGAGCGGTGCCAGGTGCGCACGGCGAGATACCCGTCGCTCGTGGCATACGGGATCGACGGGGCGAAGGCCCCGTCCCGGTCCAGCGGCGCGGGCAGCGTCAGCAGCCGCGCCGTCTCCACCATGGCGGCCCTCACCCGCTTCCGCTTGCCGTCCGGGCGGCGCTCGACGTACGCGTCCCAGCGCCCTTCGGACATCCTCTCGACCGTGGGCGAGACGCGGACCTCCACCCAGCCGCCGGCATCCGCGTGGCCGCGCGGGGGCAGCGGCACGCGCAGCGGCTCGACCGCCTCCCGCCGCCGGGGGCACAGCACGAGCGCCGCCGGCCCGGCGGGCAGCTTGTCGGCGCGCAGCCGGACCAGCAGCGAACCGTCCCGGCCGACCCGTACCCACGCCACCGGTCGCGGGAGCCCGTTGGCGGCCTTCTGTTTCCGGTTCTGCTTCCGCTTCCGGATGCCGGCCAGCACCGGACGCAGGAGCGGGGCCAGGAGCCGGCGCGGGGTGAGGGGCTGCCGGGGCTGCCGGGGCTGCGGGGACTCGTCCGAGGCGGCCCCGCCGGAACTGCCCGCGCCGCCCGGCCTACCGGAGCCGGCGGCTCCGGCCGTACTGTCCGTTCCGGTCGCGTTGCCCGCGCCGGTCGCGCGCGCCGGGGAGCCCGCCCCCGGACTGAGCGTGCCCGCGATGTCGGACTCGCTCAGGGTGCCGACCGCCGCGTGGGCGCCCCGGCGCTTCGTCAGCAGCTGCTCGATGAGGCGTTCGTACTCGCCCGCGATGCGCTGCGGTGCGTAGCGGGCCGCCTTCTGTAGCGCGGCCTGACTCATCCGGGAGCGCAGGCCCGGGTCCTCGATGAGCTGGAGCAGCGCGTCGGCGTAGGCCCGCACGGTGAACTCCTCGCTCTCACCGATCGGCGAGAGCAGCCCGTCCTTGCCGTTGGCGATGATCTCGCCGGGCCCGTAGCGGCAGTCGGTGCTGACGACCGGGACGCCGCAGTGCATCGCCTCGACCAGCGTCATGCCGAAGGACTCCGCGTCGGAGGAGACCGCCGCGATCGAGCCTTTGGCCCACTCGGTCTCGATGGGGGAGTGGGCGCCCATCAAGAACGCGCGGTCGTAGAGGCCGAGTTCGTTGATGAGGTCGCGCAGCGGGGCGTGCTGCTTGCCCCGGCCGTACAGGCGCAGCGACCAGTCCGGATGCTGCTGTGAGACGAGGGCGAAGGCGCGCAGCAGCCGGTCGTAGCGCTTGACCTTGATGAGGCGGCCGGCGGCGACGATCAGCTTGGCCTGCCCGTCCGAGGGCTCCACGTCGGTGGGCGGTACGGCGTTGGGGATGCAGACGATCTGCGCGGGGGCGTCGGGGAGGGCGCCGCGGTAGTCGGCCGCGTCCGCGTAGGAGACGGTGACGAACGCGTCCAGGTGTGCGATCGCCTTGTCCTGATGGGTGCGGATGTGGTCGCTGTGCATGGCGTGCGTCAGGTGTTCCTGGCCGATGCGCAGGTAGCGGTCGCTGCCGTATCCGGCGAGATAGTCGTTGATCTTCGGCCGCGTGCCGATCACGACGTCCGCGTCCAGGTCCGCGAGCAGTTCCTTGAGGCGGACATCGCCGAGGCGGGTGGAGATGCCCCGCTCGAAGTGGTCGTGGCCCTCGGTGAAGCGTTCGCTGGGCCGGCGGTAGAGCGGGTGGTCTCCGTCGTAGACGTCCGAGGAGCGGCGCAGGTCGATCAGGGAGGTCATGGTGACGCGGGGGTCGAACGTGAGCGCGGGCTCGTCGATTGCCCTGCGCAGGCTGACGACCTCGACCTGATGCCGTTCGACGAGCGCCCCGGACAGGTTCACCGTCGACCTGATCGTCCCGCCGATTCCATAGGCGTTGTCCAGCAGGAACACGATCTTCATCGTGGGCTCCGCTTTCTGTTGCGTGCGGTGGTGCGGTGCGGGGGGATGCGGTACGGGGCGCTCACCGGCGGCGTCGCGAGGGGCCGCCGGTACACGTGTGGAGCCGTCTGGGACGGCAATTGGTCCGTGTTGCGCCATTATTCCTATCGATTATTAGAGATGCGATATGAGCGATATGAGGGCTAGTGCGCTCTTAACACTCGTCTGTCCCTCTTTCGGCCCCGTGGCGGCATGCCGCGACGAGGAGTCGCGAGACCGCGCTTACTGTCTGATCAATGGCCTCCGAGAGCAGCTACCGGGACAGGCCGGGCGGCGCCGACAGCCCCCCGGTCACCGCCGCCCTGCCCGGCGGGACGGCGGCCCGGCCCGCTGCGACGGGCCTGCCGGGCACGGCGGCGGCCCTGTTCAACGAGGCAGCCCCGTCCGACGGAGCGGCCGGATTCGCGGAACCGTGGGCGCGGGGAGGGGGCTCTGCGGGGCGGGAGGGGGTCGTGTTTCCCGACAGTGCGACATTCCGGCTCATCGTTTTGACGTGCCTCGGGCGCGGGCGGCCGAGGGGGTCGATCGGGGAGCCCCGTGGCTCCGGTCTCCCGGAAACCGCAGGCATCACTGGCACTACCAACACCACCAGCCCCACTCATCGGTCCGGTCGCACCCGCCGCGCCGGTCGCACCGGGCGCCTTGATCGCGTCGGCCGCACCGGATCCCCCGCTCGCAGCGGGCGTTCCGCGTGGCCGCGCGGGCCGGTGGCGGCGCCGGTGCTGTATCCGGTGCCGACTCCGGTGCTGTGTCCGGTCTTCGAGGCCCTGGATGCGCGGCCGGTGAGGGCCGTGCCCTGGGACTCGACGCTGTACCCGTATCCGCCGCACGGACCGCTGACCACGGCGGCCCACGCCGTCGGCGAGGGCGCGCCGCCGCGTCCGCCGGGGCCCTCCCGGGCCGCCGCGCTGACCGGCGGGGCCGCCACGTCCGTGCTGCTCTCGACCGCGCCCGCACGACGGCTCGCGCGGCCCCTGATCGAGCCGCGTGTGCCCGGCCGGAACCGGCCGTGGCACGGGCGGCGCTCGCCCGGAACGAGTGAGCCAAGGACGGCGTGATGGCCTGGGAATCTTTCACCGACACCCGCGCGGCACGCGGCACCGCCGCCGCGCCCCCCGATGTGTACCCCGCGTCCCCCTTCCCCTCGCCTGCCGAGGGCGACGGGCCGCCGGGTCCGCCGCCCCCGGCCGGGCCGGCGCTGCCCGCCCCCTCGTCCGGGGCGACGGGCCCGCGCGCCCGGCCCGGGGCCGCGGGAGAGCGCGACCGTCCGACGGGTGCCAGGGACCGTACGACAGGCGCGAGGCGGCGCCCGGAGCCGGTCAAGGACGGCTCGGCGGCGACGGGAAGCCGTCCGGCGGGCACCAAGGGACGCACGGCCCCGCCTGCCCCGGCAGCCCTGCCGGACGCGTCCGCCCCGGCCGCCCCGTCAGCCCCGGCCGCCCCGTCAGCCCCGGCGGGTCCGTCGGCCTCGGCAGCCCCGCCGGATGCGGCGCGCGCCGCCGCGAGCGTCCCGGCGCCCGCCGGGCGGGCGGAGCGTGGCCCGGGGCGCGCGGCCGGTGGCTCCTCGGTGTCGGCGGCCGGCGGTGCGGGCGGGCGCGACCCGTTCCTGGACAACGCCAAGTTCCTGCTGGTCGTCCTGGTGGTGCTCGGGCACAACTGGAGCCCGGTCGCCGACGGTATGCGGGAGGTGAAGGCCGCCTGGCTGCTGGTGTACGCCTTCCACGCGCCCGCGCTCGTGATGCTGTGCGGCTACTTCTCGCGCGGCTTCACCGGCCGCCCCGAGCAGATCCGCAGGCTGCTGGTGCGGCTGCTGGTGCCGTACCTGCTCTTCGAGACGGCCTACAGCGGCGTCTACGCGCTGTGCTGGAACCGGCCGTTCACCATCACCCCCACCGAGCCGAGCTACCTGTGCTGGTTCCTCGTCGCCTTGTTCGTCTGGCGGCTGACGGCTCTGCTGTGGCGCGCGGTGCGGTGGCCCGTCGCGTTCGCGGCGCTGGTGTCGGTGCTGGCCGGGTTCACCGAACTGGGGCCCGAACTGGCGCTGCCGCAGACGCTGATGTACCTGCCCTGGTTCGTGCTCGGGCTGCGGCTGCGCCCCGAGCACCTGCGCCCGCTGCGCAACCCGGCAGCCCGCCGCTGGGCGGTCCCGGTGATGGTGGCGGCTGCGGCCGGGGCCTGGTGGGCGGCGCCCCGGGTGAGCCGTGGCTGGCTCCAGATGGACCTGAGTTACGAGCAGTTGGGCGTGCCGCCGTTGCAGTATGTGGGCGTCCGGGTGGCGCTGTTCGGGATCGGCGCCGCTCTGGTGGCCGCCTTCCTGGCGCTCGCGCCGGCGCGCCGCACCTGGTTCACGGCGCTGGGCGCGTGCTCGCTCTACCCGTTCGTGCTGCACGGGCTGGTCGTCAAGGCGGTCGAGGGCTTCGGCTGGTACCAGGCGGTGCTCGCCGGCGGGCTGCTCGCGGTGGCGGGGACCACGGTCGTGGCGGCGCTGCTCGCCACCTTGCTGAGCACGCCGCACCTGAGGCGCGTCCTGCGGCCCCTGGCCGAGCCGCCCTTCCCGGGCTGGCTGTGTCCGGGGCGCGGCGCCGAGGGCGGGTCGCTGACCTGCACCGGCATGACGCGCTGAGGCCGGACGGGCGGGCCCGCTCCTTACTGCCCGGCGGGGAGCCGGACGGACGGGCCCGCCCCTGCTGTCCGGCCGGGGCGGGCCGGGTGGTCGGGTGGCCCGTAACGCTGTCCGGCCGGGAGCGGGCCGGGTGGCCCGTAACGCGGACTGAATCACGGGTGGCCGGTGAGCGGCGAGGCGTGGAAGCTCTGCCCACCACCGCCCCGGGGACGTGCGCCGGCTCCCTCCGGCCGCCTATACAGGGCCGCAGGCCCGACGCACGCTCCGTACCAGAGGAGACCCCCTCCCCATGAGCACCGCAGCCATACCCGCCCCGGGGGCGGTTCAGCAAGGTCAGGACCTGCCAGAGCCGCCGCGTTCGTTCTACGACGTGCCCGGCTGGTTCTACCGCACGGACGTCATCCTCTTCGACTGGTTCCTGCGCAGGCAGCGGCAGCTGCGCCGACGCGGTGACCTGCTGGAGATGGGCGCCTACATGGGCAAGAGCGCGGTGATGATGGGGGCTTATCTGCAGCATCCGGACGAGCGGTTCACCGTGTGCGACCTCTTCGACTCCGACGCACCGGACGAGGCCAACGGGCGCGAGACGCGCGGCTCCTACGCGACGCTCACCCGGCACGCGTTCGAGGCGAACTTCCTGTCCTTCCACGACGAACTGCCCCACATCGTGCAGGCCCCCACGACGGCCGTGCCCCGCGAGGTCGCAGCGGACAGCTGCCGCTTCGTGCACGTCGATGCCTCACATCTGTACGAACACGTGAACGGCGACATCCAGGCGGCGCGGCAGGTGCTGCGCCCCGACGGGATCGTCGTCCTGGACGACTACCGCTCCGAGCACACCCCAGGGGTCGCCTGCGCGACCTGGCAGGCGGTGCTGGAGAGCGGGCTGCGGCCGGTGTGCGTCTCGGGCCACAAGTTCTACGGGACGTGGGGGGACGCCGAGCCCTGGCAGGACGCGCTGCACGAGGCACTCACCGCGCGCGGCAAGTGCTGGTTGCAGTGGCAGGAGGTGGCGGGGCGGCGGCTGCTGCTGGTGGGAGCGAAGAAGGCCGACGCGCCCCGCGTCCCGGTCTCGCGGTACGCCCCTGGGCCGGGGGAGGCGGGGAAGTCCGGGGAGGGCGCCGCCGCGAGCCCGAGGGTGCCTCGCCGCCTGTCGCGACGCGTGGCCGCTGACCTCCTGCCCCCGGTGCTGACCCGCGCCCTGCGGCGGGCCCGCGCGGCCTACGCGGAGCGCGATCGCTGACGGCCGGCGGCGCCCGGGCGCGCGCCCGCGCGGGCGTCTGGGGGTGCTCGCGAAGGTGCTCGCGGAGGCGCCCGCAGAGGTGCTCGCAGAGGTGCTCGCCGAGGCATCCGGGGAGGTGCCGCGTCCGCTCGACGGGAGAGGCCGCTATCCCGGGCGGCGCTTGCCGGAGGCATCCGGATGCCTGCCGGGTTTCCGCGTGCTCCGGATGCTTCACTTTTCCGGCTTTCCCGCGCCGCATACCGCGCGTTCCGCGTCGAGGGGGTCGGCGGGGATCCGCAGGCGGGTGCGCTCCCAGGACCCCGTGAGGTTGTCCCAGAAGCGTGCGGCGGTCAGCGGCGCCCGGGTGGAGGCCCGCAGTTCGGACAGCGGGCCGCAGTTCAGGGCGTGGCGCGCGGCGGCGACCCGGCGCGGATCGACTCCGTAGGGGACGGGCGCCCCCGGCGCGGTCAGATCGGCCAGGACCCATGCGCGGTCCAGCGGTTTCTCGTGGCCCGCCTTGTGGTTCTGCGTCGGCAGCGTGTGCGCGCCCAGCGGGTTGGCGAGCCCCAGGAGGTCCACGGCCCAGCCGTCGAGCGGCAGTACGGCTCCCGCGTTGCCCAGCCGCGCCTCGGCTCCGGCGAGCGGCGCCTCGACGTGCGGGGCCAGCGGGACGACCGGATACCCCGCCTCGCGCGGCAGCCGCAGTACGAGCCCGTGCAGTCCGGCGTGCGCGGTGGTGCGGACGGCGTGGGTGAAGGGCCGGGGGCGTTCGGTGTGCGCGGACTGGGTGACCGGATGCCGCTGCCCGAGGCTGTTGACGTAGACGGTGTGCGAGTCGTACACGATCCGCTCCCCGGGGCTGTCCAGCGGTGGCCGCCACAGCGCGATGCAGGCGGCGCCCCATACACCGACGCTCACCGCGAGGGCGGCGGCGGCGCGGGTGCGGGGCAGCAGGAAGACCGGGAGCAGCACCAGGAAGAGCGCGGGCAGCACCATCCGGCCGTGCATGAAGTCGCCGCCGATCTTCACCACGAAGAACGCGGAAAGAAGCCCGGCCAGTACCGGCGCACCCCGCAACACCGCGTCGGCGGCGCGCTGTTGGCCCGGCTCTTGAGGAGCCTCGTGCCACGGGCCCGTACGGTTTCCGCGCAGCATCCGGTGCACGCCCGTGCCCACGGCGAAGACGGCGAGCAGTGCGAGCGGCACCCACAGGCGGTACGGGTCCACGGTGTTGAGCAGGTAGTCCCAGCCGAACTGCCATTGCGTACCGGATGCTTCCTTGGCGAGTGCGGGGAGCGGGACGAGTACGCCGTAGTAGCCCGCGCGGAAGATCTCGTAGGCCACCGGCAGTCCGGCCGCCGCGCCCGCCCAGCGGAGGGCCGTGCGGAGCGGGGGCCGCCACAACAGCAGCAGCGCCACCAGGAACACCCCGCTGACCAGGGCGAGGTCGGGCCGCACCAGCGGTCCGAGGCCGAGTGCGAACGCCGTCCGGGTCAGCCCCTGGCCGCGCGGGTCCGGCCGTCCGGAGACCGGGGCCGGGGCACCGTATCCGGCGGGTGGCTGCCCGGCGTGGGCCTCGCTCGCGGGTGCGGGACCGGAGCGCGACTGCGCGGAGTGCGCCCCTCCCGGGTACGGGCGGCCGGGCACGGCCCGCCGGGGGAGGGCCAGGCCGGGCAGCTCCCGGCCGGCGAGCGTCGAGTGGGGCCGGGCCGCCCCTGGGCCGAGGCAGCGGCGGGCGTGTACGAGCAGCCACCAGGCGGCGCCCAGATAGCCGAAGGTCAGCCCGGTCTCCAGCCCCGAGGTCGCGTAGTCCCAGGTAGCGCACAGCGGCAGCAGCAACAGCACGCCGACGGGGAGCAGCGCTCCGGAGGGCCGGGCCACCCGGATCATCCGGCGGGTGGCGTCCAGGGCGAGGACGAAGCCCGCGACGGTCAGCAGCAGTCCCAGCACCACGGCCAGCCGCAGCGGATCATCCACGCCGGGCAGGGCGCTCCCGGCCGCGAGCAGCCACTGCCACAGGGTTCCGGTGGAGGATTCGGCGCGCTCGCCCACGTTGTAGACGGGGCCGTTCCCGGCGAGGATCTGGCGGACGGCGCGGGTGTAGATGAGCGCGTCGTCGTTCGTCCAGCGGTGCTGGTATCCGAGCACCAGGACGGTCGCGCCGCAGGCGGTGACGGCGAGTGCGTTCCAGCGCTGGGCCAGCGTGCCGGGCAGGCCGAAAGCCCGCGTTCCCCGGGCGGATTGGGGGGCGGTGATCTCATCGGAGCGGGACATGACGCCACCTTGGCCCGCTCCGGGCGGGCCCCCGGACCACGGCACGCCGCCCGCTTCCGGCTCACCCGGGCGGCCCAGGCGCGCACCCGTGTGGTCCATGCGCGCACCCGGCCGGGCGCGCCGGGCGCGCCGTCCGCCGACCGCGCGGCCATCCTCGGCCTCAGCGGCCACTGGTCTCGGCGGCCACCGGCCTCAGCGGCGCGGAAGCGCCCCCGGTCGTCCCCACCAGTCCCCGCCCCGGCCTCCCGGCAACTTCCGGCACAGAGAGCGAGCCCCGTATGACCACCACCGACACCGGCTCGGAGTCCACCGCACCCCGGCCCGCACCCACACCCCCTGCCTCACAGGCCGCGCAGGCCGCGCAGGAGGCACGCGCCCCGCGCACGATGGAGGGCGCGCAGGTGGCCGAGGACGCCGTCGTGGGCGACGGCACCACCGTGTGGGAGCTGGCACAGGTCCGCGAGGGCGCGGTACTGGGCGAGGACTGTGTCGTCGGGCGGGGCGCCTATGTGGGCCCCGGTGTGCGGGTCGGGGCGCGCAGCAAGCTCCAGAACCACGCCCTGGTCTATGAACCGGCCCGGCTGGGTGAAGGTGTCTTCGTCGGGCCGGCCGTCGTCCTCACCAACGACCGCACCCCGCGCGCCGTGGACACCGGCGGGGCGCTCAAGCGGGCGGGGGACTGGGAGGCGGTGGGGGTGACCGTCGCCGACGGTGCCTCGCTCGGTGCCCGTTCGGTGTGTGTGGCCCCGGTCCGGGTCGGGCGGTGGGCGATGGTGGCGGCGGGCGCGGTGGTGACCGCCGATGTGCCGGACTTCGCACTGGTGGTGGGCGTGCCCGCGCGCAGGGTCGGCTGGGTGGGCCGGGCCGGGGCGCGGCTGCTGCCCGACCTGGAGGCGCCCGGGCTGTGGGAGTGCCCGGAGACGGGCGAGCGCTATGAGGAGCGGGTGGCGCCGGACGGGTCGGCTGTGCTGGGACACGTTGACGCTCCGTGAAACTCACCCCATGACATGACGCTGCGTCTCTCGTGGCGGCCTCCTCGCTCCCCCGTTCGGGCGCACGCGTGTGGGCGGAACGGGTGATTAGTAAGCCCGGTGTGCAACAACGCCCCCCGATGCGGGTCCACATAAGGCGAATCTGCCGGGGGTCTCCGGAGGGCAACCGCCATGCAAGGGCTGCGAAAAGACATGATTCCGGCCGCCAAGCCGGTCATCGGTGACGAGGAGGTCGCCGCCGCCGTGCGCGTGCTGCGCGGTGGCCGGGTGGTGCAGGGGCCGGAAGTGGCGGCGTTCGAGGAGGAGTTCGGCGCGCTGGTCGAGGGCCGCGCGTGCATCGCCGTCAACTCGGGTACCTCGGCGCTCCACCTGGCGCTGCTGGCGCTGGGACTCGGGCCGGGCGACGAGGTGATCGTCCCCTCCTTCTCGTTCGCCGCCAGTGCCAACGCCGTACGGCTGGCCGGCGCCGAACCCGTCTTCGCCGAGGTCGATCCCGACACCTTCTGCCTCGATCCGGATGCCGTGGCCGATGCCGTGGGACCGCGCACCGCCGCGCTGATGCCCGTGCACCTGTACGGGCACCCGGCGCCGATGGGCGGGCTCACCCAGCTCGCACAGCGGCACGGGCTCGCCCTGATCGAGGACGCCTGCCAGGCCCACGCCACCTCCTTGCACGGGCGGCCGGTGGGCACCTTCGGCGACGCGGCCTGCTTCAGCTTCTATCCGACCAAGAACATGCACGCCCTGGAGGGCGGCATGGTCGTCGTACCGGACGAAACGCTGGGCCGCACCCTGCGGCTGCTGCGCAACCAGGGCATGGAGCAGCGCTACGAGAACGAGATCGTCGGCGCCAACATGCGGATGACCGACGTGTCCGCCGCCATCGGCCGCGTCCAGCTCGCACGCCTGGCGGGCTGGACCGAGCAGCGCCGGGCGAACGCCCGGGTCCTGGACGAGGGGCTGGGCTCCACCGGGCTGGTCACCCCCTTCGTCGCGGACGGCGCCCGGCACGTCTACCACCAGTACACGGTGCGCGTGCCCGGCGGCGCCGAGGCGCGGGACGCGGTGCGGCGGGAGCTGGACGCGGCCGGGGTGGGCTGCGCCGTCTACTACCCGACGCCCATTCACCGGCTCAAGCCCTACGCGCACCTGGGAGCCGACCTCCCGGTGACCGACGCGGCGGCGGCCGGGGTGCTCTCGTTGCCGGTGCACCCGCAGCTGACCGCCGACGACCTGGAACAGATCGTGGAGGCCGCCGACAGCGCGGCCCGGACAGTGGGGGTGACCCGATGACAGGGGTGACAGGGGTGACAGGGACGACAGCGGCGACGACTGCGATAGCCGCAGCCACAGCCATATCGACAGCGACAGGGCCAGCGCCGGCCACAGCCATATCGACAGCCACAGCGCCAGCGACAGCCACAGCGGCAACGGCGGCTGCGGCTGCGGCTGCGGACGGTGAAGCGGGGGGCCGGGTCCTGCGCGCCGGGCTGATCGGGCTGGGGGCCATGGGCCGCAACCACGCGCGGATCCTCTCCTCGCTCGACGGCGTCGAACTGGTCGGCGCCGTGGACCCGGCGGGGGACCCGCACGGCTGCCTGCACGGCGTCCCGGTGCTGACGGACGTGGCGAGGCTGCTCGAACGCGGAATCGACTACGCGGTGGTCGCCTGCCCCACGGCGCTGCACGAACAAGTGGGGCTCCAGCTCGCGGACGCCGGAGTGTGCGCGCTCATCGAGAAGCCGCTCGCCCACACCTCCGAGGCGGCCCGGCGGCTCGTAGCGGCGTTCGAGGAGCGCGGCCTGGTCGCCGGAGTCGGCCACATCGAGCGCTTCAACCCCGCGCTCCAGCAGCTGCGGCAGCGGCTGGAGGCCGGGGAGCTGGGCGAGGTCTTCCAGGTCGTCACCCGCCGCCAGGGGCCCTTCCCGCACCGGATCGCCGACGTCGGCGTGGTCAAGGACCTGGCCACCCATGACATCGACCTCACCAGCTGGATCACCGGACAGGAGTACGTGTCGCTGTCGGCCCGTACGGTCTCCAAGAGCGGCCGGGACCACGAGGACATGGTCGCGGTCGTCGGCTCGCTGACCGACGGCACCATGGTCAGCCACCTGGTGAACTGGCTCAGCCCGCTCAAGGAGCGGTTCGCCGCCGTCACGGGCGAGCGCGGCTGCTTCGTCGCCGACACGCTCACCGCCGACCTGACCTTCCACGCCAACGGCGCGGTGGCCACCGAGTGGGAGGCGCTGCGCGCCTTCCGGGGCGTCGCCGAGGGCGACACCGTGCGCTACGCCTTCCCCAAGAGAGAGCCGCTGGTCGTCGAGCACGAGAGATTCCGGGACGCGGTCCGGGGCGGGAGCGGGAGCGGCGGCATCGTCACGGCCCGGGAGGGGCTGCGCACCGTCGAGGTCTCGGCCGCCGTGCTGGCCTCAGCGCGCCGCACCACCGGAGTGCTGGAGACCGGAGCGCTGGAGACGGCGACGCCCCTTGAGGTCGCCTCCGCCGTGATCACCTCGGGGTCGCCCTCGGCGCCGGGGGACCACGGGCACAGCCCGGTCCGTCTCGCGGAGCCCACGGCATGACGGGGGCGGGAGCGGGCCCCCGGGCCGGCACGGGAGCGCGCATCGGGACCGGGCGGGGAGCGGACCCCGGGGCCGGGGCGGGGACGGCGCCCGGGGCGAGCACGGGAGCGAGCGCAGGAGCGGGGCCGGACCGGCTGCGGACCGGCGGCCGCCCCCGGCTGGCCGTCATCGTGGGGAACGGCATCACGGGCGACTCCCGCGTCCAGAAGACCGCCCTCGCGGCGGTGCGGGCGGGCTGGGAGGTGACACTGGTGGGCCGCAGTCCCTCCAAGCGTCGCGAGCGGTCCGTGCTGGGCCCGGTCACCGTGGTCAAGGTGCCCGTCAACGCGCACATGCGCACGATCGCCGGTGCCGCGCGCCGCCGCCCGCGCCTGCGCAACCACCTCACCCAGTGGGGCCTGCCGGACGAAGGGGCCTGGCTGCGGGCCCGCGCCTCGCACGCCGCGTGGGTGCGCGAGCACACCGCTCGCATCGGCTGGCTGCACCGGGCGGCCGGGACGGACGATCCGCGCGCCGCGCTCACCAGGGAGCTGCTCAAGGGCTGGGTGCGGCTGCGCCGGTACGCGCACAAGGGGCGCGGCAAGCTCTACCACTGGGAGCGCCGCCGCACCGAGGGCCCCGTCGAGGCGCGGGGCGACTGGCGCGCCGACTGGCCCGAACTGGTCGATCTCGACCTGGCGTTCGGCCCCGTCATCGAGGAGATCGAGCCCGACGTCATCCACGCCAACGACGTCACCATGATCGCGGTGGGGGCGCGCAGCGCGGCCCGGCTGCGCGCCCGCGGCCTGCGCACCTGCTGGCTCTACGACGCGCACGAGTTCGTCCGCGGCATCGACTGGCCGGACGCGGCGCGCGACTCGGCCTTCCCCGGCGTGGAAGGGGAGTTCATCCGGCGGGCCGACGCGGTGGTCACGGTCTCGGCCGAACTCGCCGGCATCCTGCGCGAGGCGTACGCGCTGCCCGAGGAGCCGCTGGTGGTCGCCAACGCGCCGGTACGGGAGGCCGTCGCCGCCTCGGCGGGCGGGCGCTCCTGCGTACGGGACGCGTGCGGGCTGGGCCCCGATGTGCCGCTGCTGGTGTACGCGGGGTGGATCGGGCCCGAGCGCGGCCTGGACACCGCCGTGGCGGGCCTGGCCGAACTCCCGCACGCACACCTGGCGCTGGTGGCGGGTCCCAAACCGAACGCGACGCTCAAGGCGCTGCTGTCCCGCGCAGAGGAGCTGGGCGTGCGCGAGCGGGTGCACGTCGTGCCGTATGTGCCGCAGGAACAGGTGCCCGCATACCTCTCCTCGGCCGACCTCGGGCTGATCTGCTTCCGGCACGTGCCCAACTGTGAGATCTCGCTGCCCACCAAGGCCGCCGAGTACCTGCACGCGGGCCTGCCGATGATCACCAGTTCGGTGCGGACCTTGCGCGACTTCGTCGAGCGCACGGGAGTCGGAGAGGTGTTCACCACCGACGACCCGGCATCCTTCGCCACCGCCGTGCGGAGCGGGCTGGCCCGCCGGGAACAGTTGGCGGCGCGCATCACCGGGCCGCTGCTGCGCGAGCTGTCCTGGGAACACCAGTCGGCCGGACTGCTCGCCCTCTACGAGCGGCTGGCCGGTCCCGGCACCGCGGCCCGGCTCGTGCCCGGCGAGGTGCCCTGGTCGGCATCCGAACAGCCCGGCGCGGGCAGGCCGGGACAGCCTGGCCCCGGCAGCGGAGCCGGAAACGCCCCGGCATCCGGTGCGCCGCGCGCGCTGCCCGGGTGGCGCTCCCTGGAGAGCACCCCCGTGCGCCTGGGCATGGGCTGCGCCAACTCCGCCGGACAGCTGGCCGGGTTCGCGCGGGCGCTGTGCGCGCGCCGCGGGGACCTGTCGGCCGAGGTCGTGATGCACACCCACGACCAGAGCGTCCTCTACCCCGCCGACCTCTACGCCGTCGGGGAGCGCACCGGTGACCTCGCCTTCCAGCTCGACCGGGCCCGGCGCGTGCTGGGCACCTACACCCACTACCTCGCCGACTCCTTCACCCCCGCGCTCGGCCGCCTCAACGGCGGCCACATCCAGGACGACCTGCCCTCGCTGCGCGCGGCCGGGATCAAGGTGGCGCTGCTGGCGCACGGCAGCGACGTACGCGACCCCGTGCGGCACATGAACCGCTACGAGCACTCGCACTTCCACGCCGCCGACGAGGCCATCTTGGCGGCGCTCACGAAGAAGAGCGCCCGCAACCGGCGCGTCGCCGCCAAGAGCGGGCTGCCCCAGTTCGTGACGACGCCCGACCTGCTGGACGACCTGCCGGGCGCGCGCTGGGCTCCGCTGGTGGTGGACGTCGAGGGTTGGGCGGGCTGGGCGGGTGAGCGGCCGGTGATGGAGCGCAGGCGCCCGGTGGTGGTGCACGCGCCGTCCAAGCGCTGGACGAAGGGCACCGAGCGGGTGGTGCCGGTGCTGGAGGAGCTGGAGCGCTGCGGCGCGATCGAGTTCCGGATGGCGACCGGCGTGCCCTGGGAGCGGGTGCGGGAGCTGGTGCGGGACGCGGACATCGTCATCGACCAGTTCGCCGTCGGCACCTATGGGACGTTCGCCTGCGAGGGCATGGCGGCGGGGCGGCCCGTCGTCGCCTTCCTGGACGAGCGGGTCCACCGGAATGTCGGCATCCGCCCGCCCGTCGTCAATGCCACACCCGCCACCTTGCGTACCGCGCTGGAATCCCTCCTGGACGACCGTGAATTCGCGGTCCGCACCGCGAGAGAATCCGTGGAATATGTGCGCACCTATCACGACGGCACCTATACGGCCGGTGTGCTGGACGGTTTTCTGAGCTGAGCGGACGTATCGGCGGAGGCGTTCCTTCCGCTGCGCCGGGCCGCGTGCCAGGGTGATTTCTCCGAAATGAGGCAGCGGCGCGGACAGTGGACCGCGCGGTGAGTTCAGGAGATTTCCCATGGCGAATTCCGTCACCCGCCCGCGCCTGGCCGTCATCAGCTCGGGCGGACTCGGCGGGGATTCCCGCGCGGAGAAGGCCGCGGCAGCCGCGGCCCGCGCCGGATGGGACGTCACCGTCGTCGCCCGCTCGGCCTCCACCCGGCGCGAGACCCACAGCGGCGACGGATTCACCGTCATCCGGGTGCCGGTCGCCGCCGACATGCAGGAGCGCTCCCGGACCCGCCGGGCCACCCCGCGCGGGCCGCGCGCCCGGCTCGCACACTGGGGCCTGCCCGACGACCGCGCGCTGGCCAGCGCACGCTCCGCGCACGCCGCCTGGGTGCGCGAGCGCACCGCGCTGGTCGGCTGGCTCGGCGACACCTCCGCCAACCCGGCCGCCCGCGTGCGGGCCCAGGCCCTCAAGGGCTGGGTGCGGCTGCGCAGACAGGCACACCAGAGCCGCGTGAAGCTCTACCGCAGGGAGCGCGCACGCCGCGCCGAAGAAGCACCAGGGCCCGTCGGCGACTGGCGCGCCGACTGGCCCGCGCTGCTGGACTGGGACCTGGCATTCGGCCCCGTCATCGAGGAGGTCGGGCCCGATGTCATCCACGCCGCCGGGGTCACCGCCATCGCCGTGGGGGCGCGCAGCGCGGCCCGGCTCCGGGCCCGCGGCCTGCGCACCGCCTGGCTCTACGACGCGCACGAGGACGTCGCCGGGACCCGGTGGCCGGACCGGGCGCGGGCCAGCGCCTGCCCGGCCGTGGAGGCGGAGTTCATCGGCCGGGCCGACGCGGTGACCGCCACCTCGGGTGGCCTGGCCCGCCTGCTCCAGGAGCGCCACGGGCTGCCCCGTACGCCGGTGATCGTCGGCCAGGCGCCGGTGGCCGAGGCGGCGCGCGCCGCACGCGCCGACCGGGGCGGGCCCTCGGTACGGGCGGCCTGCGAACTGGAGCCGGGGGTTCCGCTGCTGGTGCACACCGGACGCATCGCCCCCGACCGGGGCCTGGCGACCGCCGTCGAGGCGCTCGCGGAACTCCCCGGCGCACACCTGGCGCTGGTCGTCGACGGCGAGCGCGGCCCTGAACTGCGCGCCGTGCTCGACAGTGCCGCGCGCGCCGGGGTGCGCGAGCGCGTACATGTGCTGCCGTATGTGCCGCAGTCCCAGGTGGCCGGGTATCTCGCCACCGCCGACCTGGGCCTGGTGTGCCGGGAGGTGACACCGGACGCGGAGGTCGCGCTGCCCGCGAAGGTCGGCGAGTACCTGCATGCCGGGCTGCCCATGGTCAGCACCGGAGTGCGGGCCGTACAACTCCTCGTGCACGGGTACGGCGTCGGCGCCCTCTGCGCCGCCGGGGACGCGCGGGCGCTGGCCGAGGCGGTCCGGGGCGTACTGGAGCAACGGGAGGTGCTCACCCGGAACATCAGCGCCGCCCTGCTCGAAGAACTGTCCTGGGAGCGGCAGTCGCCCCGGCTGCTGAGGCTGTACGCGACGCTCGCCGGGGCGGCCCCCGCGCCGGCGGCCGAGCCGGGCAGCGCGGCGCTGGACGGCGAGCGCCGCGCCGTGGCAGATGGCGAGCGCCGTGCCGGGGTGGGAGAGGAGGGCCGCGCCGGACGTGAGGGGGAGCGCCGTGCCGGGGTGGGAGAGGAGGGCCGCGCCGGACGTGAAGGGCAGGGCCGTGCCGGGGTGGCGGGGGAGGGCCGCCTGGTTCTCGTACCGCGCGAGCTGCCGTGGCCCGGCACGAGCCGGCGCGAGCGCCCCCGCGAGCCCGACCCGGAGGCCGCGCTCTCGGTGCCGGACTGGCGGCCGGTCCCGCCCCAGGGCCGGCCCGGACAGCCGCGCGTACGGCTCGGCCTGGGCTGCGCCAACTACGCGGGCCAGCTGTCCGGGTTCGCCCGCGCCGTGTGCCGCGCCAGGCCCGACGTCGCGGCCGAGGTGACCGCGCACACCACCGCGGGACCGCTGAGCGGATACCCGGCCGACGTCCGCATCCCGCGCGGCCAGCTGGGCGGGCGCGAGGTCAAGCTCGACCGGGTGAACAGGGTGCTCGGCTCCTATACGCACTACCTCGCGGACGCCTTCACCCCCGCGTTCGGATGGTTGAACGGCCAGCACATCGAGGACGATCTGCCCGCGCTGCGCGGCGCCGGGATCGAGGTCGCGCTCCTGGCGCACGGCAGCGATGTGCGCGACCCCGAGCGCCACATGGAGCGCTACGCGCAATCCCTCTTCCACACCGCGCCCGAGGATGTCCTGGCCGTACTGATCCGCAACAGCGCGCGCAACCGGAGGGTGGCCGCCGAGAGCGGGCTGCCGCTGTTCGTGACGACGCCCGACCTGCTGGACGATCTGCCGGGGGCGAGTTGGGCTCCGCTGGTGGTGAACGTCGAGGGCTGGGCGGGCGGGGACGGCTGCGCGGGCCGGTCCGGCGAGCGGCCCGTCATGGAACGCGCGCGCCCCGTCGTCGTGCACGCGCCGTCCAGGCGCTGGACCAAGGGCACCGAACGGGTGATGCCGGTGCTGGAGGAACTGGACCGTAGCGGCGCCATCGACTTCCGGCTGACCGAGGGGCTGCCGTGGCCGGCGATGCGGAAACTGGTCAAGGAGGCGGACATCGTCATCGACCAGTTCGCCATCGGCACCTACGGGACGTTCGCCTGCGAGGGCATGGCCGCGGGCAAACCCGTAGTGGCCTTTCTGGACGAGCGGGTGCATAAGGAGGTCGGCGCCGTCCCGCCCCTCGTCAACGCGACCCCGGACACGCTCCGTACGGCGCTGGAATCCCTGCTGGACGACCGCGCCTTCGCGGTCCGCACGGGCGAGGAGTCCCGGGCGTACGTACGGACCTACCACGACGGGCGCTACACGGCCGGGGTGCTCGACGGCTTCCTGAGCTGAGCGCGCCCGCGCGCCCTCGCCGCACTCGTGCACTCCGCCTTCCGGACGTGGCGAATTCCCGGTCCGGAAACGCGGAGTACGGCAGGAAAAGGCGGGCCGGGATTCTTCGCACCCGCGCGGGCCGGGATTCTTCGCGCCCGCGCGGGCTGGATTCTTCGCACCCGCGCGCGCATTACGCATCACCGCAAAGGCTCAACGGGTGAATAAGCGTTCTCGGCAGTACTCGTTCCAGAAGGCGCGGATACGCTATTTCAGGGGTCGAGAGAAAGGGGTGGCCCGTGGAGTTCGACACCGACCCCGAGGTCTTCCAAGCCGCTTCGCCCGATGTGCCGTCCGAGGGAAAGCGAAAGCGCGGACGCGTGGTGATGCTCGTGTGCAACGGGGTGGTCGCCGACTCCCGGGTGCAGAAGACCGCGCGCTCGGCGGCCGAGGCCGGGTGGGAGGTGACGCTGCTGGGCAGCTCGCCCAACGGAAAGCCCGCCTCCTGGCACATCGGCGGGGCCGAGGTCCGGCTGCTGCCGGTGCCCATGCCGCTCGCCCACCCCCCGCGCGAGTCCCGGCGTCCCCTGCTGGCCAGGCCGCTGGCCTACAAGCCCGGCACGACGGCCGGATACCGCCTCCAGCGGGTCAAGGCGTGGCGCCACGAACTGCGCACACGCCGGGCCGCACTCCTGCTCGCCCCCGCCGCTGCCTCCGCCTCCGTCTCCGCCTCGGCGCTTCGCGCCGCCGTCCCCATGCTGTCCGGTCCGCGCTACGCCGCCGCGCGGCTGGCCCTTCCCCGCGCGGCGGCGCGGCTCGCGAACCGGTGGGTGCGCTTCCGTAAGCGGCAGCTCGACGAGGGGCTGACGGCACGCGCCTCCGGCACCCTGCTGGACCGGGCCGGCATCGCGTTCTGGCAGCGCGTCCTGGGCGACCGCGCCTGGCGCAGGCTGTGGCCGAGCCTCTACGACTTCGAACTGGCC
Source organism: Streptomyces axinellae (assembly GCF_039532135.1). Classification (NCBI taxonomy): domain Bacteria; kingdom Bacillati; phylum Actinomycetota; class Actinomycetes; order Kitasatosporales; family Streptomycetaceae; genus Streptomyces; species Streptomyces axinellae. The sequence continues at coordinate 51,230 of NZ_BAAARJ010000026.1, forward strand.
TACGGGCCGGTCGTGGACGAACTGCGCCCCGACCTCATCCACGCCAACGACTTCCGGATGCTGGGCGTCGGGGCGCGCGCCAAGACCCGCGCGCTGGCCGAGGGACGGCCCGTGAAGCTGGTGTGGGACGCGCACGAGTACCTGCCCGGGGTGCGGCCCTGGCTGGACGACGCGCGCTGGCTGCCCGCGCATGTCGCGCACGAGCGCGAGTACGCGCCCTGCGCCGATGCGGTCGTCACGGTCTCCGACACGCTGGCCGGGCTCCTGCGCGAGACCCATGGGCTGCCCCGCGACCCCACCGTCGTCCTCAACGCCCCTGATGTGCCCGGTGTGCCCGGTGTGCTTGGTGCCCCTAGTGCCCCTGGTGCTTGTGAAGTCTCCGACGAGTCCGATGCCGAGTCCGAGGCCGAGGGCGAAGAGGAAGTCCCCAGCCTGCGAGAGCTGTGCGGTATCGGCCCCGGCACCCCGCTCGTCGTCTACAGCGGCGGTGCCGCGCCGCAACGGGGCCTGGCGACCATGGTCGAGGCGCTGCCCGCGCTGCCCGAAGTACACACCGCGCTGGTCGTCAACCGGCCCGGGTCCTGGTATGTACGGCAGCTGCGCGCGCGGGCCGAGGCGCTCGGCGCCGGGGACCGGCTGCATGTCCTGCCGTATGTGCCCTACCGGCAGGTCGTCCCCTTCCTCGCCGAGGCGGACGTGGGTGCGATCCCCATCCACCACTGGACCAACCACGAGATCGCGCTGATCACCAAGTTCTTCGAGTACGCGCACGCCCGGCTGCCGCTGGTGGTCAGCGATGTGCGCACCATGGCCGCCACCACCCGCGAGACGGGCCAGGGCGAGGTCTTCCGCGCGGAGGACACCGCCGACTACGTGCGCGCCGTACGGGCCGTGCTCGCCGACCCCGGCCGCTACCGCGCCGCGTACGAGGCGCCGGGGCTCTTGGCGCGGTGGACCTGGCAGACCCAGGCCCGCGCGCTCGACGCGCTCTACACCGGACTGCTGCACGCCACCCCCCGGCCCCAGCACGAGAACCAGCAGAACCAGCAGAAGCAGCAGCACAACCAGCAGGAGCAGCAGATGCAGCGGGAGCCGGTGCGGGAGCCGGCGGGGGAGCCGGACCGACGGGATCAGCCAGAAGGAGACGGGAATGCGGATCTGTGTGGTGGCGCTCGGGAAGATCGGGCTGCCGCTGGCCGTGCAGTTCGCGGCCAAGGGGCACCGGGTGACGGGAGCCGACGTGGACGCGCGCGTGGTCGCGAGCGTCAACAGCGGGGAGACGCCCTTCCCGGGTGAGGCGGGCCTGGACGAGCGGCTGCGCGAGGCGGTCTCGGCCGGGCGGCTGACCGCCACCGAGGACACCACCGAGGCCGTCTCCCGCGCGGACGCCGTCGTCCTGGTCGTCCCGCTGTTCGTGGACGAGCGCGGGGCGCCCGACTTCGGCTGGATGGACAGCGCCACCCGCGCCGTCGCCGCCGGGCTGCGCCCCGGCACCCTCGTCAGCTACGAGACGACCCTGCCGGTCGGCACCACCCGGGAGCGCTGGGCGCCGCTGCTGGAGGAGGGCTCGGGGCTGGCGGCCGAGCGGGACTTCTCCCTGGTCTTCAGCCCCGAACGGGTGCTGACCGGGCGGGTGTTCGCGGACCTGCGCCGCTACCCCAAGCTCGTCGGCGGCATCGGCCCGGCCTCCGCCAAGGACGGGGTGCGCTTCTACGAGTCGGTGCTCGAATTCGACGTACGCGAGGATCTGGAGCGGCCCAACGGGGTGTGGGACCTGGGCTCGGCGGAGGCCGCCGAGCTGGCCAAGCTGGCCGAGACCACCTACCGGGACGTGAACATCGCGCTCGCCAACCAGTTCGCCCGCTTCGCCGACCGGTCCGGCATCGACGTCGAAGCCGTGATCGACGCCTGCAACACCCAGCCCTACAGCCACATCCACCGTCCCGGCATCGCCGTCGGCGGGCACTGCATCCCCGTCTATCCGCGCATGTACCTGTGGAACGACCCCGAGGCCGCCGTGGTGCGCAGCGCGCGCCAGACCAACGAGGGCATGCCCGGCCACGCCGTCGAACTCCTCGCCGACGCCTACGGCGACCTGCGCGGCGCGGAGGTCCTGGTGCTGGGCGCCGCCTACCGGGGCGGGGTGAAGGAGACCGCGTTCTCCGGCGTCTTCCCCACGGTCACCGCACTGCGCGCGCGAGGCGCCCGGCCGTATGTGTCCGACCCGATGTACGAGCCGGGCGAACTGGCCGAACTGGGGCTGACCCCGCACACCGACCAGCCCGTGACCGCCGCCCTCGTGCAGGCCGACCACGCCGCCTACCGCGAACTGGCCGCCGACCAACTGCCGCACGTACGGGTCCTGGTGGACGGCCGCCGCGTCACCGACCCCGCGCTGTGGGCCGGGGTGCGGCGCCTGGAGATCGGGAACGGAGCAGTGCGATGAACCAGGTGCCCGACGTCAGCGTCGTCGTCGCCGTCCACAACACCATGCCCTACCTCACCCACTGCCTGGCCTCGCTCGACGCGCAGACCATCGAGGAGCGGCGGATGGAGGTCATCGTCGTCGACGACGGCTCCACCGACGGCGGGGCGGCGGAGATCGAACGGTTCGCGGCCCGCCACCCCGGGCGGGTGGTCACCCTGTGGCAGCCCCACTCCGGCGGCCCGGCCGCACCCAGCAACCGGGGCCTGGAGTTGGCGCGCGGACGGTACGTCTTCTTCCTCGGCGCCGACGACCACCTCGCCCCCGAGGCGCTGGAGCGCATGGTCACCACCGCCGACCGCTGCCGCTCCGACATCCTGCTGTGCAAGATGGCGGCCGTGGGCGAACGCACCGTGCCCACCGGGGTGTTCGCCCGCACCTCGCCCGCCATCCGGCTGGTCGGCGACGGCCTGCCCTGGGCGCTGTCCAACACCAAACTCTTCCGCCGCTCCCTGATCGAACGGCACGGCATCCGGTACGACGAGACCATGCCCGTCTTCAGCGACCAGCCGTTCGTCCTGGAAGCGTGCTTCCGCGCCGGGCGCATCTCCGTACTGGCCGACCAGGACCACTACTTCGCCGTGCGCCGCGCCGACTCCAGCAACATCACCTACCGGGCCGGGCCAGAGGTGCGGCTGCGCTGCACGGAGCGGATCTTCGAGACGACCTGCCGCTTTCTCGGCCCCGGGCCGCTGCGGGACGGCTTCCACCGGCGGCACTTCCACGTCGAGCTGTTCCAGCTGTTCGGCCCGGACTTCCTCGCCCTCGACGACAGCGCGCGGCACCGGGTGTGCGTGGGCGCCTCCCGGCTGATCGGGGCGCACGGCGGGGGTGTCCTGGAGCGGCTCGACCCGCGGCGCCGCCGGACCCTGGAGCTGGCCTGGCGGGGGGAGGTTCACGTGCTGTGCGGCGAGATCGCCGCGGATCCGGAGCGGGGCCCTTGCCGGGCGGGCACGGACAGCCGCTTCGCGTTGGTGCGGTGGCTGATGGGGCCCGTCCGTAACGGTCGCCCTGCCCGGGCGGGTCGCCCTTCGGGCGGGGAGGGGTATGGGCGGCTGCCCGTGAGCTGAGGCCGCTTCGCGGCCGGGCCTTGGGGTTTTGGCCGGGGGCCCGCGCCCCCTTCTCGGCGCGCCCACGCGGCGAAGCCGCATATGACACAGTCCCGCGCCCCTTCGGGGCGTCGTTCAGTTGAGGGGCTCTGGGGTCGGGGGGGTGCCAGGGGTGGGGGTGGGGTGGGGGGTCTCGATGATGACGGGGGGCGGGGCGGGTGCTTCCGCGGGCGGTGCCGGGTGTCGGTCGGTGAGCGGGATCATGGGCGGGAGGGCTTCGGGGGGCTGGTCCAGGAGGGTTCGGCGGACCACTCGTTCGGCGGCGTGGCCGTCGTCGTACGGGCAGAAGCGGGTGCGGAACGCGGCCCGCAGCGCGCGGGAGGCGGGGCCGCGCCAGGTGCCGTCGCGGAAGACGGCCGTCAGTTCGTCCTCGGTGCGGGTGACCGGGCCGGGGGTCTCGCCGGGGCGGCCGGAGAGCAGGTCGAAGTAGACGCCGCGCGCGTCGCGGTAGCTGTCCCAGTCGGGGGCGTGGACGACGATGGGCCGGTCGAGGTTGGCGTAGTCGAACATCACGGACGAGTAGTCGGTGATCAGCGCGTCCGCCGCCAGGCACAGGTCCTCCGTCGAGGGGTGCCGCGACATGTCGCGCACCAGGCCGCGGGCGTGCAGTTCCCCGAGTGCCGGGTCGCGGCCGTAGTAGTAGTGCGTGCGCACCAGCAGGACGTACTCCTCGCCGAGCCCCGCGCTCAGTCGCTCCAGGTCCAGGCGGGGCACATAGCCCCGGCGGTAGTCGCGCATCGTCGGCGCGTACAGCAGCGCGATCCGGCCGCGCGGGATGCCCAGGCGCTCCCGTACGGCGGTGATGTCCCGCGAGGTGGCCGTCACGAGGCGGTCGTTGCGCGGGTATCCGGCCGGCAGGTCCTCGTAGGGGCAGGGGAAGACGCGGTCCCACACCTCCGCCGAGTGCGGGTTGGCGGTGACGCTGAAGTCCCAGCGGCCCGCGCGCCGCAGCAGGTCGCGGAAGTTCATCGAGGCCGCCGCCGGGTACGGCTGCTGGTCCAGGCCCATGGTCTTGAGCGGGGTGCCGTGGTGGGTCATGATGTGCCGCTGGCCGGGCCGTTTGACCAGGTGGTCGGGGAAGTTGACGTTGTTGACGAAGAACGTCGCGCGGGCCAGCACCCACCAGTACCGGCGCGAGTGCGGCACCACGTAGTCGGTGCCCGGCGGCAGCGCGGCGACAGCGTCGCGCCGCACGATCCACACCGCGTGCAGCTGGGGGGCCAGCTCGCGCGCCCTGTCCGCGATCGCGGCCGGGTTGCAGGCCACGCCCCGGCCCCAGTAGGCGGAGTAGACGGCCAGGTCGGCGCGGAGCGGCAGTCGGCGCTGGAGCGCGTAGTAGCCGCGGTAGGCGGCTCTGCCCGCCGTGCGGCGCACCCGCCGTTTCGTGCGCCGCACCGTGCCCGCCGTGCGGCGCACCCGCTCGCGGGCGGCGAACAGGGGGTAGGAGCGCCGCGCCAGCATCCCGAAGTCGCGGGCCGCGTGGGGCGGGGGGCGGAAGCCGGGCGGCCGGTGGGCGCGGTAGTGGCGGGCCGCCTGCCGGAAGTAGGCGCGCCGGTCGGCGGGCCGGACCCGGTCGCGGCGCCGCAGGCAGAAGACGAGGTGCGAGACCATCCGCTCGAACAGCACCGCGCGGTGGGCCGCCAGTTCGGGGCGGCGGGCCACGAAGGCGAACAGCGAGGCGTACTGCGGGAAGATGTCGAAGTGCTCGCGCCCGGGGGAGCGGGTGATAGCGCCCTGGTAGCGCTGGCGGTAGTCGACGCAGACGCGCGGCAGACAGCCGATGGAGCGCGCGCACACCATCGCCTCGTGGGACAGCGGCGCGTCCTCGTACAGGCCCGGCTCGAAGCCGAGGCCCTCGCGCCGGTAGAACGCGCGGCGGTACGCCTTGTTCCAGGCGACGTGGAAGAGCGTGAGCAGTTCGGGACGTTCGGCGACCGTGAAGGTCCGGGTGCCGGGCCCGGCCAGCTGGTCGCCGAACACGCTGGGCTCGGCCTTGCCCCACCAGTAGGAGCGCTGGTGGTCGAAGACCAGCAGGTCCGGGTCGCCGCAGGCGCGCAGCTGCCGGTCGATGGCGGCCAGCGCGCCGGGCAGGTAGCTGTCGTCGCTGTCGAGAAAGAGCAGGTAGTCGCCGCGCGCCGACTCCACCCCGGCGTTGCGGGCCCGCCCGAGCCCGCCGTTGACGGGCAGGTGCAGCGCGCGGACGCGCGTGTCCCGGGCCGCGTACTCGTCCAGGATCCGGCCGCTGCCGTCGGGGGAGTGGTCATCGACGCCGATGAGTTCGAGATCCGTGAACGACTGGGTCAGCACCGAGTCCAGGCACTCGCGCAGGAATCCCTGGACCTTGAAGACGGGGACGACGACGCTGAAGCGGGGCATGCGCACCAGTCCTTTTGTGGACGAGGGGGCTTGTGGGCGGGAGGGGCTTTCGCGAACGGCGGGGCTCAGTTCGCGGGGACGGGCTGCGCGGAGGGCGGCTCCGGCTCGGGCGGCTTGCGGGTGGGCGTGGCCGTCGGGCCGGTGGCCGCGCGGCGGCAGGCGGCGGGCGAGGGCGCGGGCTGCCGTTCGGCGGGCGGGAGCACGGGCGGCAGTGCGGTGAGCGGCTCGCCCAGGAACAGGTGCCGCACCACCCGCTCGGCGGCGCGCCCGTCGTCGTAGGGGCAAAACCGCGTGCGGAACGCGGCCCGCAGCTCGCGGGCGTGCGGGGTGTCGTGGGCGCCGGTGGCCAGGATGTCGGTCAGCTCGTCCTGGCCGTACGCCACCAGGCCCGGAGGTTCGGCCGTCACGTCGAAGTAGGTGCCGCGCGCGGCCCGGTACGCCTCCCAGTCGGGAATGTGGAGCACGAGGGGCCGGTCGAGGTTGGCGTAGTCGAACATCAGGGACGAGTAGTCGGTGACCAGCACGTCCGAGGCCAGGCACAGTTCCTCGACGGAGGGGTGCGCCGAGACGTCCAGCAGGTTCCCGGGCTGCGGCGGGGCCGGCGGCGGGGTCTGCGGCTGTGCGCCGTGGAAGAACCGCGCGTCGCAGGAGTACCGCGCGGAGGAGTACGGCGGGTCGTGGAAGCAGGGCGCGTCGTAGAAGTAGTGCGGGCGCACCAGCAGGGTGAAGCCGGGGCCGAGGGTGGCGGCGAGCCGGGCGAGGTCCAGGGGCGGGTGCCAGCCGGCGTGGTAGTCGCGGTGGGTGGGCGCGTACAGCACGGCGGTGACGCCCTCGGGTATCCCCAGTTCGGTGCGTATGCGCGTCACGTCGTCGGCCGTGGCGGTGTGGAAGAGGTCGTTGCGGGGATAGCCGAACTCCAGCGTGGTGTACGCCGCCGGGTAGGCGCGCTCCCACACCACCGAGGAGTGCGGGTTGGCCGAGAGGCTGAAGTCCCAGCGATCGACGCGCTCCAGGAGCTTGCCGAAGTCCATGCCCGCCGCGCTCGCCGGGTAGGGCCGCAGGTCCAGGCCCATGTGCTTGAGCGGGGTGCCGTGGTGGGTCTGGAGGAGGAGCTGGCCGGGGCGTTTGCGGTAGGCGTGGGGGAGGTTGACGTTGCTGACGAGGAAGCGGGCGCGGGCCAGCGCGCTCCAGTGCGCGGCCGAGCCCGGGTGCAGCCGCTGTACGCCGGGCGGCAGCGTGTGGGCGTGCTCGGCGGCGCAGACCCATGCCGTACGGATGTGCGGGGCCAGTGTGCGGACGGCCTCTTCGATCGCGGCGGGGTTGCAGGCGTAGCCGCGGTTCCAGTAGGCGCTGAAGACGGCGAGGTCGGGGTCGAGCGGGCGGCGCCGCTGGAGCGTGTAGTGGGCGCGCAGCGCCGCCTTCCGCGTGGGCGCGCGCAGCTGGCGTACCCGGGCGCGGGCCGCCGCGTACAGCCTGCCGGCGTGCGAGAGCAGCCGGAAGGTGCGGTGGCTGCCCAGTCGCACCAGCAGTCGGCGCAGCCGCAGCCGCGGCGGCTGGCGGGGGCAGGCGGCGGAGGGCGCGGTGCGGTAGCGGAGGCAGTGCTGACGGCCGCGCCGCAGGAACTCCGCGCGGGCCGAGTGCGGCAGCCGCCCGCCGCTGCTGTGGATGACGGCGAAGTGGTCGGCCATCCTCCGGTACAGCTCGGGCCGCCAGTGTTCCAGTTCGGGGCGCCCGTCCAGGAAGGCGAACAGGCGGTCGTACTGCGCGAACACGTCGAAGTGCCCGCGGCCGGTGGTCGTCAGGATGCTGCCGGCCCGCCGCTGCCGGTAGTGCACACACACCCGGTCGAGGGTGGCGATGCCGCGTGCGGTCAGCAGCACGGGGAAGGTCCAGGGGGTGTCCTCGTAGCAGCCCGGCGGGAAGCTGAGCCCTTCACGCTGGAGGAAGTCGCGGCGGTACGCCTTGTTCCAGGCGACGGCCAGCAGCCGCAGCAGCCCGGGGCGCTCGGCCAGCGTGGCGACGGCGGGCGCCGCGTCCTGGTCGAGCAGGTCGGCGCGGATGTTGCGGACGGTGCTGCCGTCCCAGTACGTGCGGGCGTAGTCGAACACCAGCACGTCGGGGTCTCCGGTGGCGGCCAGCCGGTCGGCGATGGCGCGCAGGGAGCCGGGGGTGAGGGTGTCATCGCTGTCGAGGTAGAGGACGTAGTCGCCGCGCGCCCGGCGGGTACCGGCGTTGCGCGCCGGGCCCAGGCCGCCGTTCTGCGCCAGATGGATGACGCTCACCCGAGGGTCGGCCTCGGCGTAGGAGTCCAGGATCGGGCCGCAGCCGTCGGGGGAGTGGTCGTCGACGGCTATCAGTTCGAAGTCGGTGAAGGACTGGCTCAGCACGGAGTCCAGGCACTCGCGCACGTACGCCTGCACCTTGTGGACGGGGATGATCACGCTGAAGAGAGGCACGGCAGATCCACGGGGTAGACGTGACAGGTCAGGAGACCACGGACGATTAATCCGATTTATCCCACAAGTGCCGTGTCCGCACATTCCGGTCCGGGCGGCCCACACGTCACCCCGGCAGACGCACACGTCACCCCGGCGGACACATGCGTCACCCCGGCAGCCTCCGGAAGAGCGGGCGGGGCAGGTGCCGCAGTGCTGTCATCACGGGGCCCAGCGCCCCCGGTACCCATACCGTCCGCGCCCTGCGGCGTACCCCGTGCGCGATCGCCTCGGCGACGGCGCTCGGCGTGGTGGCGAACGGCGCGGGGCGCAGGCCGGCGGTCATCCGGGTGTGCACGAAGCCGGGCCTGACCACCAGCACATGGACGCCCGAGCCGTGCAGCGCCTCGCCGAGCCCCTGCGCGAAGGCGTCCAGGCCCGCCTTGCTGGAGCCGTAGAGGAAGTTGGCGCGGCGGGCGCGCTCGGCGGCGACCGAGGAGAGCACCACCAGCGAGCCGTGGCCCTGGGTGCGCAGTGCCTCCGCGCACACCAGACCGGCGGAGACCGCGCCGGTGTAGTTCGTCTGGGCGACCCGGACGGCCGAGAGGGGGTGGTGTTCGTCGTGCCGCTGGTCGCCCAGCACGCCGAAGGCCAGCAGGACGAGATCGATGTCGCCCTCCGCGAAGACCTTGCCGAGCGCCTCCTCGTGCGTCTCGGGCGCGAGCGCGTCGAACGGCACGGCGTGGACGCTCACCTCGGCGCCGTGCGCCGCCGCCTCCTCGCGCAGCCCGGCCGCCGCCGCGTCCAGTCCGGGGCCCGGCCGCCCCGCCAGCCAGACGGTGCGGGCGCGGCGGGCCATGAAGCGGCGGGCGGTGGCGAGCGCGATCTCGGAGGTGCCGCCGAGAACGAGCAGGGACTGCGGGGTGCCGAAGGCGTCCTTCATGCGAGCTCCTCGAGCGGAGGGGAGGGAACGGGGGAGAAGGTGCGGGGAGTGGGGGCGGGAGAGCGCGGGCGGGAGAGTGGGGGCGGGGCCACCCTTCCGAACCGTCACCGGTCTGACCGGTGACGGTTTTGCGGGACCGTCCCGCCGTCACCGGTCCCGCCCGGTCCGGCTGTCACGGTCACAGGGCCAGCCGCCGGGCCAGGTCCGAGGTGAAGACCCCGCGCGGGTCCAGTTCGGCGCGCAGCGCGCGGAAGTCGTCCAGCCTCGGGTACATCGCGGGCAGCAGTTCGGGCCGCATCCGGGCGTCCTTGGCGAGGTAGAGCCGTCCGCCCGCGCGGGCGACCTCGCCGTCCAGTTCGTCGAGGAACTCCGCGAGCCCCGGCAGTCCGGCGGGGATGTCCAGCGCCAGTGTCCAGCCCTCGGCGGGGAAGGACAGCCAGCCCGGATCACCCGGGCCGAACCGCTTGAGGACAGCGAGGAAGCTGGGGCACGAGCGCCGCGAGATGAGCCGGACGATCCGGCGCAGCGCGGTGTCGTGCCCGTGCCCGACCACGCACTGCCACTGCACGAAGCCCGCCTTGCCGTAGATCCGGTTCCAGTGCGGCAGCCCGTCCAGCGGGTGGAAGAAGGCGGCCAGCTTCTGCAGCTCGCCCCGCCGTCTGCGGGGCGCCTTGTGGTACCAGAGCTTGTTGAACGCGCCGACGGTGCTGCCGCGCAGCAGCCCGCCCGGCAGTCCGCGCGGCGCGGGCGGCAGCCGGCCGGGGCGGAAGGCGAGCGGCGCGGTGCGCAGCCGGGGCGGCAGCGCCTCCAGCGGGGCGTGGTCCCCCCGGGTGAGGACGGCGCGTCCGGCGGCGGAGCCGCGGGCGAGCAGGTCGATCCAGGCCACCGAGTAGCGGTAGCGGTGGTCGGTGGCGGTGAGCGTGGCCAGCAGCGTGTCCAGGTCGGGCAGCCGCTCGGTGTCCACGGTCATCAACGATGTCTCCACGGGCAGCAGTTGGAGCGTCGCGCTCAGCACGATCCCGGTCAGGCCCATCCCGCCCGAGGTCGCCTCGAACAGGTCGCTGCCCGGGGTGAGGACGCGTACCTCGCCATCGGCCGTCAGCAGTTCCATGGCGCGCACATGCCGGGTGAAGGAGCCGGAGACGTGGTGGTTCTTGCCGTGGATGTCCGCGCCGATCGCCCCGCCCACCGTCACATAGCGGGTCCCGGGGGTGACCGGTACGAACCAGCCCAGCGGCAGCAGCACCTCCATCAGCCGGTGCAGGCTGACCCCCGCCTCGCAGGTCACCGTCCCGGCGCGCAGGTCGATCTCCCGCAGCCGGTCCAGGCCCGTGGTGTCCACGACGGTGCCGCCCGCGTTCTGCGCCGCGTCGCCGTACGCCCGGCCCAGGCCGCGCGCGATGCTGCCGCGCGCCCCGCACTCGCGGACCGCCGCCGCGGCCTCCTCCACGGTGCGGGGGTGCAGCACCGTCGCCCCGGTGGGTGCTGTCCGGCCCCAGCCGGTGAGCAGCCGGGCGGCGCTGAGGAGCGTCGGGAGCCGCGCGGGCGGCGGAGGCTGAACGGGCATGAGGGCGACCGTATCGCCCCGGAATGTGAGGTTCGGGATACTGCGGGGCTCATGTCGCGGCACGACTGTCGCTGAATGAGTGCTCCTTCGCTGAATGAGTACCCCTTCGCTGAATGAGTGCTCCTTCGCTGAATGAGTGCCCCTTCGCTGAATGAGTGCCCCTTCGCTGAATGAGTGAAGGGCCCGAGTGTCGGATCGTATGGTCACCCCTCGGAGCGGGCCGCCCGGCGAGAGTCGGGATGTGGCTGCGAAAGCGATGCGACGGTGGGAACGGCGGCTGCTGTGTGCCCTGGGGGACTGTGCGGCGGACGCACGGGTGGCCGGTGCGGCCCGCGCGCTGTCTTGGAGCGGGGAGCACGCTGCCGTCTGGCTCCTGGCCGGGCTCGCCGGCGCTGCCACGGACCGTACGCAGCGGGAGCGCTGGCTGCGGGGCACGGCGCTTGTGAGCACCGCGCACCTGGCCAGCATGGGGATCAAGCGGGTCGTGCGCCGCCCGCGCCCCGAACTGGAGGGCCGCGCCCCGCTCGTACGGACCTGTGGCCGGCACTCCTTCCCCAGCTCGCACGCCGCCTCCGCCGGAGCCGCCGCGCTCGCGCTCGGCGGGCTGCGGCCCCGCAGCGCGGTGGGCGTCGGCATCGGCTCACTGGCCGCGCTGACCTGCGTCTCGCGGCTGGTCGTCGGCGTCCACTATCCCTCCGACGTGGTGGCCGGAGCCGCGCTGGGCGCGCTGACCGTACGGCTGGGACGGGGGCGCCATGGCTGAGCGGACCACGCTGGTCCATGCGCCGGGCGGCGACGAGCCGGCCCCCGCGGCGCCCGGCGCCCCGTCGCCGCCCGCCGCCGCGCGTCCCGCCGGCCGGGCGGGCGCCGCCCGGCGATGCGCGTACGGGCTGCTGCTGACCGCGCGGCCCCGGCAGTGGGTCAAGAACGTCCTCGTCGCCGCCGCGCCCGCCGCCGCCGGACAGCTCGACTCGTTCGCCGTCGCGGTCCGGCTCGCACTGGTCTTCGCCCTGTTCACGACGGCGGCCTCGGCCGTCTACCTGCTCAACGACGCGCGGGACGCCGAGGCCGACCGGGCCCATCCCGACAAGTGCCGCCGCCCCGTCGCCGCCGGAACCGTGCCGGTAGGGCTGGCGTACGCGGTGGGCGGCGTGCTCGCGCCGGTCTCCGCCGTGGCGGCGGCGCTGTGCTGCAACGCGGCGACGGCGGTGCTCCTGGCCGGATATGTGGCCATGCAGATCGCCTACTGCCTGGTGCTCAAGCGGATCCTCGTCATCGATCTGGCCGTGGTGACGGCCGGGTTCGTGATGCGCGCGATGTGCGGGGGGCTCGCGCTGGGCATCCCGCTCTCGCGCTGGTTCCTGATCACGGCCGGGTTCGGGGCGCTGTTCATGGTCGCCGCCAAGCGCTACTCGGAGGCGCTGCTGGTCGGGGAAGGCGAGGGGGAGACCAGGGCACTGCTGCGCGAGTACACCGTCAGCTATCTGCGCTTCGTGTGGCAGCTGGCCGCCGGGGCCGCCGTACTTGCGTACTGCCTGTGGGCGCTGGAGTCGGACGGGGGAGGGGGCTCGCTGTGGCGGCAGTTGTCGATGGTGCCGCTGCTGCTGGCGGTGCTGCGGTACGCCGTCTTCGCCGACCGGGGCGCGGCCGGCTCCCCCGAGGACGTGCTGCTGCGCGACCGCCCGCTGGCCGTCACGGGGCTGTGCTGGGGCCTGTTGTACGGGCTCTCGGTCGCGGCTCTGTGAGCGGCACGGTGCCCGGCGCCCCCCACCCGGCCACCCGCAGCCGCCGTCTGCCCGCCCGCGCCCGGGGATTCGGGGCCGAGCTGGGCGGGTTCGCGGCGGTCGGTGTCTTCGCCTTCGCCGCCGATGTGGGCGCCTTCTTGTGGCTGCGCGGCCCGATGGGGCTCGACCCGCTGGCGGCCAAGGCCGTGTCGTTCGTCGCGGGCTGCTCGGTGGCGTACGCGGGCAACGCGCTGGGCCCCTACCGGCCGCGCGGCGGAGGCGAAGGCGGGGCCGGGCCCGGCACCGGCTGGTGGCGGCGCTTCGGGATCTTCGTCCTGGTCAACGTGGCAGGCGCCGCAGTGCAGTTGGCGTGCCTGTGGATCTCCCGCTACGGCCTCGGCCGCACCTCGGTACGGGCCGACCTGGTGGCGGGCGCGGGGGTGGGGATGGCGCTGGCGACCGCGCTGCGGTTCTGGGGCACCCGCACCCTGGTCTTCCGCGCCACCCGGACCCCCACCCGCACCTCCACCCGCACCCCCACCTGAGCCGAGCACGGCGGGCTCCCGGCCACCGGGCTCCGCATACGGCTCCCGGCCCGGCTACTTCACCGCACCCGCCATCACGCCGGAGACGAACTGCTTCTGGAAGGCGAAGAAGACCGCCAGCGGGACGAGCATCGAGATGAACGCGCCGGGCGCCAGCACGTCGATGTTGTTCCCGAACTGCCGTACCTGCTGCTGGAGGGCCACGGTGACCGGCGGGTTCGTCGAGTCCGCGAAGATCAGCGCGACCAGCATGTCGTTCCACACCCACAGGAACTGGAAGATGCCCAGCGAGGCGATGGCCGGGCCCCCCAGCGGCAGGATCACCCGGGTGAACAGCCGGATCTCACCCGCCCCGTCCAGCCGCGCGGCCTCCAGGAGTTCGCGGGGGATCTCCGCGAAGAAGTTGCGCAGCAGGAAGATGGCGAACGGCAGGCCGAAGGCGGTGTGGAAGAGGATCACGCCCGGCGTGGTCTCGAAGAGGCCGAGGGCGCCGAAGAGTTTGGCCACCGGGATCAGCGCCACCTGCACCGGCACCACCAGCAGCCCCACGACCCCCATGAACCACCAGTCCCGGCCGGGGAAGTCCATCCAGGCGAACGCGTAACCGGCCAGCGCGCCGAGGACCACCACCAGCGCGGTGGCCGGGACGGTGATCAAGACCGTGGTGAGCAGGGAGTCCATCACCTGTTCGTTGGCGAACAGCGCGTCGTAGTTGGACCAGGTCAGCTGCCCGCTGTCGATGATCCACGGGAAGCTGCCGTTGAAGTCGAAGATCTTCCACCAGCCGGATATGGAGATCTCCGCCGGGTCGCGCAGCGAGGAGCTGAGCAGTCCGGCCGTCGGCATCAGCCAGAACAGCCCGATGACGACGAGCGCGAACCGTACCGCCCAGTGCCCGGTGACCGAGGCCACCCGGGCGGTGAGCGGGGCCTTGGGCCGGGCCCCGGCCGTGGCCGCTCCCGACGCCGGGGCCGGTGTTCCGGGGGAGCCGCCCTTGGCGGTCACCGTGGTCATCGGCGCGACTCCCTCCGAAGGCGGCGGATATTGAGCACCATCACCGGCACCACCAGCAGCAGCAGGATCACCGCGAGCGCGCTGCCCACGCCCTGGTTGGCGCCGCCGCCGAAGGACTCCAGATACAGCTGGAGCGCCAGGACGTTGGCGTCCCGCTGCACGGCCCCTGGCGAGATGATGTAGACGAGGTCGAAGATCTTGAGCACGTTGATCATGAGGGTGACGGTCACGACGCCGAGCACCGGAGCCAGCAGCGGCACCGTGATCTTCCGGAAGACCTTCCACTCGTTCGCGCCGTCCACCCGCGCCTGCTCCAGCAGTTCGCGGGGCACCCCGGCGAGTCCGGCCGCGATCAGCACCATCGCGAAGCCGGCCCACATCCAGATGTAGGAGCCGATGATGGCGGGCGTCACCAGGGTGGGGCCCAGCCAGTCCACGCCGTTGTAGGGCGCGGCGAAGTTGGCGGCGGGCAGCTTCAGCCGGGCCCCGTCGGCTGCGGCCGGGAGGGTGAAGGTGCCGTCCTCCGCCGTGGTGGCCTCGGCGATCTTGCGGCCGTCCTTGACCGCCTGCACGGTGATTCCGGCGAGTGCCTTCTCGTTCTGGTCGATCCTGCCGTGCTCGCTGCGCCCGCCCTTGACGAAGTCGAGCCAGACGGTGCCGGTTACCTGCCCGTCCCCGCTCTTGGCGGGCGCCTTGGCGGGTGCGGCGCCGGCTGCTTCCTTGGGCGGGATGCCGACGAGCGGCAAGGCGGCGGGACTGGCGGCATCGACGGTGCCCCTGGTGGTGTACGAGCCGCCGCCCGAGGCGGTCAGCGGCGCGTCCTGGCGGGGCCGCGCGTCGGGCCACGGCGAGGTGTCGGCGAACGTGTCGTGCACGGAGGTCCACACCGCGTTGGCCACGCCGCGCGCCGGGTCCTGCTCGTAGACGAGCCGGAAGATGATGCCCGAGGCCAGCATCGAGATGGCCATCGGCATGAAGATCAGCAGCTTGAACGCCGTTCCCCAGCGCACCCGTTCGGTCAGCACCGCGAAGACGAGGCCGAGTGCCGTACACAGCGCGGGCGCGACGATGACCCAGATCAGGTTGTTGCGGAAGGCCGTCAGCGTGGTGTCGTCGGTGAAGACCTCGTGGAAGTTGTCCAGCCCGGCGAAGGACGAGCCGTCCGCGCTCATGAAGCTGCGGAGGACCGAGTAGACGATGGGGTAGACCACCAGCGCGCCGAGCAGCACCAGCGCGGGAAGCAGGAACAGCGCCGCGATCCACGGGCGCCGCCGTATCGGCGAGACGCGCCTCCCGCCGCCGGACGAACCCGGGGACCCGCCGGGACGGGAGCCGCCGGGACGGGAGCCGCCGGGACGGGACCCGCCCGTCCGGGACCCTGTGGGCGGCTTCGGCGACGACCCGTCCTCTCCGTGCGCCGATATCCGCCCGGGTATCCGCCCGGCTGTCCGGTCGGGTATCCGCCCGGGTATCCGGTCGGGTATCTGCCCGGGTATCCGGTCCGGTTCGGGTATCTGACCGGGCTCGGTTCCGCCCGGGTCCGGGGGGTTGCTCGGGGTCGGCATGGCGGTGGTCTCCCCTGTCCTGATCCGTCGTCAGAGACGCTTCGCGGGTGCGTAAGGCGTGCGGGTCATCACGTCGTCGGTGACGGTCGCTGTCGCGTTCCCGGCGCCGCGCTCTACTTCTCGTACGCCTTGGCGGCGGCCTTCTCCAGGGCCTGCTGCGTGCCCTTCACGTCCTTGGGGTTCTTCAGGAAGTCCTGGAGGGCCTTCCACTCGCCCTCGCCCTTGGTGCCGCCGAACGCCGCCGGGGCCTGGTCGGACATGTCGAAGCGGAAGTCGTTGCCCGCGCCGATCAGCGCCTTGGCGATCTCCCGCTGCGGCGCGTTCGGATAGGCGGCCAGGTCCAGTTCCTTGTTGGGCGAGATGTATCCGCCCTCGGCGGCCCAGATACCGGCCGCGTCCTGGGAGGCGAGGTAGGTGGCGAGTGCCTGCGCGCCCTTGCTCTGCTTGAGGACGGCCGCCGCGTCTCCGCCCGTGACCACCGGGGACTGGTCCCCGACCTTCGGGAACGGGTAGACCTGCGCGTCCTTGCCGATACGCGCCTTGGTGTCGCCCTCGATGTTGACGCCGACGAAGTCCGCCTCGAACACGAGCGCGGCGTCCGGCGAGGCGAGGTTCCCGTAGGTCTGGGTCACCGACTTGGGGAAGTCGGTCTGGAGTGCGCCCTGGTTGCCGCCCGCCAGCAGATGGCCCTGGCCGAAGAGCTGGCCGAGGGTCTCCAGGGCGCGGGTGACGCTGGGGTCCGTCCACTTGATCTCGTGCGCGGCGAGTCGGTCGTACTTCTCCGGGCCCGCCTGCGAGAGATAGACGTTCTCGAACCAGTCGGTGAGCGTCCAGCCGTCGGCCCCGCCGACCGACACCGGGGCCACCCCCGAGTCGGAGAGGGTCTGCGCGTCGCGGACGAAGGACTTCCAGTCCTTGGCCTCCTTGACGCCCGCGTCCTCGAACGCCGTGGTGTTGTACCAGATCAGGGACTTGTTGGCGGCCTTGTAGTAGATGCCGTACTGGGTGCCCTTGTACGAGCCCAGGTCCCGCCAGCCCTTGCTGAAGTTCTTCTTCGACTCGGCGAGCGCCTCCTTGCCGAGCGGCTTGAGCCAGCCCTTCTGGGCGAACTGCCGCAACACGCCCACCTGCGGCATCATCGCCACATCCGGCGGGGAGCCGCCCTCGACCTTGGAGCCTATGTAGGTGGCGACGTTGTCGCCCGTGGGCACGAACTCGACCTTGGCGCCGGTGCGGCGCTCGAACTCGTCGAGGACCTTGCGGAAGTTCTTCTCCTCGTCGCCCGTCCACACGGCCGCGACCTGCAACTTCTGGCCCTTGAGCCGGGGCAGGTCCACCGTGGGCCGGTGTGAACTCGCCCACGCGCTGCCCTCGTCCTCGGCCGCGCAGCCGGCCGCGGCCAGCGTGAGGGCCGCCGCGGAGGCGAGCGCGAGAGCTGTGCGTGGCGTACGCGAACTACGCATGGTCACCGCCGTCCCTTCCCCCACAGCCGAACGGCATGGGAACCGCGCAGGGCGCGACCTGCCCGGGAGGCATCCGCGCCGTACCGTCTGTGCGGAAGTTTGTACGCCCGGACCAGGGCACCTGGCAACACTGCGCGAGCCCCTGCGCCCATCTTGATCAGTCCGTGACCCGGGGGACCGGACCAATTTGTGCACAGCGGCGAACTCCTGTGTCGGGATAGGGAGTTGGTGCGGGGAGCCGAAGCTCCCCGCACCCGTCACGAGGACTGCGAAGCCTGCCGCGCGGCGCGCTCCATGGCGCTGGCGAGCAGCGCGAGATCGGTGGGCCCGTTGCCCAGCTCCCGCACCGGGCGGCGGGCCGGGGGATCGCCCGCCCGCGCCCAGTCCAGCGGCACGACGGTGGGCCGCAGCGTCGCCGTACGGGGGATACGCCCCGTGACCCGGCCCGCCTGGAAGGCGATGGGCGGCGCCGCGGTGCCGGGCCCCTCGGCGGAAGCCCCGGACGCGGAAGTCCCGGACGCGGAAGCCCCGGACGCGGAAGTCCCGGACGTGGGGGCCCCGGACGCGGAAGCCCCGGACGCGGCGGGCCCGTTGGCGACGTGCGCTGTGCTGTCGGCGTTGCCGGTGCTGCCGTGCCCGTTCCCGTATGCGTACCCGGGGGAGTGCTGCTGGGCCGGTACGGGGGCCCGGCGCTGGGTGAAGGTGAGGATGCCCCGGCCGCGCGGGCCGCCGTCCGGGCCGCCTTCGGCCCCGGCCAGCTCCGCCTGGAGCGCGGCACCCCGGGCCACGGCGGTGGTTGCCGTACGGTCCGCGCGGCCGGTCGCCGCGATCAAGTGGACGCCCAGCCGCGCGCCGAGCCGGGCCACCGACTCCAGCGCCCGGACGACGGAACCGGCCGCCGGGCGGCCCGGGTTGCCGAGCGCCGGGTCCACCAGGGTGTCGAAGTCGTCGACCAGCACGGCCAGTCGGGGCAGCACCCCTTCGGCCCCTTCCGCGACGACCCCCCCGCCCCGCACCGCGAACGCGGCCGGCAGCTCGGCGGCACGGCCCGCCCCGCCCCCGCCGGCCCGCTCCCCCGCGCGGGTGCGCAGGCGCAGCGTGCGCCGGGTGACATCCGGTTCGGGCTCCGCCTTCGCCTCCGCCTCTGGGCCCGGCCCCGGTCCCTGTTCCGCGTCCGCGTCGCTGCCCGCCGCTGCGCCGCGGCCCGCACTTCCGGCGCGGCTCGCGGGACGACTTCCGGGCCCGCTTCCGGGCCCGCTTCCGGGCCCGCTTCCGGGCCCGCTTCCGGGCCCGCCTCTGGTGCCTTCGCCCGGCGCGGGCCCGGACTCCGGAGCGCGGGCTCCCGCCGGACGCGGTGGTGCCGCGCGCGATTCCGCCGCGCGTGATGCCGTGGTCTGCGGCGGCAGCATGTCCAGCGCACCGGAACCCGCTCCCGTTCCTGTGCCCGAGCCCGTGTTCTCGGCGCCGGGCCGCTCCTCCGTGCGGACCCCGCCTTGCCGCACGGGCTGCCCGCTGCCCAACTCGGCCCGCTCCTGCGGGAGTTCGCCTTCCGCGGCCGGTGCGCCGACATCGTACGGGCCCGCCCCGGCGGCCCCGCCCGCCACCTGCGCCCGCGCCTGGGCCGGTGCGCGCTCCGCGGGCTGCCGCTGCGCGACCACCCGGCCGCCGCCCGGGCGGGCCGCGAGCCGTACGTACTCCTCGTAGCCGCGATGGTCCCCGATCAGCTCGGCGCGGCGCTTCAACTCGGCGCTCAGCGCCTGCGCGAACTCCCGCATCCGCACCGGATCACCGGCCGCCAGATGCCCCGTCACATGGGGCAGTTCGGCGCACGCGCGCAGCCCGTCCCCCGCCTCGGCGCCCGCGCCGTCCACCAGGACGAGAGCGAGCCTGTCCGGCCGTTCACCGGCGGCGAGCGAGGCCGACAAGGAGCGCAGCAGCTCTGTCTTGCCCGTGCCAGGCCCCCCGCTGATCAGCGCGTGCCCAGGCAGCGCCGCCCCGCCGGGGTGGCGGCCCGCGCCGGAGGGGGGCGTGCGCACGGCCGAGGCGGCCAGCGGGGAGAGGTCGGCGAGGTCGGCCTCCAGCGGGCCGTGCGGACCGGCGCCGAAGACCAGCGACGCCCGCCCCGAGGCGCCGCCGGGCGTCGCCTCCGACCAGCGGGCCAGCAGCGCGGCGGGCGTGGCGCGGGCCAGGCCCAGTTCGTCCAGCAGCCGGCAGCTCGACGGGAGCGTCACGGCAGGGCGCGCGGCCCCGGGCGGCGCCCCCGCGCCCTCTGGCTCCCGCAGCGGCGCCAGGGCGCGCGCGAACCGCTCGGCCCACGCGCCGGATACGGCGTCGACCGTCGCCACGGGCCCCGCGAGCGCGGTGTACGCGGCGGCCTCTGTGCCCTGGGCGCCCTGGGTGCCCTCTGCGCTCTGTATGCCGGGGGAGGCGTCGTTCCTGCCGTGCGGGGTGGGAGCGCCGAGCGGGTCGTTGGAGCCGTGCGTGCTGTGTGAGCCGTATGCGCCGTGTGAGCGGTGTGGGCCGTATGCGTCGGGTGTGTCGGCTGGGACGTGTGTGCCGGGTGCGCCGTACGAGCCCCGCGATACGTCGAGGCCGCCCGCCGCCTCCTGCCGCCGAGCGCCGCTCACCTGGTCGCCCCCGGCCCCGGACGAGCCGGGGGCACGGTGCAGAACCCGTACCGCCGTGGCCACGTCGCCGCTCAGCAGCGCGAGTGTGCCGCAGTCGGAGAAGGCCGGGCATGCCGCGTTCGCCGCCTCGACCGTGGCCGTCACCGGTGAGGCCGGGCTGGCGGCGGGTGTCTCGGCGAGGCACAGCAGGTGGATGCCCGCGCCCGCGCCCTCCCTCGCCAGCCGCGTCACGCTCGCGCGCAGCGCGGCCGAGCCCGGATCGCCGTCCACCACGGCCACCACGGCGCTGCTCGGCGGCCCGCCGCCGGGCGCGGCGGCGTGGGCCTCCAGCCGCCGGGTCAGCTCCGCCGTGCGCGCGGCTGCCTGCTCGCGGTCGAAGGCCGTCAGCAGCGCGCAGTCCTGGCCGTGCGCGGGCCGCAGATGGGGCAGCCAGCCGAGCCAGGCCCACTCCTCGGTGCGCGCCGCCACGTCCCGCGCGCGGTCGGCCGACAGGACGACGACCTCCAGCGCGCTCGGCCCGTGCAGCGCTGTGAGCTGCGCGAGCACTGCCCGCGTCAGCCCCGCGAGCCGCGCGCGCGGACCCGCGAGGCCCAGCGAACCGGCCTGCCGCAGATCGACGGTGACCGGCTCCCCGTGCCCGTCGCTCCGGTGCGCGACGCCGAGCCGTACGGTCAGCGCGTCCGGATGCGCGGCCGTGCGCTCCCACAGCCGGGGGCCGGGGCCGAGCGCGCTGAGCAGTACGGCGGCGGGGTCGGGCCAGCGCGCGTCCCACTCGTGCGGCGCCAGCCGCGCTCCGTGGCCCGCCCCGGCCCATGTCTCCGGGCCGTCCGCGGGGTGCGCGACCCCGCCCTCGCCGCCGCGCGCGTGCGCCGGGTGCTGCGCAGGTGCGGCATCCGGTGCGTACGGGGAGCCCGACGCCCTCTGAGCGGCAGCCGGACCGAGCGAAGCCCCCGGGCGGTCCGGGTCGTACGGGACGCCCTGTCCGTACCGTTCCTGCGAGGCATCCGGTGCGCCCGTCCCGTACGGACCGGCAGGATGGGCCGCGTCGCCGCGCCCGCCCGCGAAACGGCGCGCCCACGCGCCGAGCCCGCGTGCCCGGCGCCGGTCGCCCTCGGTGCCGGGCCCGGTCGCCGCATGCCCTTCCTGCCGGCCGCCGGGAGAGGGCGGGGCCACGAAGCCCGCGCCGTGGGTGCTCTCGGCGCCGGGGAAGGGCCCGCCCGGCGCGTACGCGTGACCACCGGGCCCGCTGATTCCGCCCGACCCACCGGCCCGGCCCCGCCCGCCGGGCCCCGCACCGCTGTCGGCCCCAGCACGATCGCCGACGCCAGCACCGGCACCGGGCATCCCGTGGCCGGGGCCCGTACCGCCCGGGTCCGCCGCCCCTTCGGTGCTCTCGCGCACCAGGCGCAGCCGCCCCTCGCTGTCCGGCGCGGTCGGCAGCGCCAGTGGCGGAGGGGCCGAAGTGGATACCGCCGTCTCGTGCCCCGGCGCTCCCGCGGCCTCCAGCCGGATGGCGGTCTCACCGACGCGGAGGGTGGAGCCGGGCCGGAACAGGGCGGGCCGGGCGCCGACCGGGGCGCCGTCGATGGAGGTGCCGTTGGTCGAGCCCACATCGGTGACCGTGACCGCGCCGCCGTCCGTGACCGTCACCGCGCAGTGCAGCCGGGAGACATCGGGGTCGTCCAGCGGAACGTCGGCGTCCGCCGAGCGTCCGAGGTGGACCTTGCCGCCCTGCAGCAGATGGATGCCTCCGGCGTCCGGGCCCGCCACCACATGGAGCCGGGCCTTCGCCGAGCCGTACGCGGTGACCGCCGCGCCGTGCGCCGACAGCGCGGCGGGGGCGGCCGGCGCGTGCAGGGAGATCATGGCGCCGTCCAGCAGCGGGGGCTCTCCGATGATCTGCCGGTGCGGGTCCAGCCGCCGCGTCCCCGCGTAGACCACCACCGGTTCCTGCTGCTTGTCCTCACCGCCGTGCGAGTGGACGCCCTCCGCTCCCGCGCCCGAAGCCCGTACGCCTCCGGAGCCGGACGAGCCTCCCGGGCCGGCCGACGGGGCGGCGGACCCCGAGCCCGAGCCCGAACCGGAGCCCGGCCCCCTTCCCGGCCCCGACCCCGCTCCCGCCGACAACGCCGCAGCCGCGGAGGTCGCCAACGCACCCGTCACCGCCGCGAGCACCGTGCCGGTGGGCGCTGTGACCAGCACGTTCGCAGAGCCGGCTGGCTGCGACTGGGGCGCCCTCGCCGCGCCCGCGCTCCCGCTGTCCCCTGTGCCACGGACGCCGCGCGGCGCCATGGCGACAGTCAGCCGGATCTGCATCGGCCCCTCCAGGTCCCGTCCGCGCCGTGTGCGCGGCGGGCCGCCCACCCGCCGTGCTCCCGCGCCGGCACACTCGCTTGTCCACTGCTGCTGCGTTGAAGCTGGTGCTGTGCTGCTCGGTGCTTCTCGTACCGCTCGGTGCTTCGCGTACTGCTCTGCGCTGTCGTTGTTGCTCGTTGCTGTCGCTTGCTGCTGCTGCGTTGATGCTGGGTGCATACTCGCACCCGTGACTGACAACACGCCCCGTTGACGCCACTCTAATGATCTTGATGAGCCGTCCCGTCCCGCAAGAGGGCCAGCTCGGGGCGCCTGTCAGGGAATTCCCGGTTATTCCGTCACACCGGAAGCGGTCCGTGAGTGCGCCCGGACCGTCCGTCAGGGGCCGGGGAATTCGTCCCGCGCGGCCATGGAGTGGCCGAAGACGGGCAGGAGAGACCGAACAGATTCCGTCGTCCGCTGTATGCGACCCGTTTCGCACCACTTGGGGAGCGCATTTTGAACGGCCGCTTCCGTAACGGCACCGCGCACCGCAACCATGAGCACCGGGGGCGCGTCTTCCCGGGGAGCCGCCCCGGCTCCTCATGTGCCCGGAGCGCATGCGAGGTCGGGCCCCGCCTTCCGCGGCGGCACTATTGTGGGCGGGATTGCAGTACGAGACCAGGGAGCGCATGACGTGCGGCCGGTAGGCAGCAAGTACCTGCTCGAAGAGCCGCTGGGACGCGGCGCGACGGGCACCGTCTGGCGGGCCCGCCAGCGCGAGACGGCGGGCTCCGAGGCGGCAGTGGCCGGGCAGCCCGGCGAGACCGTCGCCATCAAGGTCCTCAAGGAGGAGCTGGCGAACGATCCGGATGTGGTGATGCGCTTCCTCCGGGAGCGCTCCGTCCTGCTCCGGCTGACGCACCACAACATCGTCAGAACCCGTGACCTGGTGGTGGAGGGCGACCTGCTCGCGCTGGTCATGGACCTGATCGAGGGCCCGGACCTGCACCGCTATCTGCGCGAGAACGGCCCGTTCTCGCCCATCGCCGCCTCGCTGGTCACCGCGCAGGTCGCCGACGCGCTCGCGGCCAGTCACGCCGACGGGGTCGTCCACCGCGATCTGAAGCCGGCCAACGTGCTGCTGACCGAGGACGAGAACGGCATGCGGCCGATGCTGACCGACTTCGGCATCGCGCGCCTGGCCGACTCACCGGGCCTGACCCGCACCCAGGAGTTCGTCGGCACTCCCGCCTACGTCGCCCCCGAGTCAGCCGAGGGCCGCCCGCAGACCTCCGCCGTCGATATCTACGGCGCCGGCATCATGCTGTACGAACTGGTCAGCGGGCGCCCGCCGTTCAGCGGCGACAGCGCGCTCGCCGTGCTCCACCAGCACCTGGCCCAGGACCCCGAGCGCCCGACGGGCCTCCCGGATCCGCTGTGGACGGTCATCGAGCACTGTCTGCGCAAGCAGCCCGAGGAGCGGCCCAGCGCCGTCAGCCTCGCCCGCGCGCTGCGTACGGTCGCGGACGGCATCAGCGCCCACGCCGGCCCGGAGGCCGCGAGCGCCGCGATGGGCGTCGCCGCGCTGCTGGCGCCGGACACGGCACCGGCACCGGTCCCCGACTCCGGCACCCAGGGCCAGGCGGGCAGCGACGCGCAGCCGACCCAGGTGCTGCCCCACCGGGGCCCCGGAGCCGCGGGCGCGGGTGCGGCGGGCGCGGCGGCGGCGGGCGCGGCGGCGGGTGCCGCGGC
>NZ_BAAARJ010000027.1:0-71231 GCF_039532135.1 Streptomyces axinellae
GAAACCCGGCAGATCGGGGTATCAACATATCTGGCGTTGACTTTTGGCACGCTGTTGAGTTCTCAAGGAACGGACGCTTCCTTCGAAACCATCTCACCGGCTTCTCCGGGCGCTTCCCTTTCGGTGTTTCCAACCTTACCAGAATCTTTTTCCACTCCGTTTCCGGAGTTTTCTGGATTCCTGGCCATCCGAGTCCTCGGGGCGCTGAGCGTCCCGGTTTCCCGTTGCGGTGGAGATGTAAACGTACTGGAGCGGGGCGCCTGGAGGCAAATCGAGGCGCCCCGCCGTTCGGCGGTTCCGCTGGCTCAGACCTCGACGACCACGGGGAGGATCATCGGGCGGCGGCGGAAGGTGTCCGAGACCCACTTGCCGACAGTGCGGCGCACCAGTTGTTGCAGCTGGTGGGGCTCCGCGACGCCGTCCTGGGCCGATCTGGCCAGTGCTTCGTCGATCTTCGGCATGACGTCGGCGAACGACGCGTCGTCGATGCCGGAGCCCCGCGAGTGGATGTGGGGGCCTCCGACGATCTTGCCGGTCGTGCTGTCGACCACGATGAAGACCGAGATGATGCCCTCGTCGCCGAGGATGCGGCGGTCCTTGAGGGAGGTCTCGGTGACGTCTCCGACGGAGAGCCCGTCCACGTAGACGTAACCCGCCTGGACCTTGCCGCTGATCTTGGCCTTGCCGTCGACCAGATCGACGGCGACGCCGTCCTCGGCGATGACGATGCGATCGTGCGGGACGCCGGTCTTGGCACCCAGCTCGGCGTTGGCACGCAGGTGGCGCCACTCCCCGTGCACCGGCATCAGGTTCTTGGGCTGACAGATGTTGTAGAAGTACAGCAGCTCGCCCGCGGAGGCGTGTCCGGAGACGTGGACCTTTGCGTTGCCCTTGTGGACGACATGAGCGCCCCAGCGGGTCAGCCCGTTGATCACGCGGTAGACCGCGTTCTCGTTGCCCGGGATGAGGGAGGACGCGAGGATCACCGTGTCGCCCTGGACGATGCGGATCTGGTGGTCGCGGTTGGCCATGCGGGACAGGGCGGCCATGGGCTCGCCCTGGGAGCCGGTGCACACCAGCACGATCTCGTCGTCCGGGAGGTCGTCCAGTGTCTTGACATCCACGACGAGCCCGCCCGGTACCTGGAGGTATCCCAGGTCACGGGCGATGCCCATGTTGCGGACCATGGAGCGGCCGACGAACGCGACGCGGCGGCCGTGCTCGTGGGCGGCGTCCAGGATCTGCTGGATGCGGTGCACATGGCTGGCGAAGCTGGCCACGATGATGCGCTTCTGTGCACTGGAGAAGACCTGGCGCAGCACCCCGGAGATCTCGCGCTCGGGCGGGACGAATCCGGGGACCTCGGCGTTGGTCGAGTCGCTCAGCAGCAGGTCGATGCCCTCTTCGCCCAGGCGTGAGAAGGCGCGCAGGTCTGTGAGGCGGCCGTCCAGCGGGAGCTGGTCCATCTTGAAGTCGCCGGTGTGGACGACCATGCCGGCCGGGGTGCGGATGGCGACCGCGAGGGCGTCCGGGATGGAGTGGTTGACGGGGACGAACTCGCAGTCGAAGGGGCCGACGCGCTCGCGGTGTCCCTCCTCGACCTCCAGCGTGTACGGCCGGATGCGGTGCTCCTGGAGCTTGGCCTCGATCAGGGCGAGGGTGAGCTTGGAGCCGATCAGCGGGATGTCCGGCTTCTCGCGCAGGAGGTAGGGGACGCCGCCGATGTGGTCCTCGTGACCGTGGGTGAGGACGATGCCGTCGATGTCGTCGAGGCGATCCCTGATCGAGGTGAAGTCGGGGAGGATCAGATCGATGCCGGGCTGTTCCTCCTCGGGGAAGAGGACGCCGCAGTCGACGATCAGCAGCCGTCCTCCGTATTCGAAGACGGTCATGTTGCGGCCGATCTCGCCGAGGCCGCCCAGTGGGGTGACGCGGAGGCCACCCTCCGGGAGCTTCGGCGGCGGACCGAGCTCAGGATGCGGATGACTCAAAAGACTCTCCTTACCGCGCGCGCCACGCACCCGCCTGGGCACGTGGCGCGCGATATTCATGATGCGTACGTAGACGTATGTGTCGTGCTGAGACGTACGTGTCGTGCTGTTGCGTTGGGGTCGTGCACTGCCGTAGTCCGGCGGTATGCAGTTGTGAAGTCTGAGGTCTACAGGTGTACCCCACCGTGCACGAGATCGTGCTTGAGCTGCTCCGTTTCCTCCGGAGACAGCTCGACCAGCGGGAGGCGGAGCGGGCCGGCGGGGAGGCCGAGGTGGCCGAGGGCGGCCTTGGTGGTGATCACGCCCTGGGTGCGGAACATGCCGGTGAAGACCGGCAGCAGCTTCTGGTGGATCTCGGTGGCCTTGGCGACGTCGCCGCTCAGGTGCGCTTCCAGCATGGAGCGCAGCTCGGGGGTGACGACGTGGCCGACCACGGAGACGTAGCCGACTGCGCCGACGGACAGCAGTGGGAGGTTGAGCATGTCATCACCGCTGTACCAGGCGAGTCCGCTGGTGGCGATGGCCCAGCTCGCGCGGCCGAGGTCGCCCTTGGCGTCCTTGTTGGCGACGATGCGGGGGTGCTCGGCGAGCCGGACGATCGTCTCCGTGTTGATCGGGACTCCGCTGCGGCCGGGGATGTCGTAGAGCATGACCGGCAGGTCGGTGGAGTCCGCGATCGCGGTGAAGTGCCGGTAGAGCCCCTCTTGCGGAGGCTTGCTGTAGTAGGGCGTCACGGCGAGGAGGCCGTGTGCGCCGGCCTTCTCTGCGGCGCGGGCGAGCTCCAGGCTGTGGGAGGTGTCGTTGGTGCCGGCTCCGCTCACCACGTGTGCCCGGTCTCCGACTGCCTCCACGACGGCCTTGACCAGCTGCGCTTTCTCCGCGTCGGTCGTGGTCGGGGACTCTCCGGTGGTGCCGTTGACGACGAGTCCGTCGTTGCCTGCGTTCACCAGGTGGGCAGCGAGCCGCTGCGCGCCGTCGAGATCGAGAGCACCGTCCGCGGTGAACGGCGTGACCATCGCGGTCAGGACCCGCCCGAAGGGCGTCTGCGGTGTGGAGGTCGGAGCCATGGGGTCCACGCTACTCGCAGCGCCCCCCGGCTGGCTCGCTCGGGGCTGAGGATCGGCCTGAAGGGGCTCGAAACGGGGGGCCTCGGCACTGCCTGCTCGGGGGTTCAGGCAGTGCCGAGACCGCTTAATCACCCTAGATGAACTTCTTGAAACGCCGCAATACGGACACCTGTCGTTCCGGGCAGACCGGTGACGGGGCGGCCGAAGACGCAGGGTGCGCCAGGGCGCGCCCCCCAGCCTCGATCCGGATTCCCGTCATCAGGGCGCGACACGGCCGTTGGAGTTGAAGGCCGCGTACGTCAGCGGCATGAGCTTGGCCCACTGCTCCTCCATCAGCTCGCCCACCATCTCGATCTCGCGCTGCGGGAAGCTGGGGACCTTGGCGTTCTCGTGCTGGGTGCGCAGCCCGAGGAAGTGCATGAGGGAGCGGGCGTTGCACGTGGCGTACATCGAGGAGTAGAGCCCCACGGGCAGCACGGCGCGCGCCACCTCACGCGCGACCCCGGCGGTGAGCAGCTCCTGGTAGGTCTCGTACGCCTGCCGGTAGCTCTGCTCCATAGCCTGGGCGGTCAGCTTGTGCTGTTCGGGTGTGCCCTCGACGAACTCGTACTTGCCCGGACGGCCCTGCTGGACGAGCTTGCGGGACTCGTCGGGGACGTAGAAGACCGGCTGCAGACGGCGGTAGCGCCCGGATTCCTCGTTGTAGGACCAGCCGACGCGGTGGCGGTGGAACTCGCGGAAGACGAAGAGCGGGGCGCTGATGAAGAAGGTCATCGAGTTGTGCTCGAAGGGGCTGCCGTGGCGGTCCCGCATCAGGTAGTTGATCAGCCCCTTGGAGCGCTCCGGGTCCTTGCTCAGCTCCTCCAAGGACTGCTCGCCCGACGTGGAGACCCGGGCCGCCCACAGCACGTCGGTGTCTGCCGCGCTGTGCTTGATCAGCTCGACCGTCATGTCGCTGCGGAAACTCGGGGCGGGCGGGGCGGGGGTGTCGGTCACCGGCTGGTCCTTCCACGTACGTCTGCCAGGGCGGAGCCAGCCTAAGCGGAGCCACCGACAGCGCCGTGTCCTCGTCCTGTGGAGGCGAGCGCCGACAGCGGCGGTCGGCGGCGGACACCGTCTCGCGCGGGCGGCGGGACGGGCGGTCCGACCGCGATCATTCGAGCGCTATATCCACTCTTGATCGGACATAAGCGGCTCGATGCGCAGATACGGCACCCCGCCGCCATACGTCTTCAGCGCGATTGATATTTTTCACAGGGGATCGCCGGGAGCGGGCACTCATGCACAGCCCCGGACGTTTGCCCCTTTACAGCCCAGAACGATCACCTTCCAGAACGATCTCAGGAGAGCCCGTCATGTTCCGCCGCGGAGAGCCAGTGCCGTTCGCCTTCATAGCCGAGGCCGACCGCTTCCGCAGTAATGTCACCCCGCCGCCCCGTCCTCGCCGCAGCTTCGGCGAGGTCGCGGGGAACGCCTTGGTGGGGCTGACGATCGTCGCCGGTCTCGTCGGTTCCGTCTTGGTCGGCCTGCCCGCGTTGCAGGAGGACCACAGCGGTCCGGCGAAGGAACATCCGGCGGCTGCCGAGCACCGCTGACCGGTGGGCCCGCTCCGGTGAGCGGTGGCCACCCCAGGGCGCCCGTTCCGGCGCGGCGCCCCGGGGTGGCCCGGTCTGCCGGACCTCGCTAATCTCACGGCACACAGCCCCAGTTGCACAGCCCGCTGTGGGCTGTTGTGAGCGAGCGAGGATCCTGCCGTGCCCCTGCCTTTTCTGACGGCCGACCGTGAGTCGAGCGTGCTCGCGGCCCAGTCGGTCCCGCCTCTGTACGCCGACCGTGACCTGTGGCGGCGCCCCTACCGGCCCGGTCCCTGGCGGGTCGGCGGCGGTGCTCTGCTGCTCCTGCTCGCGTCCTACCTGCTCTTCTCCGCGCTGATCATCATCTTCGCCGGGGCGACCGCGAGCGGCGCCGTCTGCGCGGGGGCCGCGGCGCTCGTCATCGTCTTGGCGCTGCGGCTGCTGAGGGCGGGAATCTGGGTCAGCTCGCACGGGCTGCGCCAGGTGGGGCTCTTCCGTACGAAGACGCTGGCCTGGCGGGAGATAGCGGCTCTGCGCACCGTTCAGCGCCCCGTGAGATGGCTCGGGATGCCCCGTACGGTGCAGGGCGAGGCGCTGTTGCTGACAGCCGCCGGGGACGGGCGCGCGAGTGGCCGGGGCACGGGCGACGGCGCGGACGCCCATCGGGTACTGCTGACCAATCGCAACGCCGACTTCCTCTCCCGCACTGCCGCGTTCGACCGCGCCGCCGACGTCATAGAGAGCTGGGCCGCCGAGTCCCGGACCGCGGGAGCGCGGGTCGGCTAGCGGCTCTCGGCTGCCGCCTTCTCGTGCAGGGCGATGGCGTGCTGCATGGCCTTGCGGGCCCGGGGGGTGTCCCGGGCATCGTGGTAGGCGACGGCCAGCCGGAACCAGGAGCGCCAGTCGCCCGGGTTCTCCTCTGTTTCGGCCTGTCGGCGCGCGAAGGCCGCGTCGGCCGAGGCGCGGTCGATACGGCCAGAGGGCAGGCGCTCCAGCTCGTCGGGCGGCAGTCCGCCCTCGGCCTCCAGTTCCCGCGCCAGCCGGCCCGCACGGCGGGCGAAGCGGGTGGTGTGCCACAGGAACCACGCCCCGATGAAGGGCAGCACCAGCACCGCGGCGCCGAAGACGACGGTGACCGCGGTGCCCTGCTGGATGAGCAGCACGCCCCGGCTGCCGACCAGGACGAAGTAGACGACCAGGACGGCGGCCAGCAGAAAATAGGTGATCTTCGCACGCATGCTGCTCAGCCCCGTCAGTCCAGGTCGAGGAAGTGTTCAAGCCCGAAGGTCAGGCCCGGCACCGAGGGGACCTTGCGCACTCCGAGGAGCACGCCCGGCATGAACGAGGAGCGGTGCAGCGAGTCGTGCCGGATGGTGAAGATCTCCCCCTCGTCGCCGAAGAGGACTTCCTGGTGGGCGACCAGCCCGCGCAGCCGTACGGCGTGCACGGGAACGCCATTGACCTCGGCTCCGCGCGCACCCTCCAGTGCCGTGCTGGTCGCGTCGGGCTGATCGGGCAGGCCGGCGGCCTGACGGGCCTCTCCGATGAGCTGGGCGGTGCGTACGGCCGTGCCACTGGGTGCGTCGGCCTTGTTCGGATGGTGCAGCTCGACGATCTCGGCCGACTCGAAGAACCGGGCGGCCTGCTGCGCGAAACGCATGGTGAGGACGGCTCCGATGCCGAAGTTCGGGGCGATGAGGACGCCGGTGCCGGGCGAGGCGTCCAGTTGGCCGCGCAGCCGCGAGAGGCGCTCCTCGGTCCATCCGGTGGTGCCGACAACGGCGTGGATGCCGTTCGCGACGCAGAACTCCAGGTTGCCCATGACCGATTCGGGCTGGGTCAGTTCGACGGCGACCTGGGCGCCGGACTCGGTGAGGGCGTCGAGGGAGTCGTCGCGGCCGAGGGCGGCCACCAGTTCCATGTCCTCGGCCGCCTCGACGGCGAGTACGGCCTCGGAGCCCATCTTGCCCTTGGCTCCGAGAACGGCTACGCGCAGCTTGCTCATCTGATGCTTTCCTTCGGGGGAGGTGGGCCGGCGTTCGTGCGGCGTGGGCCTGCCATCAGGCGACGGCTTCGTGCAGGCGCGCTGCCTGCCGGTCGGTGAGCGGTCCGACGACCGACAGGGACGGGCGGTGGGCGAGCACCTCGCGGGCGACCTCGCGGATGTCGTCGGGGGTGACGGCGGAGATCTTCGCGAGCATCGTGTCGACCGACATCTGCTCGCCCCAGCACAGCTCGCTCTTGCCGAGGCGGTGCATCAGTGCGCCGGTGTCCTCCAGCCCGAGCACCGTCGATCCGGACAGCTGCCCGATGGCGCGCCGGACCTCGTCGTCCTTCAGTCCGGAGCCTGCGACCTGGTCCAGTTCCTGGCGGCAGATCCTGAGCACGTCCGGCACCTGCGCCGCGCGGCAGCCCGCGTAGACACCGAAGAGGCCGCAGTCGGCGTAGCCCGAGGTGTAGGCGTAGGTGCTGTAGGCGAGGCCGCGCTTCTCGCGGATCTCCTGGAAGAGCCGGGAACTCATGCCGCCACCCAGCGCCGTGCTGAGCACGGCGAGCGGCCAGCGGCGCTCGTCGTTGCGGGAGACGCCGGGCATCCCCAGCACCAGGTGTGCCTGCTCGGTGGGCCGGTCCAGCAGCTCGACGCCCCCGGCCGTCCGGATGGTGCGGGCTCCCCCTCGGGGGCCCACCGGCTCCGCGCCTTCCGTGCGGGCCAAAGCGCCCGCACGGTCGAACGCGGCCCGGACCTGGCGTACCACCTTCGAGTGATCGACGTTTCCGGCGGCGGCGACGACCAAGCGGGTCGGATCGTAGTGCTTCCGGTAGAAGCGGGCCACCTGATCGCGGGTCAGCGCGTTGACGGTGTCCACGGTGCCCAGGACGGGGCGCCCCAGCGGCGAGTCGCCGAACATCGTCTGCGCGAACAGGTCGTGGACGCAGTCGCCCGCGTCGTCCTCGGTCATGGCGATCTCTTCGAGGATGACGCCGCGTTCGGACTCCACCTCTTCGGGGTCGATGACGGAGCTGGTGAGCATGTCGCAGACGACGTCGATGGCCAGCGGGAGGTCGGCGTCCAGGACCCGCGCGTAGTAGCAGGTGAACTCCTTCGCCGTGAAGGCGTTCATCTCGCCGCCCACCGCGTCCAGCGCGCTGGAGATCTCCAGTGCGCTGCGCCGCTCGGTGCCCTTGAAGAGCACGTGCTCCAGATAGTGGGTGGCGCCGTTGAGCGCGGGGGTCTCATCGCGGGAGCCGACGTGGGCCCAGATGCCGAAGGTGGCGGAACGGACGGTCGGCAGGGTCTCGGTGACCACGCGCAGCCCGCCGGGGAGCACTGTCTTGCGGACGGTGCCCATGCCGTTCTCGCCCTTGAGCAGGGTCCTGGTACGGGCGACGGCCCGCCTCGCCGTGGTGGCGGGGCGGGCCGTCGTACGGGGCGTACGGGTCACTTCGCGGACTCGTCCTCGGGCTGTGCGGCCTCGGAGCCTTCGGAAGCCGACTCCTCCTCGTCCAGGACGGGGATGAGGGAGAGCTTGCCGCGCTGGTCGATCTCGGCGATCTCGACCTGGACCTTCTGGCCGACGCCGAGGACGTCCTCGACGTTCTCCACACGCTTGCCGCCGGCGAGCTTGCGGATCTGCGAGATGTGCAGCAGACCGTCCTTGCCCGGGAGCAGGGAGACGAACGCGCCGAAGGTGGTCGTCTTCACGACCGTGCCCAGGTAGCGCTCGCCGACCTCGGGCATCGTCGGGTTGGCGATGCCGTTGATGGTGGCGCGGGCGGCCTCGGCGGCCGGGCCGTCGGCGGCACCGATGTAGATGGTGCCGTCGTCCTCGATGGTGATGTCGGCGCCGGTGTCCTCCTGGATCTGGTTGATCATCTTGCCCTTGGGGCCGATGACCTCACCGATCTTGTCCACCGGGATCTTGACGGTGATGATCCGCGGGGCGTTGGGGGACATCTCGTCCGGGACGTCGATGGCCTCGTTCATGACATCCAGGATGTGCAGACGCGCGTCACGGGCCTGCTTCAGCGCGGCGGCCAGGACCGAGGCGGGGATGCCGTCCAGCTTGGTGTCGAGCTGGAGCGCGGTCACGAACTGCTTGGTGCCGGCGACCTTGAAGTCCATGTCACCGAAGGCGTCCTCCGCACCGAGGATGTCGGTGAGGGTGACGTAGTGGGTCTCGCCCTCGATCTCCTGGGAGATGAGGCCCATGGCGATACCGGCGACGGGGGCCTTCAGCGGCACACCGGCGTTCAGCAGCGACATGGTGGAGGCGCAGACCGAGCCCATGGACGTCGAACCGTTGGACCCGAGCGCCTCGGAGACCTGACGGATCGCGTAGGGAAACTCCTCGCGGGTGGGCAGCACCGGCACGAGCGCGCGCTCGGCGAGCGCCCCGTGGCCGATCTCGCGGCGCTTGGGGGAGCCGACGCGGCCGGTCTCACCGGTGGAGTAGGGCGGGAAGTTGTAGTTGTGCATGTACCGCTTGCGGGTCACCGGCGAGAGGGTGTCCAACTGCTGCTCCATGCGGAGCATGTTCAGCGTGGTGACACCCAGGATCTGGGTCTCGCCGCGCTCGAAGAGAGCGGAGCCGTGCACCCGCGGGATGGCCTCGACCTCGGCGGCGAGCGTACGGATGTCCGTGACGCCGCGGCCGTCGATGCGCTTCTTCTCCTTGATGACGCGCTCGCGCACCAGGGTCTTGGTCAGCGCGCGGTACGCCGCGGAGATCTCCTTCTCGCGGCCCTCGAACTGCGGGATCAGCTTCTCGGCGGCCAGCGCCTTGACGCGGTCCAGCTCGCTCTCGCGCTCCTGCTTGCCCGCGATGGTGAGGGCCTGGGCCAGCTCGTCGCGGACGGCGGCGGAGAGGGCCTCCAGGATGTCGTCCTGGTGGTCCAGGAAGATCGGGAACTCGCCGGTGGGCTTGGCGGCCTTGGCTGCGAGGTCGGCCTGGGCCTTGCACAGCACCTTGATGAAGGGCTTGGCCGCGTCGATACCGGCGGCGACGACCTCCTCGGTGGGGGCCTCGACACCGCCCTTGACCAGCTCGATGGTCTTCTCGGTGGCCTCGGCCTCGACCATCATGATCGCGACGTCGCCGTCCTCCAGGACACGGCCGGCGATGACCATGTCGAAGACGGCGTCCTCCAGCTCCGTGTGGGTCGGGAAGGCGACCCACTGGCCCTTGATCAGCGCGACGCGGGTGCCGCCGACGGGACCGGAGAAGGGCAGGCCGGCCAGCTGCGTGGAGCAGGAGGCGGCGTTGATGGCGACCACGTCGTAGAGGTGGTCGGGGTTGAGCGCCATGATCGTCTCGACGATCTGGATCTCGTTGCGCAGGCCCTTCTTGAAGGAGGGGCGCAGCGGCCGGTCGATCAGCCGGCAGGTGAGGATCGCGTCCTCGGAGGGGCGGCCCTCGCGGCGGAAGAAGGAGCCGGGGATCTTGCCCGCGGCGTACATCCGCTCCTCGACGTCCACCGTCAGGGGGAAGAAGTCGAGCTGGTCCTTGGGATTCTTGGAAGCGGTGGTGGCCGACATCACCATGGTGTCGTCGTCCAGATACGCCACGGCGGAGCCGGCGGCCTGCTTGGCCAGGCGGCCCGTCTCGAAGCGGATGGTCCGGGTGCCGAAGGCGCCGTTGTCGATGACGGCCTCGGCGTAGTGGGTCTCGTTCTCCACCAGGAAAATCTCCTCGTCTGTGTCCGCTGCCCGTATGGCCGCGGACCGTCTGCGGCGGAGCGCTCCCGGTGCGGGCCGGTCTTCGATCGAAGCACCCGGAAGCTTCGGACTCTCCGGGGGCCACTACCGAGGACCGGCGTCGGGGGCGCGCTCCTGCCTCGTACTGGATGTACTCGATGTGCTCGACGTACTCGATGTGCTGTTGTTGTGCTACGGCTCGCTGTGACCAGACTACAAAGCATCCCTGTCACGCGAGATACGGCTTTGCCGCGATACGGCGAAGGGAGCGGTCCCCGGTCTCGGGAACCGCTCCCTTCCGCATGTGCTAGCGGGCGCCGGCCGCGCCGCGGCGGATGCCGAGGCGCTCGACCAGGGCACGGAAGCGCTGGATGTCCTTCTTCGCGAGGTACTGCAGCAGGCGGCGGCGCTGGCCGACCAGAAGCAGCAGACCACGGCGCGAGTGGTGGTCGTGCTTGTGAAGCTTCAGGTGCTCGGTCAGGTCGCTGATCCGCCGGGAGAGCAGCGCCACCTGAACCTCGGGGGAGCCGGTGTCACCCTCCTTGGTGGCGAACTCGGACATGATCTGCTTCTTCGTCGCGGCGTCGAGAGACGACACTCGTACTCCTCATGGATTCCGGCCACCGAGCGCCCCTGGTCTTCTTCACAGGGGTTCCTTGACTACTCGTGAGGCCACTACAGCGTAGCAGTGGCTAGCTGGTGAGACTGCGGGCGGCCGAGTAGACGTTCATCACCGCCAGGCACAGCGGGACCAGCGTGAGCAGGACGAAGGTCTCCAGGATCTCCACGAAGCGGCCCCAGAAGGGGGTCACGCCCTTGTCGGGGACGGCCAGGCCGATGCCGATGATCACGGCAGCGGCTCCGGCGAGCGCGGCGGTCAGCCATACGGTGCGCAGCGAACCGCCCTCCGCGGGGAAGTCCCCGGCCAGACCGGCGCCCAGCAGCACGAGCGAGGCCAGCCCCGCGACCAGGGAACAGCTGACCTGCGAGGTGTAGCGGAAGAGGCGGGCGCGCAGCAGCATGGCGACGCCGGTCATCAAGGCGAGCAGCTGGCCCCACAGGGAGCTGGAGAGGCTGAGCACGGCGCTGGAGACGATGACGACG
Organism: Streptomyces axinellae; assembly: GCF_039532135.1. Classification (NCBI taxonomy): domain Bacteria; kingdom Bacillati; phylum Actinomycetota; class Actinomycetes; order Kitasatosporales; family Streptomycetaceae; genus Streptomyces; species Streptomyces axinellae. The sequence goes on from NZ_BAAARJ010000027.1 coordinate 11,432, forward strand.
GCCGCGCAGCCGCCGACCAGGCCGACGAGCATCTCGTGGCCGCGCCGGGCCTGGGCCGCGATGCGCTCGGCGTCGATCGCGCCCTGGGTCTCGGGGGCCGCGTCGGGGTCGGTGTCGTAGTCGCTGGTCGCGCTGCGCGTGGTCTCGAAGCCGATGGGCAGCCGCGCGAAGCGGGTGGACAGCCCCGGCAGGAAGGCCAGGACGCCGACGGCGAGCGGGGCGCAGATGGCGGCGGTCTCCACGGGGCGGATGTCGGTCACGATCGAGATGAAGGTGATCAGGGTGCCGACGGTGGAGGTGAAGGCGGCGGCGACGAAGGGCCCGTCGCCGTTGGGGGTCAGGGCGATCAGGATCGAGGAGATCAGCAGCACGGCCACGCAGCCGAGCAGGAACTGGAGCCTGCCGATGCCCTGCCCGCTCTCCAGGGGCAGCAGTCCGCTGCCTGCGACCAGGGCGTGCGGCAGGGCGGCGAGGCCCAGCGCGATGGCGGTGGGCCGGTCGTCGTAGACGCGGGCGCGCACGGCGGACAGCGCGGTCAGCAGCACGCCGGTGACCGCGGCCAGGATCCCGGCCAGGCCGTGCATGTCGTGCCCGGCCGGGTCGGAGAACCACAGCACGAGCGCCATCAGGGCCAGCAGCGCTCCCCCGCCGATGAGGCCGGCGGCGCGCATCATGCTGTCGCCCCACAGCTTGCGGTCCCGCGTGACGGCGGAGGCCACGGCATCGGAGACGTCGTCGAAGACGGCGGGCGGCAGGGACTCGGCGAACGGACGGAGGCTGAGCACCTCCCCGTCGAGGATCCGCTGGGCCATGAAGGAGCGGGCGCTGTCCAGGACGGTGCCGTCGCGGCGCACCAGGTGGTAGCCGACCGGGGCGCCCTCGGCGGGGCTCTGCCCCGACAGGCGGAGGATCTCGGGGTAGATGTCGGCGACGGGGATGTCCTCGGGGAGGGCGACGTCGATACGGCTGTCGGGCGCGACGATGGTCACCCGGCAGAACCCGGTGTCCAGGGCGGCTCCGGCCGCCGGGCGCGGCGCTCCGGCCGCTCCCTGGGCTCCTCCGGCACCCGGTCCACTGCCGGGTCCTGTGGCCGCGGCGGAAGCCGTCGTACTCACCTGTGTGTCCCCCTCGGAAGCCTGCTGTTGAACGCCTGCTCGTGCTGCTGCCGATGCCGGCGCCGATTCCGTCCGCCTGCCTGCCGACCTTCTGCTCGGGCTCGGATTCGGATTCGGGTTCGGGCTCGGCCCCGTGCCGCCGGAGCGGCTCCGCTCTTCCGTGCCGTTGTGGTCCGTTGTGGTCCGCTCCGGGCCCGTGCCGGTCCGGAGCGGAAGCCCCTCCGTCGCGGACCGGATCACTCCGCCCGGAACCGCGCCCCGGGCCGGATCCGCTCCGTCCGGCTCGCCGGTCCTGACCGTCTCCGGGCCGACGCGACGGCGGCTGTGACCGCACACGGCCGTTCGCGGCGCGCACGCCGACAGCGCGCGCCACCCTACCGCTCCCCGTCAACCCCGCGTGCCACTAGGATCGCCAGCCGCGGAGGGGGACCGTCGCCACGGGGGCGCCGGCATCGAACTGTCCCTTCCGCGCGAGGGAATTGGTGCGCGAGTGACCCAGATTGTCGTCAAGCGTCCGCCTCGGGCGTTGCCCCCCGAAGTGCCCGATGAGGAACTTCAGATGGAGGCACCGCCCGAACTGCCCCGGGGCCAGCAAGAGGGCATGCTGATGCAGCTCCTGCCCATGCTCGGCATGGGCGGCTCCAGCATGTTCTTCTTCATGCCCGGCATGAACACCCATCCGATGATGCGGATCATGGGCGTGCTGATGCTGGTCTCCACGGTCGGCATGGTCGTCGCGATGGCCGTGCGATTCCGCAGGGGCACCCAGGGAGACCTGGCGCAGACGCGGCGCGACTACCTCAAGTACCTGGCCCAGACGCGTCGTACGGTGCGCAAGACGGCGCTCAAGCAGCGGGACGCCCAGTTCTACCTGCACCCGGCGCCCGACCAGCTGTGGTCGCTGGTGGCCGAGGGCAGCAGGGTGTGGGAGCGGCGCTCGTCCGACGAGGACTTCGGGCAGGTCCGTGTCGGGCTGGGCGCACAGCAGCTGGCAACGCCGCTGGTCGCGCCGGAGACCGCGCCCGTGGACGAGCTGGAGCCGCTGACGGCCGGTGCGATGCACCAGTTCCTCAATACGCACGCCACCCTCGACGGACTGCCCATGGCCGTCTCCCTGCGTGCCTTCTACCACGTGACCGTCAGCGGGGAGCCCGAGTCGGTGTACGCCTCGGCACGGGCCATGCTGTGTTCCCTCGCGGCGCTGCACTCCCCCGAGGACCTCGTGATCGCGGTGGCGGCGGGTCGGGAGAACTACGGCGCCTGGGACTGGGCCAAGTGGCTGCCGCACGCGCAGGCCAGGGACCTCGCGGACGGGGCGGGCACCCGGCGGCTGATCATGAACGACGTCATCGAGCTGGAGGACCTGCTCCTGGCCCGGCTGGAGGGCCGGCCCCGCTTCAATCCGGCCGCCGAGCCGCTGGTGGAGCAGCCGCACATCGTCATCGTGGTGGACGGGACGGTCGTGCCGCCCAACTCGGTGCTGGCGGCGCCCGAAGGGCTCCAGGGCGTCACCGTGGTGGAGATAGTGCCCGGCGACACGGACGGCCCGCGCGGCGGGCTCTCGGTGCTCGTACGGCCCCGCGCCCTCCAGCTCGAATCGGGCCAGGGCCTGGTCTACGACGGAATGCCGGACGCGCTCTCGTACACCGCGGCCGAGGCGGTCGCCAGACAGCTGGCGCCGCTGCGGGTGGGCACGGGAGGGGATGACGAACCGCTGCTGGCGAAGCTGGAGTTCACCGAACTGCTCAACCTGGGCGACCCCGCCTCGGTGGATGTCAGCCGCACCTGGCGGCCCCGCTCGCAGTCCGAGCGGCTGCGGGTGCCCATCGGGGTGGGCGAGGACGGCCAGCCGGTCATGCTGGACCTGAAGGAAGCCGCGCAGGACGGCATGGGCCCGCACGGACTGTGCGTGGGAGCCACCGGCTCCGGTAAGTCCGAGCTGCTGCGGACGCTGGTGCTGGGCCTGGCCGTCACCCACTCCTCGGAGACCTTGAACTTCGTCCTCGCCGACTTCAAGGGCGGTGCGACGTTCGCGGGCATGGCGCAGATGCCGCACGTCGCGGCCGTGATCACCAACCTCGCGGACGACCTGACGCTCGTCGACCGCATGGGCGACTCCATCCGGGGCGAGCTGAACCGGCGCCAGGAGATGCTGCGCGACGCGGGCAACTACGCGAACATCCACGACTACGAGAAGGCCCGCGCCGCCGGTGCGCCGCTCTCCCCGATCCCCTCACTCGTTCTGGTGATCGACGAGTTCAGTGAACTGCTCACCGCCAAGCCGGACTTCATCGACATGTTCATCCAGATCGGACGCATCGGGCGTTCACTGGGTGTCCACCTGCTGCTGGCCTCGCAGCGGCTGGAGGAAGGCCGGCTGCGCGGCCTGGAGACCTATCTGTCCTACCGCGTGGGCCTGCGCACCTTCTCCGCCGCCGAGTCGCGCGCCGCGCTCGGCGTGCCGGACGCCTACCACCTGCCGTCGGTTCCGGGCTCGGGATACCTGAAGTTCGGGACGGATGAAATGACCCGCTTCAAGGCGGCCTACGTCTCCGGCGTCCACCGCGCGGGCGACGGCGGCGAGCTGTCCGCGAGCCCTCGGTCCGCCAACCGCAAGCCGGTGCTGTTCACCGCGGCCCCCGTACCCGTGCAGCAGCCGGACCCGGACTCGGTGGCACCCGTACCGGCGCAGACCGCCGGGGAGGACGACGCACTGGCCGACACCGTGCTCGATGTGGTCGTACGGCGCCTGGAGGGCCAGGGCACGCCCGCCCACCAGGTGTGGCTGCCGCCGCTGGACGCCGCCTCGCCGCTGGATGAGCTGCTGCCGGGCCTCGCACCCGTGGAAGGCCGCGGCCTGACCGTTCCGGACTACCCGAGGCTCGGGCAGCTCATGGTGCCCATCGGACTGGTCGACAAGCCGTTCGAGCAGCGCCGGGACCCGCTGTACCTCGACTTCTCGGGCGCCGCCGGACACATGCTGATCGTCGGCGGGCCGCAGTCGGGCAAGTCCACGCTGCTGCGCACCTTGACCGCGGCGTTCGCACTCACCCACACCCCCTCCGAAGTGCAGTTCTACGGACTCGACTTCGGTGGCGGCGGCATGTCCTCCATCGGTGAGCTGCCGCACGTCGGCGGCACCGCCTCCCGCCTCGACCCCGAACGGGTGCGCCGCACCATCGCCGAGGTCTACGGCATCCTCAACCGGCGCGAGGAGTACTTCCGGGCCAACGGCATCGACTCCATCGCCACCTACCGCAGGCGCCGCTCCCGCGGCCAGATCACCGACCAGCCCTGGGGCGACGTCTTCCTGCTCATCGACGGCTGGGGGAACTTCCGCAACGAGTACGAGGGCCTGGACGGCATCATCCACGACATCGCGGGCCGCGGCCTCGGCTACGGCGTCCACCTCGTCGTCACGGCCTCCCGCAACATGGAGGTGCGCGCCTCGCTCAAGGACCAGTTGGCCAACCGGCTGGAGCTGCGGCTCGGCGACACCATGGACTCCGAATTCGACCGCAGGGTCGCCGCCAACGTGCCCCCCGGCGTCCCCGGGCGCGGCCAGACCCCGCAGAAGCTGCACTTCATGGCCGCCGTGCCGCGCATGGACGGAAACGGCACCGCCGACGAACTCTCCGACGCGACGGCCGCCATGTGCGAGACCGTCAAGACCCACTGGCAAGGCCCGCCCGCACCCGCCGTACGGCTACTGCCGCGCCGGATGGACGCCGCCCAGCTGCCGAGCGGCGGGGACCACCCGGAGCGGGGCCTGGCGTTCGCCATCGACGAGAACGAACTGGAGCCGGTCTTCGTCGACTTCGAGACCGACCCGTTCTTCCTCATCTTCGGCGAGAGCGAATCCGGCAAGACCGCCCTGCTGCGGCTGCTCGCCCAGCGGATCACGGAGCGCTACAGCGGCGAGGAGGCGAAGATCGTCGTCGGCGACTACCGGCGCTCGCTGCTCAGTGTGATCCCCGACTCGCACCTGCTCGAATACGCGCCCATGTCCAACGCCATGGAGACGCACATGAACGCCCTGCGCGACCTCATGGAGCGGCGCGCTCCGGCACCGGACGTCACCCCGCAGCAGCTGCGGGACCGCAGCTGGTGGAGCGGGCCGAAGGTCTTCATCATCGTCGACGACTACGACCTGGTCGCCACCTCCAGCGGCAACCCGCTGGCCGTGCTGACCGAGAGCCTCCCCTTCGCCCGCGACGTGGGCGTGCGCTTCATCATCGCGCGCAGCTCGGCGGGGGCCGCACGGTCGATGTTCGAAACCTTCATCACCCGGATCAAGGAGCTGGGAGCCCAGGGCGTCGTCCTGTCCGGCGACCCGCAGGAGGGCGACATCCTCGGCAACGTCCGGCCCCGGCCGATGCCGCCCGGCCGTGGCTTCTTCGTCTCCCGGAAGCGGGGTACGCCCATGGTGCAGATCGGATGGTCGCCGGAGCAGTGACCGTCTGAGAGTGCTGCCAGCGCCGACAGCGCCTGAGAGCGCCTGAAAGCGCCTCAAAGCGCACGGCGGCCAGGAGCGCACGGCGGCGGCCGGTCCGATTGGACCGCCCCCCGCCGTACTGGAATCATTCCGGCACGACCAGGGGGCCGTACCTCTGCCGAGGCACCGGAGCACGCGACCGGGGCACGAACCCGGGACATCCGGGCATGCGGCAGGACACGCGTCGAGCTACGGCCCCGAACAGCTTGGGGAGGAGCATCCGCTGATGGGCACTCAGCAGGAGAAGGAAGAGCTGTACGCCATGGACATCTCCGACGTGGTGTGGGAGAGCGCGCCGGGAAGTCCCGAGGAAGAGCGCGTGGAAATCGCCCACCTACCGGGCGGCGGTGTCGCGATGCGGAATTCCAAGGACCCCGACACGGTGCTCCGCTACACCGCGGCGGAGTGGGAGGCATTTGTCCTGGGGGCGCGGGACGGCGAATTCGACATCACGTGAGCCGGACCGACGGCTCTCGGTCAGGAGAGCCGCAGGGCCGGGAGTGAGACCGCGGCTGAGAGCGTGGCCGCTGGAGTGAGACCGGTTGAAAAGCGAAAGGGGACGGCGAGAGCGAATGCTCCCGCCGTCCCCTGTTTCAGCTCGGGCGCGACTTCCGGCCCGGCTGGACGACTACCAGCTGAGGTCGTCGAAGAAGCTGGCCGCCTTCTTGTCGGTGGCCTGGTACTGGTCGTTGCCGTTGCGGACCTTGGTCTCCATCGTGGTCAGCGTGGTGGAGATGCTCTGCACACGCTGGTCCCACTGGCGCTTGATCAAGTTGAACGCCTGACGGGCGTCACCCTCCCAGGCGTCGTCCACCTTGTTCACCGCGGACCACAGAGCTTCGAGCTGGCGCTCCAGCAGCTCACGGCGCACCTTGATGTCGCCCGCGATCTGCTCAACGGTCCCGTAGTGGACCTCCATCACCATGTCGCCGCCAGAATTGGCTGCCATCGTGACTCCCTTCCAAAAAGATGTGTGGGTGGAAAACGTCACCGCTCAAGGCGGTGACGGGAGCTGCGATTTCGGCTGCTCAGATTCCGTGGAGCTTGCTCATGCCCGGAACCGCGCCGCCGGGCGCCGACCCGTTCATGTCGATCTTCTTGAACTCGTCGAGGATCGAGTCGTCGTTTCCACTGCCCACCTTCTGGGTCTGGTCCACGGCGTGGTAAATGCCGTACAGAAGGTTGTGGATCGCGCGGTGGTCGTCGTTGATCCGCATCTGCGCGGAACGGAACGCCCCACCACCGGCACCCTTCCAGCCGGCCTCTGCCGTGGCGATCAACTGGGAGAGCTTACGGAGGTTGTCCTCCAAGTTTCCACCGATCTCGTCAAGGGTCCCCTTGAATGTGACGACTTCGGCATGGCTTAGCTTCTGCTTACCGGGCATGAACTGCATCCTCCGTTTCGCTGCGTTCCGCTGTGCGGACAGCTCGCGCTGTCTGTGACGCTCTGTGCGCCGCGTCTAGTTCCGCCTGCTGCGTACGACGGCGAAGCCACACCCCGCGAGGATGAGAACCCCCGCCCCCACCCCGAGGATGGGAAGAAGCTGACTGCTGCCCCCGTCTTCCGACTTCGAGTCTGCCACCTTCACCTTGTCAGGGGCATCGTCCTCGGCGGAACCCTTTTTACCGGAACCCTTGTCACCAGGTGACTTCGGACCTGGAGCCGTGTTTCCGGTCTTCTTCCCGGTGAGCGGGCTGATGTCCGGATCACCCGGCTTACCCTTTCCCTCCAGAAGATTCATACGGGGCCGGATCGCGCCGTTCCCGATGTACTTGCTGACAGTGTCCTTCTTGCCGTCCTTCCGCCCCGCCGTCTCGATCAGGACGCGCAGCACTTGATTCGCCGTCCACGTCGGATGCTTGGCCCAGACGAGGGCGGCTGCGCCGGAGGCGATGGCGGAAGCGGAGCTGGTGCCCTCGATATTGGAGCAGTATCTCTCACGCTGCCCGTCGCACCATCCGGGCAGTTCCTGGCCTGGGGCAGCGAATGTCGTAGCCCTTCCGGATGACGAGAAATCAGAAACCTTCAGATTTTTTCCGTAGGAGGCGATTGCCGCGACATTAGGGTGAGCGGCGGGGTAGCCGAGACCGTTGGTATTGGCCTCCTGGCGGTCATTCCCCATGGCCGCGATCAGCAATTTCCCCTTGCTGACTGCGTAGTCGAGAGCCCTTTTCATCGGGCCATCGGTCGATGTGCCCCAGGACATGTTGATGATTCTCGCATCGCTGTCCGCTGCGGCTCTGATGGCATCAGCATGGCGATTCAAGCTCTTGTCGATCCCCTTGATGCCCCGCAACGTTGTCCGGATAGGCACGATCTTCGCATCGGGTGCCATTCCTTTTAGCGTTCCGTCTCGACCGGTGCCCGCGATCAGTTCCGCCATCGTGGTCCCGTGACCCACGTCATCCTTTGTCTCGTCACCGGGGGCACCAGAAATATCCTTCCCGGGGAGAACCTGGCCGCGAAGGGACTGAGTCGTCGGATCAACACCAGTGTCCACGACTGCGACCTTGACTCCTTTCCCCGTACTCACTTTCCAGATCTTCTCGATCTGCATCCCGTCCAGATACCACTGCTGGGACTGAACGTCCTCCGCGACGGCAGTGGGGGCCAATCCTCCCTGTAGGGCGGCCATCGCTCCCACCGCCGCCACAACGGACACCACCCGGCGGCGGGCTGTACCTGCGGCCCCCCGCCGTGATCGGACACTTCCTGCCGTCATTTCCGCACTCACCCTGGGTTACTCGACTACTGGCGGGACGCTGTTGTGCTGCCCCCCCGGCCCGGTCTCTTCGTTTTCCGTCAGGTAGTTGGGACGGCGGGGTTCGTTACCGCCGCGCTCCCCGGGCTCACGTTGGTCCTCGTTTCGGACCAGGCCGGCTCCACCCTCAGTGAACTCACCCGGCCTCCGGCCCTGTCCGGACTCACCTGACCGAGGTTCACCGACGATGCCACCAGGAGTCGAAGCGATCCTCTGTCCAGGGCCATCGGTGTCTTTGCTCTTCCGCTTCCCGCGCCCCTTGCCACCCATGGGTGTCATGCCCGCAGAACCACGGCCGGTGCGAGACCCCTCATTGCCGACCACTGTCCCGCGGGGAATGGCGGAGGAGCCACCCTGCGTGGACCGTCCAGGCGTGCCGCCGACGATCCCAGGACGGATCGCGCGGGCGCCCGTACCTCCGCCCACCGGGCCACGACCACCGTTGGCTCCGCCAGGGCCGGTCGTACCCGGATGCATCATTCCGGGACGTCCCATGCCGCGCGGGCCGGATTCAGGTCCGACCGGTCTGCCCGCAGGCCCCGTGATGGGCCGGGTACCCCCTGTGCCCGGCAACCCGGGCCGTCCCGCCGGACCTGGAACGCCAGGCCCCGTCCGACCGGGCGCGACGGGCGGCATGGACTTGGCCACGCCTGGCTTCGCCAGCGAGGGAGAAGTCGTCTTCGGCGGGGGAAAACCGCCCACAGGAGGGGCCACGGGAGACGGCTGCCACCCGTTCTGACCCCCTGGAGTCGGAACGGTGGGCTGTGAGGTGACAGGGGGACCGCTGGCGGGCGGATTCAGGGTCGGTGTGTACGGTGTGCTGTCGAGCCCTGTGGAGATGTCTCCTTCCGAATATCCAGGGGGCACGAATTCACGCCCATGACGCGTCACCGAATCTCGGTCGCCCCCGCCGAGCGGAGTTCCGTCTTGATCCGGGTAGTCATCGGGCCTATGGAAGCTGTTGCTGTTCTGCGAGTTGGCACCGGATCCACCGGGCCCTGTCTCTGTGGGAGTGCGCTTGTTCCACCCGCCGTCCCCCGGCAAAGCCGGCGGCACCCCAACATCCGGCAGCGGCCGGAAGATCGGTTTCTGGGCCTCGGCCCGGTCCATCGCCTGCTGCGACACCGAGTAGTACGAGCTGAGCATGTTCATCTGCTCGATCGCCGCCGCGCGGTCCTTCTCGTACTTGTAGTCCGGGTTGCTGTCGACCCATGCGGGGGAGCGAATGTCTTTGAGGCTGTGCCCTTTTCCGCCGCCCTTGAAGTTGTTCATCAACAGCGGGGCGTTGTCGGGCGGTTCGCTTTTCAGGGTCATCATGTTGTTCTTCACGCCGGTCAGCCCGGTGCTCAGGATGGTGAGTTCTGTGCTGACCGCCTCGAAGAAGCCGCCCATCTTCTGGGTGTCTTTACCCAGTTGTTCCGTCCAGTTCCCTACGGCGTTGGCCGCGTCGCCGTCCCAGTCGACTCGGCCGGCTTCGCGCTGCAGCCAGGAGCCGGCCTTTTTGATTGCCGTTGATGCCTCGTAGAGGGCCGCGCCCACGTCTTCCAGGTCGGACGGCTTGGTGCCTTCCACCAGGGCTTTCATTTCGGCCAGGCTGTGGTTCTCGAAATTGGTGCGGTGTTTCGCCGGCAACAGCGGCATGTGTTCGGGCGCCAGCACCAGTGGCGGCCCGGTCTTCCCGTACTGCTTCTCCTGCAAGTACCGCTGGAACATCTCCGGGCCGACGTTGGGGTTTTCCGTCTCCCCACCGCCCCCGGGCTTCTCCCCGTTCGTCCCGCCCACGAACTGCCTCCCTCTGAGCGTCGACGCCGCTACTGTTCCACCGTTTTGCTGTCATCCTCGGACTTGCCGGACTGTTTGTCCTCGCCCTTGTGATGAGCGCGCCTGGCCTCCAGCCGCTTCTGGATCTCCCAGAATTCCTGCCGCTGGTCGACGTCCACCTTGTCCAACTCCCCGTTGGCTGCCAGGACGGCGACGCTGAATGCGACCAGCTGATCTTCAAGGTCCTTCGAGAGCTGGGTCAGCGAGGTGTGCACTGTTTTGTAGCGCCGGTAGAGCGCGTCGGCCTCGTGGAACTCGCCCGAGCCGCTGCGTAGCGCGGCCTCGGTGAGCTGCTTGCGTTCCATCATCTTGCGTCCGCCCGGCGACTTTTCCAGTTCGCTCAAGGCGTCGTCGATCTTTTTCTTGAATTCCTTCAGGACATGTTCGCCGCCGCGGCGCAGGTCCGGCTTCTTTCCTGACCCGCCACCGGAGCCCCCCGGCTCTGCCATGTCGTCCTCCCCGTCCACCCGTTACGGTCCGCGCGACGCGCAGTGCTCCAAGAGTCACTGTATCCACACCATCCGCCTGTTCCAACTGCAAATCAACCGCTCGCAATTGGTCGCGACACGCATGTGACATACGCGTCTGTTCTGTCAGCCGCCGCTGTCGGCCGAGCCTCGCCGGCGGCGCCAGTCGCGGCAGATGAGCGAGGTGCCTGCGACGACCGCGACCAGGGTCCCGCCTCCCACAAGGACGTAGGTTCCGAGCCTCTCGTTCCGTTCCTGCTGGGTTTCTCCCAGTTGGAGTTTGGCCGGCGTCGGCTTCTTCCCCTTTTCGACGCCTTCCTTCGCCACCGGGCGGTTGATGCGGCGCTCGTCCTCGGTCAGTGCGCGGACCGGATCGACCACGCCCCAGCCGACCAGGCGGTCGTGGCCGGGGGTGGAGCGCTCGGCGGTCTGCTCGATCTGGGCGACGATGTTGCGCTGGCTCCACCGGTCGGCGCCCTTGCTGTGCTTGGCGCGAAGAAGCGCGGCCACGCCCGCGACGTAGGGCGCGGAGAAACTGGTGCCGTTGTCGGCGCAGTGCCCTCCCTTGGGGACGGTGGAGATCATGTCCACGCCGGGTGCCGCGACGCCCACGAAGTCCCCGGACTGGGAGAAGGGCGCCCGCTCGTTGTTGCGGTCGGAGGAGGCGACGGCCAGGACACCGGGGTAGGAGGCGGGGTATGTCTTCTTCACGTTGCCGCCGAGCCCGTCGTTGCCGGCCGAGGCGACGACGACCACATCGGCCGCCAGGGCCCGCTCGATCGCGGTTTGGAGCGTGGATTCCGGCTGAAGGGCCTCGGCGGTGTCCTGGGAGATGTTGATGACGTCGGCGCGTGCTTTGACGGCGTAGTCGATGGACTGCGCGAGGGTGGCGGCGGTGCCGCTGCCGTTGGAGTCGTTCTGCTTGATGGGGATGATCGTCGCCTTGGGTGCCAGGCCGACGAATCCGGTGTCCCCGGCGGGGCGGGCGGCGATGATCCCGGCGACCTTGGTGCCGTGGCCGACCACGTCGGTGGTGCCGTTGGACTTGCCCCGGGGCTGAGCGCGGCCCGACTCGTCCTTCTTGAGCTTCTTGGGGAGCAGGTTCTTGCCCGCCGAGGCGTCAACGGCGTCCTTCAACTGCTCGTGCTCGGTGCTCACTCCGGTGTCGATGACGGCCACCCGCACGCCGGCGCCCTGGTCGGTCCCGCGCCACAGTTCGTTCAGCAGGACCCTCTGAAGGGCCCAGGGGCGGCCCTTGTACGGCTTGGAGGGGAAGCTGCACTGGCCGCCTTCGTCAGCGGCGGCGGGCGGCGCGGTGGCGAAGGTGACCGTCAGTGTGGCGGCCATGACGGCCATCGCGGCTCCGAGGGCGGCCGGCCGCCGTACGCCGCTCGTGCTCTTGTTCCTCCGCGGGGCCGTCGAGCTGCCCGCGGTCTCGTGTGTGCTCCTGTGCGGCATCGCTCTCCCCCGGTCTCAGGAGCCCTGCGGCTGGCGTGCGCTGCCGGTGGACAGGCGGGGGCCGGTCGGCAGGAAGGCGGCCCATTCGGCGGGGACCCGGGCGAGTTTGACCCTCTCGTAGCCGAGGCGCCGTTGTGCGTTCTTGTCCTCCTGCTGCTGCGCTTCCTGTTCGGCCTTGCTCTTCTTCTCCTTGCCGATATCCGATTCGTCCCGCTCGCTGTCGAGGTTGGACTGCATGGCATAGCGCAGTCCGGTGTCGGTGACGAGGAAGACTCCGCCGGCCTTGGTGTTCCGGCCCTTGAACTGGCGGAAGAGCTGGCCGGTGCCGGGGGTGACATAGGCGCTGGTGGAACCGGAGGGCACCTCTTCGGGGAAGTCCTTGCCGGACCACGTGCTGAGCGTGGTGGCTCCCGTCTTGTTGTCGACGTCGCGCAAGACGTTGCAGGCGACGTTGCGGCTTCCGGAGCGGGTGGCGGCGGAGTTGACCGCGTGCCCCTTCTCCTTGGGCCACTTCAGCTTGGCTCCGAATTCCTGGAAGGTCGGGGAGAAGGCGCTCGCGCTGACCTCCTTCGCCCGGTTGTTCTGTTCGAGGGGCTCCAGTTGCGTGGAGGAGAGCAGCAGCTGGGCCATGAAGCCGCTGATGGGCATGACCTTGTCGCGCAGCACCACGTAGTGCTGCATGTGGTTGCCCGCCGGGGCCTTGATGACGGTGCCGATCTTGTTGATGTCCGGGTCGAGGCTGGAGACGCCCGCCTCCTCCCCCACCGGCTGGGCGATGCGCGGGAACCCGATGTCGGAGCCGGTGTGCAAGGTCGCCAGCCACTGGCGGGAGACCCGCTGCGGCTTGCGGTTGTCGGCCAGAACACGCTGGAGCAGCTCGTTGTTGGGCATCCCGTACTTCGTGCCGGACTTGTCCACCATGTACAGCCGGTCGTCGGGGCCCTGGACGAAGAGCAGCTCCCCGCCCGTCAGCCGGTTCTTGCCGTCCACCTTGTGCTCGTCGCGCTCGGCCAGCACGAAGGACGCCTTCTGGACGGCGCGGTCGCCCTGGCTCGGACGTTCACAGACGGCCCAGCGCTTCTTCTTGCCGGCCTCCTCGGGCGCGGGGAGGCGGTCGGGGGCGTAGGGGATGCCGATGGTCGGGCCGTGCGGGATGTCGCCGTTGTCCAGGACCTTCTCGTCCACCTTGACGACCTGGCCCTTGCCCGGGTCGAGGAGCAGCTTGGCGGAGGCGAGATTGAGCACCGGATGAAGCTGCTTTTGCCCGTCGGTCATCAGCACCACATAGCGGGTGGTCGACTCCGAGCCGATGATGACCTTCTCCTTGGGCTGGTCCCAGCCCTGCGGCGCTTTGGGTTTGAACATGCCCCAGGCGCCGAAGCCCGCCAGTATCACCGCTCCGACGATGATTCCGGGAAGGAAGCCGCGCATCGGCCGGGGGGCGCCCTCTTCGGTCCCTGTCGGTGAGGGCTGGAGAAACGCCGCCACCAAGCGCTTCTTCGCGAAGGTGTAGGCATTGAGCTCATCGCGCCGTGATGCCATGAGTGAAAGACGCTCCCCTGAAGTGCCGCTGTCCCCTGTTGGTCCCGCTCGGTCCGGGCGCCGGGCCGCACCCGCCCGCGGGGCGCCGTACCGCCCCGGGTCGCTGCCTATTGTCGGACCGGGCCCCTACTATGCCGGTTGGGGATCGTGGTCCGCTGCTCCGGTATCGTGATCGCCCGCCCAACACCCCTGACGAGTGGGGTTATTTCGGACATGAGGGGGCCTTCTCGGATGGGATCTGCGACGGGGGTGCGGGGTGCCACGGGCACCGCGAGGCGCCGTGGGGCTGCGGCCTCCGGGCGCCCGGGGGCCGCCCCACCCGCCCCGAGGGCGCCACGCCCCCAGGTCCCGGCCTCCACGACGCTGCGCACCGAATCCCGCACCAGCCGGCTCGGACCGTTTCAGTTGCAACAATTCGTGCTGCTGGAGCTGGCCGCCGCCGTACTGCTGATCGCCGCCGCCGTGGACCGGCTGATGCTGGTGCCCGCCGCCGTGCTCGCGGTGGCACTGGTCCTGCTGGCGGTACTGCGCAGGCACCAGCGGTCGCTGCACGACTGGAGCGGGAGGCGCCTCGCGCTGCGCGCGCGCACACGCGCCGCCGCCCAGCCCCTGACGCCCGCGATGGTCCTGGACGACGAGGGCGAGCGGGTGAACGCCAGCTTCCTGCCCGTGGTGGAGTGCGCGCCCGGGTTGCGGACGTACGCGTATCTCGACAAGAAGCGGCGCACCATCGGCATGCTCGGGGACGGCACGTTCCTGACGGCCCTCGTACGGATCGAGGCCAGATCCAGCGCGCTGCGCCCCGCCTTCGGCACGCGCGCCCTCCCCCTGGGGCTCATGCACGACGCCCTGGATGTGGACGGCATCGCCCTGGAGTCGGTGCAGATCGTCCAGCACGTCCAGCCCGCCCCCGCGCCACATCTGCCCGAACAGTCGGTGGCCAGGAGGAGCTACGGCCCGCTCCAGGAGCAGACGGGCTCGCCCGCGCTGCGGCTGACGTGGGTGGCGCTCAAGCTCGACCCGGAGCTGTGCCCGGAGGCTGTCGAGGCGCGTGGCGGCGGCTTGGAGGGCGCTCAGCGCTGCCTGGTGCGAGCGGCGGACCATCTGGCGAGCCGGGTGACGGGAGCCGGATTCATCTCGACGGTGCTCAACGAGGAAGAGCTGATCTCCGCGGTGGCCACCTCGGCCTGTGTGAACCCGGTGGCGACGGCGCGCGCGAGCCGGCCGGACGCGGCGCCCGCCCGGCGCACCGCCGAGTCCTCGCGCGTGTGGCGGTGCGACGACCGCTGGCACACCACGTACGGGGTGGGCCGCTGGCCGGAGCTGGGCCGCGCTGCCACGCCACTGCCCCGGCTGGTGGCGCTGCTGACCTCGGTGCCGACGCTGACCACCACCTTCAGCCTGACGCTGGGCCGCTCGGCCCGCCGCACCGCGGTCACGGTCAGCGGCCATGTGCGGCTGACCGGACGCTCGGACAACGAACTGGCCGCGGCCCGGCGGCATCTGGAGCAGGCCGCGCGCTCGGCCCGGCTGAGCCTGGTGCGGCTCGACAGAGAACAGGTCCCCGGCGCCCTCGCCACCCTGCCGCTGGGAGGTACCCGCTGATGGCCACCGGCGCTCGCCCCCACGGCCTGCTGGGCCCCCGGCATTCGGCACACGCCCTGCCGGCCGACCATCTGGGCGCGCTCTCGCTGCCCATCGGAGACGACGGCGTGGTCGTCGGGAACGACTCCGAGGGCCGCCCCCAGGTCGTCGGCTTCCACCATCCGGTCGCCTACGACGTACTGCTGATCGGGGGCCTGTGGACAGCGCAGGTCCTCGCGCTGCGCCTGGCCGGAACGGGCGCGCGCGTCGCGGTGGAGACCGGCCGCGCCCAGGCGTGGACGACGCTGGTGCAGGCCGCGGGCGCGGGCCAGGAGTGCATCTCGCTCTACGACGTGGGCCGGGTGCCGCCCATGGGGGCCACCGTCGGCAGCCCCGTACTCGTCATCCGGGACTGCGGCATGCGCCCACCGCGCGGCCGGGTCTCCTCGATGCCCTGGCAGTCGGTACTGACGCTGCTGCCCTATCTCAGCCCGGTGGCCCCCCGGTTGCTGCGCGGTGCCTCACTGGTGGGCATCCAGCGGGTCTCACCGGATGAGGCACAGCACATCGGCCGGATCATGCAGTTGCCCCGCCGGGAGGTGGAGGCGCTCTCCACGCTGGGCGACGGCGTGACGCTGTGGTGTACGCGACACGACCGCCAGTACTCGCTCACCCAGCCGACCGACGCGGAATCCGGACTGCTGGGCACGGCCCGCCGACTGGACTGAGGGCGGATGGAAGGCCCCCGCGGCCACAGAGATGACAGCCGGACGGGGCCACGGTGCACACTGGGCGGAGCGACCGTCGGACGACGGCAGTTGAGCGGGTAAGGATCGCTGAAGCGGTTGGGGTGGCTTCGCCCGAAGTCCCTCACCTGCTCCCGGTTGTGCCGCATACGGGTGGAGTTGGAAAGTTCGGTCGAAGGGCACACTTTCTTCCCCTTCCGCTGGCAGGACCGAACTGCCGTAACGGCAGTCGCGATGATTAGGCTGGAGTGACGTGCGTGGGTCAGCGCGCGTCAAACCGGGGTGAATGACCACAGCAGGAGGCATTGTGAGCAGCGATCGGGACGAGATCCGCGTCGGCGGGACCACGCCCGGCTCCGATCGGCTCGATGCGGAAGATGTTGAGTCCGAGACCGAATCGACGGGGCAGTTCACCATCGATTACACGCCTCCTGCCTGGTACACGCAGGAGGCGGCCGGCCGGTCCGACAGCACTCCGGTGAGCGCCCCCACAGAGCCCCCGGGCACGGGGTACGACGCGGGCTACGGAACGGGCTACGGCCGCGACGACGCCGCGGAGCGCGAATCGGGATCCGGCCCGGAGCACGGGGCGGGAACGGGCTTGGAACACGGGTCGGGACTCGGCTCCGACCGCACCTCCGGCTACTCGGACCCCGCTTCCGGCTATGGAACCCCCGCACCGGAGGCCCCGGCCTACGGCACGGGTTACGGCACGGACTACGCCAGTGCCCCGCCGCCCGCCGCTCCCACCGCGCCGCCCTCGGCCGAGGCACCGCGGATGCCCTCCAGCGAGCCGGACCCGCCCGCCCCCGCCGACGACCTGCCGGCCTTCCCCTCCCTGAAGCCCCTCGGCGAACAGCGGGCGGGGCGGGAGCAGGAACGGGAACAGGAGCCGGAACAGGAGCCTTCGGCAGATGCACGCGAGCCTGACGGCGCCGCCGGTCGTCCGGATGCGGAAGCCGTACGCGACGAGGGGGGCGTACTGGGGCCCGACTCCTTCGGTGAACGCTCACTGGATGAGGGCGAGCCGGAAGAGGACTTGCGGGACGGGGCCCGGTCGCAGTCCGGCGCACCGGATGCCGCCACTTCGGGCGCCGCACCGGATACCGCCACTTCGGGCGCCGCACCGGATACCGGCTCGTACGACGACGCACCGGATGCGGGTTCGTTCGGCGTGAGTTCCTGGCGGCCGGAGTCCGTGGCTCCGGAGGCAGGGACCTCCTCCACTACGGAACCGCCCTCCACCGAGCCCGAACCGCACTCCTTCTCCGAGCCGTCGAGCGAGGACGAGCAGGAGCACGCCCGGTTCCCGGCAAGCCTCCAGGACGACCAGAGCGCTGCCGGGATCCCGGGCACCCGCACGAGCGCGGATGAGCATGCTCGTGAAGAAGCCGAGGACCGGGGGGACGGGGCCGACGCGACCTCCGGACCCGTGTCAACGCCCCCTGAGCCGGAGGCGGACGCGCCCGGAAGCGGGCCCGAGAACGGGCCCGGAAGCGGAACGGCCCACAGCGCCGGCGACGACAGCGGGGACAGCGCTCCCAAGGGCGCCGGGGACGCCGAGGACGGCGCCACCATGCGCTTCTCGGCCTCGGCCCTGCGCCGCGAGATGGCCGCCTACGCCAAAGCGGAGCGCGAGCACGAGCACGAAGAGTCCACTACGAAGGATGACGGGGAGAACCTCCCCGCCCCCACGGCGACCGACAGCGGTCCCCCGGCACCTTCCGTGCCCGGCACCGCCACTTCCACCAACCCCTCCCCCGCGTCCACTCCCGCACAGCCGGAGGACGAGTCCCGGGACGCCGTAGGCGCCACGTCCGGTGACGATCCGTCAGGTTCCGGCTTCCGCACGGGTTCTGCGAAGGGAATGGGCAGCCCCGAGGCGCAGGACGCCATTCCGGCCGCCTACGACTTCGCGCTGGAATCACCCTCCGAGGAGCGCCGGATCGAGGACGCCCCGCCGCCTCCGGCTCCCGCCGAACCGCGGGACGCCGAGCCTCGGGACGCCATTCCTCCGCACCCGCTCTCTCCGGCAGCGCCCCAGCAGGCCGCACCGTGGCCCACCACTCCCGCCGAGGGGGGCGGCAGCACCCCAGCCGGTGGCGGACTCCCGCCGCTGCCACCGGACTTCCAGCCCGCCACCGCTTCCCCGCCTCCGGGGACGCCCTGGCCCGCGAACGGCCCGCAGCAAGGTGACGGCTCGCAGCAACCCGCGCAACCGCCGCTGACGCAGCCGCAACAGCCCCCGCAAACCCCACAGCCGCCGCAGTCCCAGCCGCCACAGGGACCGAGCCCGCTGCCCGCCACCGGACAGGGCGGCTACGGATACCCGCACAACCCCGCGCCGGGCCAGCAGCAGCCGGGGACCGATGTAGCTCTGCCACCGGGCGACGCTCCCCTGTCCTCGGCTCCCCAAGGACAGCAGCCGCCCCAGCAGCCGCACGCACCGCACACGCCAGAGGCCGCACAGGCACCCCAATTTTCCCAAGGCCAGCAGGGCTCCCAGAGCCAGCCGGGCCAGCAGAGCCAGGGCGCGTACGGATATCCGCACCCGGCCGGACAGCCGCAGCCGGGCCAAGTTCCGCCAGGTCACGCCCAGCCGGACCAGCATCCGCAGCCCCTGCCCCCGCACGGTCAGCAGGCCCACCCCGCTCAGCCGCAGCCCGGCCAGGCACAACCGCCGACGGCTCAGGGCCAGGCCCCAGACCAGCCCCCGGTCCCCGGCCAGGGCCAGGGCCAGCCTCCCGCCCAGACTCACTCGCCGCTCCAGCCCCACCCCGGTGCGGTGGATCCGCGTCGGCTGGACCAGTCCGGCTCTCCGCTTGGCTATACAGCGGCAGTTGAGCTGTCCTCCGACCGGCTGATCAACAGCAAGAAGAAGCCCCGGCCGCAGAACCCCAACCGGAGCGCCAACCGCTTCCGCTTCGGCGCGAAGAAGGAGGAGGCCGAGCGTCAGCGCAAGCTTGAGGTGATCCGCACTCCGGTGCTCTCCTGCTACCGGATAGCGGTCATCAGCCTCAAGGGCGGCGTCGGCAAGACGACGACCACGACCGCGCTGGGCTCCACCCTGGCGACCGAGCGCCAGGACAAGGTCATCGCCATCGACGCCAACCCGGACGCCGGTACGCTCGGCCGCCGGGTACGCCGCGAGACGGGTGCCACCATCCGGGACCTGGTCATGGCGATCCCGTACCTCAACAGCTATATGGACATCCGCCGGTTCACCTCGCAGGCGGCCTCCGGGCTGGAGATCCTGGCGAACGACGTGGACCCGGCGATCTCGACCACGTTCAACGACGACGACTACCGACGCGTCATCGACGTGCTGGGCAAGCAGTATCCGATCATCCTGACCGACTCCGGCACGGGTCTGCTCTACTCCGCGATGCGCGGAGTGCTGGACCTCGCGGACCAGTTGATGATCATCTCCACGCCCTCGGTCGATGGCGCCAGCAGCGCGAGTACCACGCTCGACTGGCTGGCGGCGCACGGATACTCCGACTTGGTGCAGCGCAGCATCACCGTGATCTCCGGGGTCCGTGAGACCGGCAAGATGATCAAGGTCGAGGACATCGTGGCGCACTTCGAGACGCGCTGCCGCGGTGTGGTGACCATCCCGTTCGACGAGCACCTTTCGGCGGGCGCCGAGCTGGACTTGAGCCTGATGCGGCCCAGGACCCGGGAGGCGTACTTCAACCTCTCCGCGCTGGTCGCCGAGGACTTCGCCCGTGCCCAGCGGGAGCAGGGCCTGTGGACGGCCGATGGCAATCCGCCGCCGCAGCTGGCCCCGCCCATGCCGGGCCCCGGCGGACAGCCGGACCCCTCACAGGCCCAGGGCCCGGGCGGGCAACAGGCCCAGGCACCCCAGCAGCCGTACGCGGGCGGGGGTATGACCTACCCGCAGCCGCCTCAGTCCGGCGGCGGCTGGCAGCAGTAGCCTCGCGGTTGCGGCAGCAACGAGGAGGGGCCCGGGGGGACGATCCGCCGGGCCCCTCCCCAGTGTTTCCACGTCTCCGTGCGGTCGACACAGCCGGCACAGCCAACTGCCGGTCCTCAGCCACCAACTACCGGCCACCTGCTGTCGGCTGTCGGCTAACGGCTGTCGATCCGCCCCGTCGGCCGCCGACTGCCCACCGCCGGCTTCAGCCCCGCTCCGCGTCGGCCACACCGACCAGATCTCTGGCCCGGTCCACGTCCAGAGCCATGCGGTCCTTGAGCGCGTCCAGAGTCTCGAACTTCTCCTGGCCCCGGATGTACTCCAGGAAGTCCACCTCGACATGCAGCCCGTACAGGTCCAGGTCCACACGGTCGATGGCGTACGCCTCCACTGTGCGTTCCGTGCCCTCGAACTGGGGGTTGGTGCCGACGGAGATCGCCGCGGGCATCGCCTCGCCCCGCACCGTCAGCCAGCCCGCGTACACCCCGTCGGCGGGGATGGCGGTGTGCGGCAGGGTCTCCACGTTCGCGGTGGGGTAGCCCAGCTCGCGTCCCCGCTGCGCGCCGCGCACCACGATGCCCTCGACGCGGTGCGGCCTGCCGAGGATCTCGGCGGCCCCGCGCACCTCGCCCTCGGCGATCAGGCGGCGCGTCAGCGTCGAGGAGAACGGCTCCCCGCTCTCCGCACGCTCGAAGAGGTCCACGACGACCACGTCGTAATCGTACGTTCCGCCCAGCTCGGCCAGCGAAGCGACGTTCCCCGCCGCCTTGTGGCCGAAGCGGAAGTTGGGGCCCTCGACGACGCTGCGGGCGTGCAGCTTGTCGACCAGGACCTTCACCACGAAGTCGGCCGGTGCCAGCTTGGAGAAGTCCGAGGTGAAGGGCAGGACCAAGACCGCGTCCACCCCGAGGTCCGCCATGAGATCGGCCCGCCGGTGATGGGGGGCGAGCAGCGGGGGGTGGCTGCCGGGGCGGACGACCTCGCTGGGGTGCGGGTCGAAAGTGACGACGACGGCGGGAACGTCCAGCTCCCTGGCGCGCTCCACCGTCTTGCCGATGATGAGCTGGTGCCCGCGGTGCACCCCGTCGTACGAGCCGATGGTGACGACGCTGCGCCCCCAGCCCTCGGGGATGTCCTCCAAGCCACGCCAGCGCTGCACGTCCTGCTCCTCGTCGATACCTAGTTAGCCAGTGCCTGAGCCGATGGTGATGACGATGGTTCTCGCCGGTCCAAGGGTGCCATGCCGCGCACTCGTGCCCGGCACGGACCCACCCCGGCAGGATCCACCCAGTGGCCGGACGGGAGGCGCCCGGCCACGGTCCCGGCCACTGTCCCGGTCCCGGCCCTCCAGCGGGCGGGCGTCCCGACACGGCCCCGGTGAGGCCCTCGGGCCGGGAGCGCCGCCGGGGGCCGGAAAGCGCCGCCCCGGAGCCCCGGGCCGGGAGCCCGCCCTATGTACGCGTACCCAGCACCTCGCACATACGGCGGGCGCCCGGCCCCAGCACCGCCCAGGCATCCGGTGCGCCGGTCACCCATGCCCGCAGGGCCCCCGCGAAGCCGGGCACCTCGCGCGCGAGGCCCGCCAGAGCCCGGTCGAAGCAGGCGACGCCCTGCGGTACGACGGCCATCCGCAGTCCGATACGCCGCACCAGCTCTCCTTCGGGCCAGCGCTCCTCGGCAGGCTCCACCGCTGACGGCCCCGATCCGGATGCCGTCCCCGGTCCTGACCCCAAGCCCAACCCCGGTCCTGACCGCGACCCGGATTCAGCCCCCGGTACCGACGCCCATGCCGGTCCCGTACCCGTCCCCGTACCCGGCGCCGATGCCCCAGCGCTCCCCGCGCCACCGGATGCCATGACTTCTTCCGCACCACCGGATGCCGCGCGTTCTCCGTTTCCACCGGATGCCGGGAATCCTCCGTCTCCGCCGGATGCCGCGGATCTTCGGGCCCGCCGCTGCCGGCCGCCCCTGACCACCGCGTCCAGCGCCGTCTCCAGCACGGGCAACTCCCGCTCCGCTGCCAGCAGCAGGTCCAGCAGTTCATCGCGCAAGGGCCCCTGCCCCGCGCCGAGGACGCGGGCCAGGCTCGCCCGCAGCGGTGCCTCCTGGGAGGACACCGGCCCCGTCAAGAGCGCGGAGAACGCGGTGAACACCGGCTCAGGATGGGTGTTCAGCGCCGTTCCCAGTGCGGCTGTCAGCTCGGGGTCGCCCGTCTCGGCGAAGCGCCGGAGCGCGGCATCCACGTATCTCGAACGGCTGGCGGGATCCCGTACCAGCAGTGCCAGCGCCGCGTCACCCCGCGCGGAGCCGCCGCACTCACGCAACAGGGCGAGCGCGGCACCCCGCAGCAGTTCGCGGTCGGCGTCGCTACGGACGCGGCGCGCGGCGCGCAGCCCGTAGGTGGCCGCCGCGCCCCACCGCCCGTCGCGCCTGTCACGCCCGCCCCACCCGTCGCGCGGGGCGCGTGCCCAGCGACGGACGGCGCGGCAGACGCCCGAGGGCTCCTCGTGCACCAGTTCGGCGAGCAGTTCGTCGGCGCGCGGGTGCGCCGCCTCCACCAGCACCTCAAGCAGCTCATCCAAGGCACGCCCCCGGTGGACGTACAAGAGCGCCTGCGCCGCGGCGGCCACGGTCGGAGCCGGGCCGTCGGCCTCCCGCACGTCCTCCGTGCACAACCGCAGCGGACGCGGGTCGCCGAACCACTCGCACAGCACCGGCTGCATGGCCTGGGGCTCGGCCGCGAGCAGCCCACCCACGACGTCGAGGAAGCGCTCCCGCGACGCGGCATCCGGACAGCCGGGAAAGGCAGGATCGGAGGGTCGGCCGGAAGGGGCGTGCCGCCCCGGAAACGGAGGGTCCGCCGGGAGCAGGAGCCGCAGCAGTTCTGCCTTGTCAGCCACGGGCAGGGACAGACGTCGCCAAAACCACGGCCCGAAACCGGAATATGGCGCGTACCCGGAGTCGCCCTCCTTCCGTGCCTCCGCTTCCGTCCTCACGACGAAGCGGGCGAGGACGCGCAGCACCTCCGTGTAGGGGCCGGCATCCGGCACCCGGAGCAGGGTCTCCCTCAGCAGGTGCGCACTCCACCACACCGCCTCGTCGCTGCGCACACTCTCGTCACCGACCTCCCCCTCCCCCTCATCACCCACCTCCTCGTCGTCGTTCCCGCTCTCGTCGCCGCCATCGGAGGCGGAGGCGCAGGCGCAGGCGGACACCAGCGCGTCGGCCAGCCTCCGCAGCCGCGGGGCCAGCGCCTCGTGGCCGTCCCGGTGCCCGCACAGCAGGAGCGAGTGCACCACCGGCCCGGCGCGGTGACGCGGGACGGGGGCGAGAGTGGCGGCGCTTCTGTGGTGCACCAACGCGTCCAAAGCGGCGTCCAGTTCGAGGTGGCGGCCCTGGATCCAGTCGGCGAACTCCTCGTCCGCGAAGCGGTACCCCTCACCCGCCCGCACCAGTGCGCCCTCGGCGAGTACGGCGGAGGCCCAGCCTCCGCTCCGGGGGAACAGCTCCTCGAAGGCAGCTGGCTCCAACTCCCCCTGCCCCGGCCCCAGACAGTGCCGGGCCGCCTGGTGGAACCGGCCCGCCACCCGCGTGGCCAGCCGCCGGACATCGACCGGCCCGGCCGCTGTCCCCGTCCGCCGCTCTCCGCTCCTCATCCGCAGGGCGACGCGCAGACAGAGCAGGTCCAGATAGGCGGAGAAGATCTCCACCCGCGCGGGCTGCCGCGCGGACAGCGCCCCCGCCCCCGAACCGCCCTGTGCCGCGTGCACTTGGGCCAGCATCCGGATCGCCAGAGGGTGCCCCTCATCCTCCGGTGCGAGCGCACCGTCCCGCAGGCCGTAGACCGAACGGACCCGGACGGCTTCCCGCTCCGGCAGATCGCCGATACGCACGCACCCGGGCAACACCTCTCCGGACGGCACTCCGGACAGCGCTCCGAATGGCACTCCGATGGGCACTCCGGCGGACGAACCCGCCGCCTTCCGCGAACCCTCCGGCTTCCGCGAAGGTGCCGACTCCTGCGGAAGCGCCGCTTCCGCCCAGGCATCCGGTGGCACGTGCAGCATCTCGCGGGGGAAGAGCGGACCGGCGTGCCCCCAGAACTCGGGGCGGCAGGCCACGGCCATACGGGCCCCCGCGGCACGCAGCCAGCTCGCCGTCCCGGTGATCCACCGGCGCAGGCGCTGGGCGAGTTGGGGCGGCATCTCCTCGGGGGAGTCGAGCAGGACGAGCAGCGGGCGGCCCGCGGTGCGCGACAGGCGTGCGACCACATCGGGGTTGGCCTCGCGCGGATCCTGCGCACGCCACACGCCCAGGCCCGCCGCATGGTGGGAGGCGGCGAGGATCCGGCCCGCCGAGGCCAGTGCGCGCCCGACGGCCTCCCGTACGCTGCCGTCGCCGTCGTGCAGGTCGGCCCCGCGCAGCCACACGGTCGGCGCGGGCTCCGCACCGTCGGCCGGGGTGGGCACGGAATCGGAGGCCGCCGCGGGTACAGTCCCGGCGGCCGGCACAGGCGCGGCGCCGAAGATCCGCCGTGCGGCGAACGCGGCCAGTTCGGTCGTGCGTCCGGTGCCGGGGTCACCCAGCAGCGCGAGGACGGAGGCGTTCCCGTTCGCGAACTCCTTCAGGGCGATAGCGATGCCGGGCCGGGTCGCCGCGTGCGCACAGCGCTCCACCGCCGGCCCGACCGAGGTCGCCGACAGCCGGAGTGCTCCGGCCAGGTTCAGGTCGGGCCCGAAGCCCGGCACTCCTGCGGCGTTGTGCCGCAGGAGCGCCCTGAGCGGTCCCTCGGGCACCGGCATCCCGGTCGCGTACAGCGGCACCGCGAAGACGGCGGCGCGGCCCGGAGCGTGCAGCGCGGTGCCCAGGACGCCCAGGACGGCGCCGGTGACAGCGTCCAGCACGGGTGCGCCCGACGCCGGTCTGCTGAGCCGCAGTTGCACGCGCAGGGCGTCGGGGACCGCCAGTTCCAGCACCTGGGCCAGGGGGTGGTAGCGCTCGGTCGAGGTGTACGTCGCCGCGGTGGTGCCGACCAGCGTCGCCCGCAGCGGCTCGTCGATCCGCAGGTCAACCGGGCTGCCGCCGGGATGCGCGCGCTCACCGCCGATCACCAGCGGCGCGAGCCCCAGCCCCCGGGTACGGATGAGCGCGAGGTCCCACTCGGGAACCGGCGTGATGTCGCCGCTCTCGGCCAGGCAACTGCGCCCGCCCGCCTGGACCACCACCCGGCTCAGCCCATCGACCGCTTCATGGCTGGTGACGAGGGTGCCGAGAGCGTCGGCCGGGAAACCCGTGCCCCGCGGCCGTCCCGCCAGATCGCAGATGTGCGCCAGAGCGGGCCCCCTACGCACCGCCGACATCGCCCGAACCTCCACGCTGGCCGCCCCACCGCCCCACCATCCCGACCGTAGAGCGGAGTTGATCAGCGGCGACAGGCCCTGCCGCGAACGCGCCCCCGTCCGCGCCCATGCTTCACTCCAAGCGCCCGCACAGGGGGGTGAAACGGTGTCCACGAGTGGACATAGAGATCTTGGGGATCAGGAGGGGGAACGTGGGGCGGGCGCCCGCACGTGCGAAGGGGGCGCCCGGCGTCCGCGCACGAACACCGGGCGCCCGCCGCACGCTCGCCGGGCACCGGGCACCGGGCACCGGGTACCGGGCACGCAACACCGAACACGCCATAACGGACGCTCAACACCCGATCCCGCGACACCGGACACTCAACACCGGGGCCGCAACGCCATACCCGCCCGGACAACACGGACGGCGAGGGCGAACGCAGATGAACCCAGATGACGGCGCGGGCTCAGGGCAAGGACCACCGCGGGTGACGGCAGACTCAGGCGAACACAGCCAGGCTCTTCGCCTTGCCGTCCCACTCCTCCACAAGCGCCACGAACCGCTCTCCAGGCCCGAAGACCGCGACCGGCCCACCGCCCGCACCGGACTCGCGCTGCCGGACGAACGCCGCCGGCATGCGCAACCGCGCGCCGTTGCCGATCAGCCGGGCCTGCTCCTCATCGACGTCCCAGCGGGGGAATGCCTCGGCCGCCGCCTCGCCCAACGGCAGTACGGGCAGCGGCTGTTCGCCGTCCACACGCTCCTGCAACCGCTCCAGCGTGTACGCACCCTCCAGCCCGTACGGGCCGACCCGGGTGCGGCGCAGCGCCGTGAGGTGGCCGCCCGTGCCGAGCGCCGAGCCCAGGTCGCGGGCGAGCGCACGCACGTACGTGCCGGACGAGCACACCACGGAGACCAGCAGGTCGGTGACGGGTGTGCCGTCCTCCGCCGTCTCCTCGCGCATGTCGTGCACCGCGAACGAGGAGACGGTGACCGGCCGGGCGGCCAGTTCGACCTCCTCGCCCTCGCGCACCCGCGCATAGGCCCGCTTGCCGTCCACCTTGACGGCGCTGACCTTGGAGGGGATCTGGAGGATGTCGCCGGTGAGCCGCGCGACGGCGGCGTCCACGGCCTCGCGGGCCAGGTCTTTGGCTCCCGACGAGGCGGTGAACTCGCCCTCCGCGTCCTCGGTCACGGTGTCCTGGCCGAGCCGGACGGTGGCGACGTACTCCTTCTCGGTCAGCGCGAGATGGCCGAGCAGCCGGGTCGCCCGCTCGGTGCCGAGGACGAGCACCCCGGTGGCCATCGGGTCGAGCGTTCCCGCATGCCCCACGCGCCGGGTGCGTGCCATACCGCGCAGCTTGGCGACGACGTCGTGGGAGGTGAAACCGGCGGGCTTGTCGACGATGACCAGCCCGCCGGGCCCGTTGTCTCTCTTACGTGCCACAGCTCAGGCGCTCTCGTCCTTGCCGCGCGTGCCCGTGCCGCCACCCGCGCCCCGGCCGTCGCCGCCCGCGTCCGCGACGTCCTCGATGTCGTCATCGACCTCGGCTTCGTCGGCGGGGTCGGCGTCCTCGCCCGGCTTGCGGTACGGGTCGGCCTCGCCCGCGTACGAGGCGCCGGAGGAGACCTTGCGCACCTCCTCGTCGGCGGCCCGCGCCCGCGCGAGTGCCTCGTCGATCGTCTTGGCGTTCTCCGGCAGGGCGTCCGCCACGAAGGTCAGGCTCGGCGTGTGCTTGATGCCCGCGGCGGAGCCGACGGCGGAGCGGAGAACGCCCTTGGCGCTCTCCAGGCCGGCCGCGGCTGCCTTGCGCGCCTCTTCGTCGCCGTAGACGGTGTAGAAGACCGTCGCCTCCCTGAGATCGCCGGTGACCCTGGTGTCCGTGACGGTCACATGTGTGCCGAGCCGCGGATCCTTGATACCCCGGTACAGCTTTTCCGCGACCACCTCACGGATGAGGTCCGCCAGCCTCTTCGCCCGCGCATTGTCGGCCACTGGTCCGTCTCCTCGCTCATGCGCTCATTCGTCATCATCACCGTGGATCCGCCGTCGTACCGACAGCAGCTCCACCTCTGGCCGCGCCGCGACAAGCCGCTCGCAGCGGTCCAGCACTTCTGTGAGGTGCCCCGCCTCGCCCGAGACCGCCGCGAGGCCGATATGGGCCCTGCGGTAGAGGTCCTGTTCGCCGGTCTCCGCCACGCTGACCGCGTACTTGCGGTGCAGCTCGGCGACGATCGGGCGGACGACGGAGCGCTTCTCCTTCAGCGACCGTACGTCGCCGAGGAGCAGGTCGAAGGACAGCGTCCCTACGTACATACAGTGCGGGTCATGCCACCCGGGGGGCCTGGGGGTACGAGACCCTGGAACCGTACACGCAACGGCCGGGGCCGATCGACGGAATTCCTTCCGCCGACCGGCCCCGGAACGAAACCACGGATCAGCCGCGAGGCTTCTCCCTCATCTCGCCCTCCCGTCGCCCGACCGCCACCCCCAGGGTGGCGGCCCCGAGCTTCGGCAGGGGGATCAGCCGCGAGGCTTCTCCCTCATCTCGTACGTCGCGATGACGTCATCGACCTTGATGTCGTTGAAGCTGCCGAGGTTGATACCGCCCTCGAAGCCTTCGCGGATCTCGGTGACGTCGTCCTTGAAGCGGCGCAGCCCCACGATGTTGAGGTTCTCCGCCACGACCTTGCCGTCGCGCACCAGGCGTGCCTTGGTGTTCCGCTTGACCTCGCCGGAGCGGATGAGGACACCCGCGATGTTGCCCAGCTTGGACGAGCGGAAGATCTCGCGGATCTCCGCCGTACCCAGCTCGACCTCTTCGTACTCCGGCTTCAGCATGCCCTTCAGGGCTGCCTCGATCTCCTCGATGACCTGGTAGATCACCGAGTAGTAGCGGACATCGACACCCTCGCGCTCGGCCAGCTGCGTCGCACGCCCCTCGGCGCGGACGTTGAAGCCGATCACGATCGCGTCGGAGCCGGTCGCCAGGTCGATGTCGGTCTCGGTGACCGCACCCACCCCGCGGTGCAGGATGCGCAGGTCCACCTCTTCGCCGACGTCGAGCTGGAGCAGCGAGGACTCCAGGGCCTCGACCGAACCGGACGCGTCGCCCTTGATGATGAGGTTGAGCTGCTGCACCTCGCCCGCCTTGAGCACCTTGTCCAGGTCCTCCAGGGAGACGCGGCGGGTCCGCTTGGCGAAGGCCGCGTTGCGCTCGCGCGCCGCGCGCTTCTCGGCGATCTGCCGGGCGGTGCGGTCCTCGTCCACCACCAGGAAGTTGTCGCCGGCGCCCGGGACGTTGGTCAAGCCGAGCACCAGGACGGGGGTCGAGGGACCCGCTTCCTTGATGTTCTCGCCCTTGTCGTCGAGCATCGCGCGGACCCTGCCGTAGGCATCGCCCACGACCATGGTCTCGCCGACCTGGAGCGTGCCGCGCTGGACCAGCACGGTGGCCACGGCGCCACGGCCGCGGTCCAGGTGGGCCTCGATCGCGATGCCCTGCGCGTCCTGGTCGGGGTTGGCCCGCAGGTCGAGCGAGGCGTCCGCGGTCAGGACCACGGCCTCCAGCAGCTCCTTGATGTTCAGCCCCTGGCGCGCGGAGATGTCGACGAACATCGTGTCGCCGCCGTACTCCTCGGCCACCAGGCCGTACTCGGTGAGCTGGCCACGGACCTTGGTCGGGTCCGCGCCTTCCACGTCGATCTTGTTGACCGCGACGACGATCGGCACATCGGCCGCCTTGGCGTGGTTCAACGCCTCGACGGTCTGCGGCATCACGCCGTCGTTGGCCGCGACCACGAGGATCGCGATGTCGGTGGACTTGGCACCACGGGCACGCATGGCGGTGAACGCCTCGTGACCGGGGGTGTCGATGAAGGTGATCTTGCGCTCTTCACCGTTGACCTCGGTCGATGCCTGGTAGGCGCCGATGTGCTGGGTGATGCCGCCGGCCTCGCCCTCGATGACGTTGGTCTTCCGGATGGCATCCAGAAGGCGCGTCTTACCGTGGTCGACGTGGCCCATGACGGTGACCACCGGGGGCCGTGCCGTGAGCGCTTCCTCGCCGCCCTCGTCCTCACCGAACTCGATGTCGAAGGACTCCAGCAGCTCGCGGTCCTCCTCCTCCGGGCTGACGATCTGAACCGTGTAGTTCATCTCTTCGCCGAGGAGGTGCAGCGTCTCGTCGGAGACGGACTGGGTCGCGGTGACCATCTCGCCCAGGTTGAACATGACCTGGACCAGCGACGCCGGGTTGGCGTTGATCTTCTCCGCGAAGTCCGTGAGCGAGGCACCACGCGACAGCCGGACGGTCTCGCCCTTGCCGCGCGGCAGCATCACACCGCCGACGGACGGCGCCTGCATCTGCTCGTACTCCTGGCGCCTCTGCCGCTTCGACTTGCGGCCACGGCGCGCGGGGCCGCCGGGACGGCCGAAGGCACCCTGGGTACCGCCACGGCCACCGGGACCGCCGGGACGGCCGCCGAAACCGGGACGGCCACCGCCGCCACCGCCGGGACGGCCGGCGAAACCGCCGCCACCGCCGCCGGGACGACCCGCTCCGGGCCCGCCGGGACGGCCGGCGAAGCCGCCGCCACCGCCGCCGGGACGACCCGCTCCGGGCCCGCCGCCGGGACGGCCACCGCCGCCAGGACCACCACGGCCCGGACCGGGACGCGGGCCCGCGGCGGGACGCTGCGGCATCATGCCCGGGTTCGGACGGTTACCGCCGCCGGGACGCGGGCCTGCGCCGCCGCCCTGCGGGGCCTGCGGACGGGGCATGTTGCCCGGCGTCGCACGGCCGCCACCCGGCGCCTGCGGACGCGGACCACCCTGACCGCCGGAGCCGCCCTGGCCCTGACCGGGCTTGGGGGCGCCGCCGCCGGGCTTGGGACCGCCCTGGCCGGGCTTGGGGGCACCGCCGGGACGGGGCGCCTGGGGGCGCGCCATACCGGTGGAGCCGCCGGAGGTGAAGGGGTTGTTGCCGGGGCGCGGCCCGGAGGGACGGCCACCCGGCTTCGGAGCACCCTGGCCCGGCTTCGGGGCCTGGCCTCCCTGACCACCCTGGCCACCACGGCCGCCCTGGCCCTGGCCACCCTGGCCTCCGGGGCGAGAGGTCTGGCCCGGCTTGGGGGTCTGCGGGGGCCTGGGCGCGCCCGGCTTCGGGGCACCGGGGGCCGCGGGCGGCGCCTGGAACTCCGGCCTGGCCGGGGTCACCGGCTGGGCGGGACCCGGCCGGGGGCCTTCCGCGGCGGGCTTGGGAGCCGCCGCGGGCTTGGGGGCCTCGGCGGGGGCGCCGGAGGTGCCCTCAGCGGGACCCGGCGCGGGGGTTGCCGGGGCCTCGGGGCCCGGCTTGGGGGCGCCGGGCTTCGGCGCTCCCGGCTTGGGGGCCGCGCCCGCACCCGGCTTGGGTGCGGCGGAGTCGGCCGCCTTCTTGGGTGCCGCGGGCTTCGCGGCGGACTTCTTGGCGCCGCCACCGCCCGCTTCAAATGCGTCAGTCAGTTTGCGGACTACCGGCGCCTCGATCGTCGAGGACGCCGAACGGACGAATTCTCCAAGTTCTTGGAGCTTGGCCATGACGACCTTGCTCTCGACTCCAAGCTCCTTGGCGAGCTCGTATACCCGGACCTTAGCCACTTCGCTCCTTACGGCCCGGGGGATCGTCCGCCGGACCTTCGCTACTTATGCATGGGCGTACTCATCGCGTACTCATCGAGTGCTCATCGCAATCTCGACCTACTTCCAACTCGCGAGGTACCTCGTCCCGCACGGAGGTTCCGTGCGAGCTCACTTACGGTGTTGCCTGTGCTGTCCGCTCCACGTGCTCTCGCAGTTCCGCGAGATCGAACGGACCCGGACCCCGGAAGGCCCTGTTGAACGCCCGGCGCCGGACAGCCTGCTCAAGACAGGCCGGAACGGGGTGCAGATACGCACCCCGGCCGGGCAGCCTACCGCGAAGATCAGGGATCAGGCTTCCCCTCTCCAGGACCACCCGCAGCAGATCGCTCTTGTCCGTACACTCCCGGCAGCCCACGCAGGTCCGCTGAGGATATGCCCGGTCACGCGTCCGGCCAGACACTGCTTAAGTCTACCTCCCCGAAGCCCCGAACCCCTTGGGGGGTAAGGGCGCCGTTACTCATTCGCGGCCGGGCGCGCGGTGCGCCCGGTCTCAGTCCTGTCCGGCCGCCCGCTGCTGGGCCTGCGCCGGCTGCTGCCCGCTCCCCGGAGTGCCCGCGTCCGCCGTGTCCGGGCGGATGTCGATGCGCCAGCCGGTGAGGCGGGCCGCGAGGCGCGCGTTCTGGCCTTCCTTGCCGATGGCCAGCGACAACTGGTAGTCGGGCACGGTCACTCGCGCCGAGCGGGCCGCCAGATCGACGATCTCGACCTGGCTCACCCGGGCCGGGGAGAGCGCGTTGGCCACCAGCTCGTCCGGCTCCTCGGACCAGTCCACGATGTCGATCTTCTCGCCGTGCAGCTCCGCCATCACGTTGCGCACCCGGCCGCCCATCGGGCCGATGCAGGCACCCTTGGCGTTCAGTCCGGAACGCGTGGAGCGGACGGCGATCTTGGTGCGGTGACCTGCCTCACGGGCGATGGCCGCGATCTCGACCGAGCCGTCGGCGATCTCGGGGACCTCCAGCTCGAAGAGCTTCTTGACGAGGTTGGGGTGGGTTCGCGAGAGGGTCACCGAGGGGCCGCGCACGCCCTTGGCGACGCGCACCACATAAGTACGCAGGCGGGTGCCGTGTGCGTAGTCCTCGCCGGGGACCTGCTCCTGCGGGGGCAGGATCGCCTCCAGCTTGCCGATGTCCACCAGCACGCTCTTGGGGTCCTTGCCCTGCTGGACGACGCCCGCGACGACATCGCCCTCGCGGCCCGCGTACTCACCGAAGGTGACCTCCTCCTCGGCGTCCCGCAGCCGCTGGAGGATGACCTGCTTCGCGGTGGTGGCCGCGATCCGGCCGAAGCCCGTGGGGGTGTCGTCGAACTCCTTCGGCTCAGCACCCTCTTCGAGGTCCTCCGGGCTCTCCTTGGCCCACACGGTGACGTGCCCGCTCTTCTGGTTCAGCTCGACGCGGGCGTCGCGCCTGCTGCCCTCGGTGCGGTGGTACGCGATGAGGAGGGCCGATTCGATCGCCTCCACCAGCAGGTCGAGGGAGATCTCCTTCTCCCTCACCAGCCCCCGCAGGGCACTCATGTCGATGTCCACGGCTACGCCTCCTCCTTGTTCTCTTGGTCTGTGGCCGCGGACTCGTGCTGCGCCTTCTCAGCGGCCTTGCGGTTGAACTCGATCTCCACGCGCGCCTTGGCGATCCCGTCGAAGGCGAGCCGCCGCGCGGTGGGCTTGCGGCCCTTGACGCCGGGGACCTCCACGTCGATGCCCTCGTCGTCCACCGCCATCAGCCGGGCGGTCACTTCGCCGCCGCCGGCCTCCTCGGTGAGCTGCGCCTTGATCAGTTTGCCGAGGGCGCGGCGGTAGTGCCGCTGCTCGCTCAGCGGGCGGTCGGCGCCGGGGGAGGTGACCTCCAGCACGTAGGGGGAGCCGCCCATCACGTCGCTCTCGTCGAGCGCCTCGGACACTGCGCGGCTCACCTCGGCGCAGGTGTCGAGCTGGACTCCGTCATCAGCGTCCAGGACGACGCGCAGCACGCGCCGCTTTCCGGCCGGGGTCACGTCGATCTCTTCGAGATCCAACCCCCTCTCGCTGACGAGCGGTTCCAGCAGTCCGCGCAGCCTCTCGCTCTGGGTCGTGCTCATCCGGGTGACTCCTCGGCCGCGTGTGCTGTTGTAGGGGGCCTTGTAACGGGGGCGTGTCGCCGCACAAGCCTATCGTCTGTGGCGGGCTGCGCCGACCCGTTCGGGGCAGGCGGGGCCTGCACCGCCTGTGCGGGAGCCGGGCGGGGCCGGATGCGGCGGGGTGGCCCGTGGCATCCGCGAAGAGCGGCACGGGTACTCTCGCGTGGCGGTGATCGCCGACCCGCGAGGCTCAAAAGTACGGGCGAGGGCCCATATTCAGGGAGGGCACACATGCCGCGCACGCCGTCACCGGCAGCAGCCCGGCCGCGTCGCAGATCGCTGCTGACCGGCGGGCTCGGAGCCGTCGGCGCCGGAGCGGTGCCGGTGACAGGACTGCTCTCCGGATGCAGCGACGGCCAGAGCAGCGCCGACGCGGAACGCTCCGACGCCGGCCGGAAGTTGCGCGTCCGCAGCGCCCGCGACAGCGAACAGCTGGTGGCCCGCTACGAAGGCACCGTCGAGGTGCACCCGGCGCTGGCCGAGCGGCTGCGCCCGCTGCGCGAAGAGGTCGCGCGCCACGCACAGGTACTGCGCGGCAGCGGTACGGGCGACGGATCGCCCTCCCCTGTCCCGTCCGGTTCGCAGCCGCCCGCGAGCCGCTCGGGGGCGCCGGTTTCCGGGGGCCAGGACCGGCCCGCCGGGCAGGAAGGCCCCTCGCCGACCCCCTCGCGCACCCCCGAACCGGACACCTCGGGGGTACCGCGCAGCGAGAAGGCGGCGCTCGCCGCACTCGCCGGGACCGAGCGGAAGCTGGCCGGAGCGCGCGCCAAGGCGCTGGCCACAGCCCCGCCGGAGCTGGCCCGGCTGCTGGCCTCGGTCGCGGCCTGCGGCGCGGCGCACGTGTACCTCCTGGAAGAGGGCGGCGGGGACGGCAAGGGCAGCGGAGACAGCGGGGCCGACGGAGCGGACGGAGCGCACGGATGAAGGAACTGACCGCCGTTCAGGCCGCGCTGCGGGCCGAGCACGCGGCCGTCTACGGCTACGGCGTCGTCGGCGGCCGGATCGCCGAGAGCCGCAAGCCCGAGGTACGGCAGGCGTACGACGCACACCGCGCCCGCCGGGACGCGCTGCGCCGCACCGTGCGGAGCCTGGGCGGCACGCCCGCGCCCGCCGCCGCTGCCTACACGCTGCCGTTCGCCGTCCCCGACAGCGCCGCCGCCGTACGGCTCGCGGCCGAGTTGGAGAGCCGGCTCGCGGGCGTCTACGCGGACCTCGTACGGGCCACCGAGGGGGCAAGGCGCCGGGAGGCGGCGGACGCGCTGCGCGAGGCCGCCGTCCGCTCCGTCCGGTGGAAGGGCGGCGGCGTGGCCTTCCCCGGTCTCACCGAGCTGGGCGCGGACGACGCGCCGCCCTCCCCCTCGGAATCCCCGAGCGGGTCCAGGGCGCCGGGCACGCTGTAACCCGCTCCTCCCGCGCTCCCGGACCCGCGCGTACCGCGGGTGCGCCTCCCCGCTCTGAAAGGCCCTCACCATGGCTCCCGCAGTGCCCTTCGACCCACCGCAGCGGCTCGTACGCGCGCTGGCGGCGCAGCCGGACGCCGAGTGGGCCGCCGCGGGACCGGCCTGGCTGGCGGAGACACCCCGGCTGCTGGGCCGGTGGCTGGAGCGCTGGGAGCTGTCGCTGGAGCGGATCGTCTCCCCCGGCGGACGCAGCAGCGTGACGGCGCTGGTACGGCAGGCCGACGGCTCACCCGCGACGCTGAAGCTGCTGGCTCCCGACGGGGCCCCCGCGCCGGTGCGGGCGGCGCGCGAGCACGAGGCACTGACCGCCTGGCACGGGCTGGGAGCCGTACAGGTACTGCGCGCCGCCCCGGAAGAGGGGGTGCTGCTCCTGGAGCGGCTGCGGCGCGAGGTGTCGCTGCGCTCGCTGCCGGAGGCCAAGGCCACGCTGGAGGCCGTCTCCGTGGTGCGCCGGCTGTGGGTGCCCGTGGCGCCGGGGCACGGTTTCGAGACCGTGGCCGCGCACACCGGGACGGAGGCGGCCCTGATGCGCTCGGCCGTGCCGCTCGACGCCGAGCCGCTGGTGGCCGCCGCGCTGGAGGCACGCGAGACGCTGCTGGCCGAGCCGCCCGAGGGGAGACCGGTGCTGCTGCACGGCGACTTCCGGCAGGGCGCCGTGCTGGCCAGCTCCTCGCCCCCCGGCTCCGGTGAGCGTGCGCCCTGGCTGACCGTGGGGCCGGATCCGCTGGTCGGAGAGCCCGCCTTCGACCTCGCCCGGCTGGCCCGCGACCGGCTGCACGACCTGATGGCCGCCTCCGGCGCCGCCGCCCAGACCCGGCGGCGCATCCACAAACTCGCGGACTCGCTGGACGTCCCCCGCGAGCGGGTACGGCTGTGGGCGCTCTACCGCGCCGTCGAATCCGCCGTACGCCAGGCGGCGGGCGGCAGCCGGGCGGACGCGGAGATGCTGCTGGAGTTCGCCGCCTGGCTGTGAACCTGCCGGGCCCCGGAGCCGCACACCGCCCGCGCCGTCACCCGGTCATCCGGCCTTCGGCCTCTCGGTGACAGCGGCCCGCTCCCCCGGGAACGGGCCCGCTCCGCGCCGGTCAGCCCTCCGTGAGACGGGCGACGGCCGCGTCGATCGCCAGCTCTTCCCGCTCGCCGGTACGCCGGTCCTTCAGCTCGACCAGGCCGTCCTTGATGCCCCGGCCCGCGATGAGGATCGTGGGCACGCCGATCAGCTCGGCGTCGGTGAACTTCACGCCCGGAGAGACGCTCGTGCGGTCATCGACCAGCACGCGCAGCCCGGCATCGCCCAGCCGCTCCGCGATCTCCAGCGCCGCCTCGGTCTGCTGCGCCTTGCCGGCGGCGACGACGTGGACATCGGCGGGCGCGACCTCGCGCGGCCAGCACAGGCCCTGCTCATCGGCGCTCTGCTCGGCGATCGCGGCGACGGCGCGGGAGACGCCGATGCCGTAGGAGCCCATGGTGACGCGGACAGGCTTGCCGTCCTTGCCCAGGACGTCCAGCTCGAAGGCGTCGGCGTACTTGCGGCCGAGCTGGAAGATGTGGCCGATCTCGATGGCGCGGTCCAGCTCGATGCCGGACCCGCACTTCGGGCAGGGGTCGCCGGGCTCGACCACGACGACGTCCAGGTACTGATCGACCTCGAAGTCCCGCCCGCACACCACGTTGCGCGCGTGCTTGCCCGCTTCGTTGGCGCCGGTGATCCAGCTGGTGCCGGGCGCGATGCGGGGGTCGGCGAGGTAGCGGAACGCCTTGCCCGCCATGCCGCCCTGCGGGCCCACGTAGCCGCGCACCAGGTCCTCGCGGCCCTCGAAGTCCTCGGCCGTCACCAGTTCGACGGCGGCGGGTGCCAGCTGCTCGGCCAGCTTGCCCATGTCCACCTCGCGGTCCCCCGGCACGCCGACGGCGGTGATCTCGCCATCGACCTTGACCAGCAGGTTCTTCAAGGTGGCCGAGGCCGGGACGCCCAGGTGGGCGGCGAGGGTCTCGATGGTGGGGGTGTCGGGGGTGTCCAGCTTCTCCACCGGATCGTGGCCCTCGGTGGCGGCGGGTGCCACGGTGAAGGTCATGGCCTCGGTGTTCGCCGCGTAGCCGCACTGCGGGCACTGCACAAAGGTGTCCTCGCCCGCGGCGGCGGGCGCCAGGAACTCCTCGGAGGCCGAGCCGCCCATGGCGCCGGAGATGGCCGAGACGATGCGGTAGTCCAGGCCGAGGCGCTCGAAGATGCGCTTGTAGGCGACGCGGTGCCTCGCGTACGAGTCGGCCAGGCCCTCGTCGGAGACGTCGAAGGAGTACGAGTCCTTCATCGTGAACTCGCGGCCCCGCAGGATGCCGGAGCGGGGGCGGGCCTCGTCGCGGTACTTGGTCTGGATCTGGTAGACGGTCACCGGCAGGTCCTTGTAGGACGTGCACTGGTCCTTGACGACCTGGGTGAAGATCTCCTCGTGGGTGGGCCCGAGCAGGTATTCGCCGCCCTTGCGGTCCTTGAGGCGGAAGAGCAGGTCACCGTACTCCTCGTACCGCCCGGACACCTCGTAGGGCTCCTTGGGCAGCAGGGCGGGCAGCAGCACCTCCTGGCCGCCGGCGGCGTCCATCTCCTCGCGCACGATGCGCGTGACGTTGTCCAGCACCTGCTTGCCCAGCGGCAGCCACGTCCAGATACCGGCGGCAGTACGGCGCACATAGCCGGCGCGGACCAGCAGCTTGTGGCTGAGCGTCTCGGCGTCGGCCGGGTCATCCCGCAGCGTCTTCAGCATCGACCGGGACAAACGCTGGACACGGGCTGCCATGGGAACTCCTGCTGGGCTGCTGGCGATGGGGACGAACCCGTCAGGAGACGAACTCGCCGAGGCGGCAGCCTATCCGCCCGGACCGACGCCGCGAAAACGAGATCTCCCCGCCGAGGACGGCGGGGCTGCCCCCACCCTCACCCTCACCACCGCGCCAGCGGCAACACAGCGCCCATCACGACATAGGGCTGGACCGCGCTCGGGAACTGCACGCGGCGGGCCAGGTCGTGGTAGCCGAGGCCGTGGTAGAGCGTGCGGGCCGGGCTGTCGGTGTCCAGGGCCGAGAGCAGGGAGCGGGGTTCCGCCGCGGTGTCGGTGAGGGCCGTGATCAGGCCGCGGCCGATGCCCCGGTGCTGGAAGGCCGGGTGGACGTGGAGTTCGGTGATCACGAAAGAGCCGCTGAGCCAGCCCTCGTTGCCCTCCCGGGCCAGGTAGGGCCGCACGATGGTGGACCACCACTGGGTGTCGTCGTTGGGCATGCCGTAGACGAAGCCGACCAGCCGCCCCTCCTCGGTGGTGGCGCCCAGGGCACTGGCGCCGGGGCCGGCCATATGGCGCAGGACGATGTGTCTGCGTACGCCGATCTCTTCGTCGGTAAGGCCGAAGGCCACGGCCTGCACTGCCAGCGCGTCGTCCACGCGGGCGGCCAGGTCCAGCGGGCCGATGACGACGCTCCGGGGGTCCGGGAGCTGCCCCCGGGCTGAATGCGGCATGGCGGGGAGGCTACTTCCTCCGCCGGGCCGCCGCGAAGAGGCGGCACATCGCGGGGCGGGCGTCACCCGGGGCCGCGCTCAGAACAGCACGCTCATGAAGGCGCCGACCTCGCGGAAGCCGACTCGCTGGTAGGCGGCCCGCGCGGGGGCGTTGTAGTCGTTGACGTAGAGGCTGACCAGCGGCGCGACATCGCGCAGCGCGTAGCCGACGACGGCGGCCATGCCCGTCTCGGACAGGCCCTCGCCGCGCCGCTCGGGCGCCACCCAGACACCCTGGATCTGGCAGGCGTAGGGGGTGGCGGCGCCGATTTCGGCCTTGAAGACGACCTGGCCGTCCTCGATGCGCGCGAACGAGCGGCCCGAGCTGACGAGTTCGGCGACGCGGGCCTGGTAGACGAGGCCGCCGTCGCCAGCGAGCGGGGAGATGCCGACCTCTTCGGTGAACATGGCCACGCAGGCCGGCAGGACGGTGTCCATCTCGCCCTTGGTCACGCGGCGCACCCGGGGGTCGGGCTCGATGTCCGGCGGCACCCGGTCGGTGATCATCAGTGGCTGGTTGGCGCGCACCTCGCGGGCCGGGCCCCAGTGCGGTTCGAGGGCGGCCCACAGGGCGGCCGTGGGTCCCGCGGGGCCGACGATGGAGGAGCAGCGCCTGCCCTGGCGGCGGGCGCGCTCGGCGAAGGCGCTCACGGCCTCGGGGCCCGCGCACAGGGGGACGAGGTTGGCTCCGGCGTAGCAGAGGGCTTCCAGGCGGCCGTCCTGGTACCAGCCCCACATCTCGCCGCCGAGACGCCACGGGTCGAGCCCGGAGACCTGCACACGGGCCGTGACGAACGCGTTGTTCACCGGCTCCCTGCGCAGCACGGCCAGCGCGTCCTGGAGTTCGGCCGGTTCGACGACCTTGGTGGAGGTGGTGGTCAACAACGTCTCGGCGCCTCACCGTACGGCCCGCGGGCAAGGGGAACGATCTCTCGCACTGTACCTCTGCCCATGGCCTGGCGCCGCCGTGCGGCCGGATCGGCCGCGCGACGGCGCCGGTGGTGGGGCGGCGGCGGCGTGCGAGTCGGGTGGATGTGCGAGGGGCGCGTCAGCCGGCGGTGGTGACGACGGGCTCGCCGGAGGCGACGCCGTCCTTCTCCATCTGCTCGGCGATCTTCATGGCCTCGTCGATGAGCGTCTCGACGATCTTGGCCTCGGGAACGGTCTTGATGACCTCGCCCTTCACGAAGATCTGGCCCTTGCCGTTGCCGGAGGCGACGCCCAGGTCGGCCTCGCGGGCCTCGCCCGGGCCGTTGACGACGCAGCCCATGACGGCGACGCGCAGCGGAACCTCCATGCCCTCCAGGCCCGCGGTGACCTCGTCGGCGAGCTTGTAGACGTCCACCTGGGCCCGGCCGCAGGACGGGCAGGAGACGATCTCCAGGCCACGCTGGCGCAGGCCGAGGGACTCCAGGATCTGGATGCCGACCTTGACCTCCTCGACGGGCGGCGCGGACAGCGAGACCCGGATGGTGTCGCCGATGCCCTCGCTGAGCAGGGCGCCGAAGGCGACGGCCGACTTGATCGTGCCCTGGAAGGAGGGGCCGGCCTCGGTGACACCGAGGTGCAGCGGGTAGTCGCACTGGGCGGCCAGCCGGCGATAGGCGTTGACCATCACGACCGGGTCGTTGTGCTTGACCGAGATCTTGAGGTCGCGGAAGCCGTGCTCCTCGAAGAGCGAGCACTCCCACAGCGCGGACTCGGCCAGCGCCTCGGGGGTGGCCTTGCCGTACTTCTGCAGGAGCCGCTTGTCGAGGGAGCCCGCGTTGACGCCGATGCGGATCGGGGTGCCGGCCGCGGAGGCGGCGTCCGCGATCTCCTTGACCTTGTCGTCGAACTGCTTGATGTTGCCGGGGTTGACGCGGACGGCGGCGCAGCCGGCGTCGATGGCCTGGAAGACGTACTTCGGCTGGAAGTGGATGTCCGCGATCACCGGGATCTGGGATTTACGGGCGATCGTGGCGAGGGCGTCGGCGTCGTCCTGTGTGGGACACGCCACCCGCACGATCTGGCAGCCGGACGCGGTCAGCTCCGCGATCTGCTGAAGCGTCGAGCCGATGTCCGAGGTGCGGGTCGTGGTCATGGACTGCACGGACACCGGTGCGTCTCCGCCCACGGCGACCTGTCCGACCTGGATCTTCCGGCTGACCCTGCGGTCGGCGAGCTTTGCGGGAACGTCCGGCATTCCGAGCGAAATCGCTGTCATCAGCGTGCAACCCCAACGGTGTGGTTCAAGTCCCGGGTTCGACGGGCTCCAGGCCCCGAGATTACGGCACCCACTGTGTGCCAGGCACATCGCTTGGGCGGAACAACAGCAAAATATGACGTCCGCACGCGAAACGTACGGACGTCACACAGGCGTGCTAACCGGTGAGTCTGACGGGGTTCACCAGGTCGGCGGCCAGGACGAGCAGCGTGAAGCACAGGAAGATTCCGGCCACGACATACGCCACCGGCATCAGCTTGGCGACGTCGAAGGGGCCGGGGTCGGGCCGGTGGAAGACCCGGGCGAACATCCTGCGCACGGACTCCCACAGCGCCCCCGCGATATGTCCGCCGTCCAGCGGCAGCAGCGGCAGCATGTTGAACAGGAACAGGCTGAGGTTGAAGCCCGCGACCAGGAAGAGCATGGTCGCCACCCGCTGGCTGGGCGGGATGTCGAGCGAGAAGACCTCGCCGCCGACCCGGGCCGCGCCCACGACGCCCATCGGGGAGTCCTGCTTGCGCTCCCCGCCGTCGAAGACCGCGTTCCACAGGTCCGGGATCTTGCCCGGCAGGTCGATGAGGGCCTGCACACCGTTGGCCATCATGTCGCCCATGCGGTCCACGGCCTGCGGGAAGGACTGCTTCACGACGCCGCTGGCCGGGGTGAAGCCGAGGAAACCGGCCGTGACGTACTCGTCGGGGACATAGCTGCCCTTGCCGTCGGACTTGGCGACCTTGTTCTCGATCAGGTTCGCGTGCAGCGTGCGGCGGGCGCCGTCGCGCTCGACCGTGATCGTGGCCGGGCCCGTCGTGTCCCGGATGTGCTGCTGGAGGCTGCCCCAGTCCGTCACCCGGCGGCCGTCGAAGGCGACGATCTTGTCGCCGGGCTCGATGCCCGCCGCCTTGGCCGGGGAGTCCTTGGCACCGGCCGGACACTTGTCGGTCTGCGCCGAGGCGGGGATCACGCACTTGGAGACGGAGGAGACCGTGGTCGTCTGGGTGTTCACCCCGAACGTCATCAGCACCGTCAGGAAGATCACCACGGCCAGGACCAGGTTCATGAAGGGCCCGGCGAACATCACGATGACGCGCTTCCACGGCTTGCGCGTGTAGAGCATCCGGTGCTCGTCACCGGGCTTCAGCTCCTCGTACGCCGCCGCCCTGGCGTCCTCGATCATGCCGCGGAACGGTGAGGAGGAGCGCTGCCGCACGGTGCCGTCCTCACCGGGCGGGAACATGCCGATCATCCGGATGTAGCCGCCCAGCGGCACCGCCTTGATGCCGTACTCGGTCTCGCCCTTGCGTTTGGACCAGACGGTGGGCCCGAATCCGACCATGAACTGCGGAACGCGGACACCGAACATCTTCGCGGTGGAGAAGTGCCCCAGTTCGTGCCACGCGATGGAGAACAGCAGGCCGACAACGAAGACGACTATGCCGAGGATGGTCATGAACGTCGTCATGCGCGGGCCTCCGCTGTTGCTGTTGCTTTCGCCGACTGCGCGGCCAGTTCACGGGCACGCGCGCGCGCCCAGGTCTCTGCGGCCAGGACATCCGGCAGGGTCAGCCCGGTTCCCTCCGGGGTGCCGTGCTCCTCGACCACAGCGGCAACCGTATCCACGATGCCGGTGAACGGCAGCCTTCCCGCCAGGAAAGCCCCGACGCACTCCTCGTTCGCCGCGTTGAAGACGGCGGGGGCCGTGCCCCCCAGCTCACCCACCCGGCAGGCCAGCGGCACGGAGGGGAAGGCGTCCTCATCCAGCGGGTAGAAGTCCCAGGACATGGCCTGGTCCCAGGAGAAGACCGGCCCCGCGTCCGGCACCCGCTCGGGCCAGCCCAGCCCCAGCGCGATCGGCAGCCGCATGTCGGGGGGCCCGCACTGGGCGAGCGTCGAGCCGTCGGTGAACTCCACCATCGAGTGGACGGCCGATTGCGGGTGCACCACGACCTGGATGCGGTCGAAGGGGATGTCGTAGAGCAGGTGGGCCTCGATGACCTCCAGGCCCTTGTTGACCAGCGTGGCCGAGTTGATGGTGATCACCGGGCCCATGTCCCACGTGGGGTGCGCCAGCGCGTCCTGGGGGCTCACCCCGGCCAGCTCCGCCCTGCTGCGGCCCCGGAACGGGCCGCCCGAAGCGGTGACCAGCAGCTTGCGCACCTCCGCGCGGGTGCCGCCCATGAGCGCCTGGAAGAGCGCCGAGTGCTCGGAGTCCACCGGAACGATCTGGCCCGGCTCGGCCAGCGCCCGTACCAGGGGGCCGCCGACGATCAGCGACTCCTTGTTGGCCAGCGCCAGCGTGCGGCCCGCCTTCAGCGCCGCCAGGGTCGGGGCGAGCCCGATGGAGCCGGTGATGCCGTTGAGCACGGTGTGGCAGGGGGAGGCGGCCAGCTCGGTCGCCGCCTCGTCGCCCGCCAGCACCTCGGGCGGCGGCTCCCCCGTGCCGTACACGGCGCGCAGGGCCTCGCGCAGCTCCCGCACCTTGTCCTCGCGGGCGACGGCCACGGTGCGCACGCCCAGCCGGTGTGCCTGCTCGGCCAGCAGCTCGACCCGACCGCCGGACGCGGCCAGCGCGGTGACCCGGAAGCGGTCCGGATTGTTGAGCACGACATCGACGGCCTGGGTGCCGATCGATCCCGTCGAGCCGAGGATCACGATGTCG
This sequence comes from Streptomyces axinellae, assembly GCF_039532135.1. Taxonomy (NCBI): domain Bacteria; kingdom Bacillati; phylum Actinomycetota; class Actinomycetes; order Kitasatosporales; family Streptomycetaceae; genus Streptomyces; species Streptomyces axinellae. Next base: position 54,369 of record NZ_BAAARJ010000027.1, read on the forward strand.
CGTGGGGCACCCGCCTCCGGCACGGTGCCGGGATAGCGCAGATGCGGGTCAGCGAGGGAGTCGGTCATGCCCCCATTGTGTCCGCTCCTCGCGCGGGGCCCGACAGCGCACCGACCGCGCACGGGCGTGGGCCGCCGTATGCCCACGTGGCGCACGGTGCTGGCAGGGTGTCAGAAGTCCCGTGGACCCCCTCGGCACCCGCACCCCCGCGAGTACCCTCACGCCCATGCCACCCAGTGACCCCAACGGCCCCGCATGGCCTGCCCGAACCGACCCCCTCGACCGCCTGGAACCCGATAGGGTGGGCAATTTGGCCGGGAGCCGGGAGCCGGGAGCCGGGAGCCGGGAGCCGGGAGCCGGGAGCCGGGAGCCGGGAGCCGGGAGCCGGGAGCCGGGAGCCGTCGTGTGTGACGTGCTCTTCGCGGTGCGGACGGCGACCACCTTGCACCGGCTGCTCGATGCGGCGCCCGCACTCGCGGGTGACCGGCGGATACGGCCGTACTTCACGCTCGTGCCCGGCTCCGACTTCGGCGCGGGCGCCCTCGCGGCGCTCGACGGGCTGAGGGCCGCACAGCTGCCCTGGGAGGAGGCGCTGCGCCGCCCGTTCGGGCTCGTACTGGCCGCCAGCGCCAACGGCGGGCTCGACCTGCTGCGCGGGCCGCTGGCGCTGCTGCCGCACGGTGCCGGGTTCAACAGGCGGATCCCCGGCGCGCGAGCCGTCGTCGGCGCCGACGACGCGGCCAACGGGCTGCATCCGGAGCAACTGCTGCTCCCCGACGGCAGCCCACTGGCCGACGTGCACGCCCTGGCGCACCCCGGCCAGCTCGACCGGATCGCGGCCGGTTCACCCCGGGCGGCGGCGCGCGTGGCCGTCGTGGGTGACCCGACCCTCGACCGGCTGCTGGAGTCCACACCGCGCAGGGACCGCTACCGGCGGGCGCTGGGCACCGGCAGGCGGCGACTGGTCGTGCTGGTCTCGACCTGGGGCCCGGAATCCCTGCTGGCGCGCCGCCCCTGGCTGCCGTTGCGGATGGCCACCGAACTGCCCTACGACACCTACCAGGCCGCACTCGTGCTCCACCCGAACGAGTACGCGCGCAAGGCGCCGTTCGGCCTGAGCCAGGACCTGGTGCCGGAGCGCAGGGCGGGCGTGCTGGTGCCGGGGCCGTACGAGGAGTGGGCGTCGGTGCTGGTCGCGGCGGACTGTGTGGTCACCGACCACGGCTCGACCGCGCTGTACGCCGCCGCACTCGGACTCCCCGTCCTCGGCGCCTACGACGGCGGCGGGGAACTGCTGCCCGGCACGCCCATGGCCCGGCTGCTGGAGGGCGCACCCCGGCTGACGGAGGACGCGCCGTACGAAGGCCAGCTCGCACAGGCCCTGGCGGGCGATGGCGCACAGCGCGCACGGGACGCGGCCTCGTACGCCTTCGGACCGAGCGGCAACGCGCTGGGCAAGCTGCGCGGACACCTGTACGGGCTGCTCGGCCTCGCACCGCCGGACACCCCCGCCGAACCCGAACCGCTGCCCTTGCCCGGTGAGGTCGCGCGGCGCTCTTCGGGTCTGTCGGCGTTCGCGGTGGACGCCGAGGTCGGCGCGGACACGGTGAAGGTGGTGCGACGCCCGGTGTCGGGCAGGCCCGGCCATCATCTGGCGGCCGAGGAGGACTGGGCGGGGCTGCGGTACGTGCAGAGCGCGGGGCTGCTCTACCGCCACGCCGGCCCCGCCACCGGGCGGACCGGCCACCGCGACAGGGTGACGCTCGGCGACTGGAGCGCCCGCCTGCTCGCGGCGTACCCGGGCTGCCGTACGGCAGCCGCCGTACTGGCGGACGACCGGGGCGGGCTGCGGGTGCGAGGCGGGAGTCTGCTGAGCGTCCGGATCGAGGCGCCCGGCGGCGGGGCGCTTCCCGATCCGGTGGCCGTGCTGTGCGGGGTGCACGCGTGGCTGGGAAAGCACGCGGGACGCAGCCCGGTGGCACGGGTGCACTGTGTGGTGGGCGAGCTGGCGGCGACGGTGCTGCTGGGGCCCGCCTCGGACGAGGAGGCCGGTGCGCTGCTCTGAGCGGGTCTGAGGGAGCGGGCGGCACATGGCCGGTCCGAGCCCTCGGGTGGTCCGGGCCCTCGGGTGGTCCGAGCCCTCCGGCTGCCCGGATGGCGTCGCGGCCGGATCAGCGGGTCCCCTCCCCCGCGCTCCGAACCGGGCTGGCCCGCACGGAGCCGGCCGTGACGGGCACAGGGGCGGAGCGCGGGCCGGGGCTCAGGCGTTCTCGGAGAGGCCGCCCGCGCGGGATGTGAGGGCGCGGGCGCGGGCGCGGTGTCGATGCGCTCCGGCCGTGTCCCCGGTCCGCTCGGCGAGATCGGCGAGCGCGCGCAGTGCCGTGACCTCGTCGTGGTCGGCGCCACGGCTTCGGGCGCTGGTGACGGCGCGGCCGTAGAGGGCGGTGAGACGCGCGGTGTGCCCGGCGCTCCCGGGGCCGTTCCCGGTGTTTCCCGGGCCGTACCCTGTGCCGTTGGCCGCGTCGCCCGCCGCGCCGTGCGTCTCCTCGTCCGCCGCCTCGCCCGCCATGTCGTCCGCCGCCTCGCGCTCCAGGGCGCGGGCCAGCTCGAAGGCGGTGAGGCCGGTCATACGTTCGCGCCGCTGCTTCTGGGCCTCGGCGTGGGCGTCCGCCAGCAGTTCGGCGGCGCGGTGTGCCGCGCCCTGCTCGATGAGGGCCTTCCCCAGCAGATAGCTCTGCAGGAGGACGCCGTAGGTGTTGCCGATCTCCTCGTGGATGCGGAGGGAGGCCGCGAACTCCTCGGCCGCTCCCGCCCAGTCGCCTTCGGCCGAGCGCGTCAGGCCGCGGAACTCCAGCGTGGAGGCCCGCAGTTTCGGCTCGCCGGGCAGCGCATGCGCCGTGCGGACGGCGGCGTCCACCTGCTCGCGGGCCCGGCCCAGGTGCCCGGTCTCCCACAGCGGGCGGGCGAGCTGGCAGCGCATGCGGGCCTGGGCGGCGAGGTGTCCGGCACGCTGGGCGGCGGCGAGCCCGGCCTCGAACGCGTCGATGGCGTCGGCGTGGTGGCGGTGGTCCATGAAGTGCGTCCACAGCGGTTCGCACAGGCCCCAGGCGTCCGCGTCGCCCTGTGCGGTCCCGGCCTCGTGGGCGAGCCGTACGCAGGCGTGCAGGGCCGCGTGCTCGGCGCTCATCCAGCGTGCCGCCTCCGCCGGTGCGGCGAAGGGCACATCCGGCGCGTGCGGCAGCTCGGCTACGGGGTCGGCGAAGCGCATGCGGCTGCCGGAGATCAGCTGGTCGGCGCGTTCGGCCTGGCGCCGGTACCAGCGCACCACCCGCTGCCGTGCCTCCCCGGCCTCCGCCGGATTCCCCTCGTGGCGGGCGCGGCGCCGCGCGTGGGCCTGCAACAGGTCGTGCATGCGCAGCCGTTCGGCCGCGCCGTCCGTCGCCCGCGCGTGACCGGCCACTCCGGCATCGGCGTCGGTATCGGGGGCTTCCCCGGCCGCCGCCGCGCCGTCGGTGCGTTCCTGGTCCCGGTCCCAGACGGCGACGAGGCCGGCGCGCTCCAGCTCGCCCAGCGCGTCGTAGGCGGCGTCCGGGTCCCGCGCCCCCAGCAGCGCCACGGCGGAGGGTTCCGTGAAGGAGGTGCCGGGGTGTGCCGGGAGGAGGCGGTAGAGGCGGGCGGCGTCGGCGCTCAGCTCACGGTAGGCGGCGTCCCAGACGGCTTCGACCACGGGAAGCCCCTCCTCGTCGAGCTCGGTGCGCAGCGCGGCGATCAGCCGTTCGGGCGGGCGGCGGCGGTGGGTGCGCAGATATCTGCCCGCGACATGCAGGGCAGCGGGCAGGCCGCCGCACATCCGGGCGATCTCCGCGACCGTGCCCGGCCCACCGGGCGGACCGCTGCCCTCCAGCACCGCGTGCAGCAGATCCTGGGCCGCTGCCGCCGGGAGCGGGCCGAGCGGGATCTCCAGGGCGCCGTCCAGATCCTCCAGCCGGCTGCGGCTGATGACGATGGCCACGCTGTCCGCCGAGACGGGCAGCAGCGGCTCGGCCTCGCTCGCGTAGGCGACGTTGTCGAGGACGAGGACGAGAGCGCGGCCCGCGGTGCGCTCGGCGTACTGCCGCGCCCGGCCCGCCAGGTCCTTCTCCATCCAGGGCTCGTGGACCCCGAGCGCGCGCAGCAGCACCGCCAGCACGTCGGAGGGGGAGACGGCGCCGTCCCTGCGCAGGTCGTCCAGATCGACGTAGAGGGCGCCGCAGGCGCTCGCGCGGTGGGCCTCGTGCGCGAGGCGCAGGCCGAGCGCGCTCTTGCCGACCCCGCCCATGCCGCTGAGAGCGACCACCAGCGGACGCACGACCCCGGCATGGCCGCGCCGGCTGCCGAGCGCGCTCCGCACGCTGGCCCGTTCCCTGTCGCGGTCCTCGAAGAGCGCCGCTTCCACGGGGAGTTGGAGCGGGAGCGTCGCGGGCTGTTCCGGTGCGGCGTAGGTGTGGTGATGTACGGCGCCGATGCTGGCCGCCTGAACGATCGCACCCGCGCTGACCTGCCCGTCCACGGTGTTGCGCGTTTCCTCGGTCACGGCTCAACTCTAGGGCGCGCGACGGCGCATGGGCAGGGGGCGGGCATCCCGTCGGAGGGGGTCAGGGCACGCGGCGGTGTACGTCGTCCTTCGTGGCGGGGCCGGGGGTCGCGTCGGCGATCCAGGGGCCTTCGGACGACGGGTCCACGACGCCTTCCTCCAGCCAGGTGTAGGAGCCGTCGAGGACCTCGCGTACGACCTTGTGGTCGAGGTCGTCGGTGTTGGTCCACAGGCGGGCGAACAGCTCATCGACGCGGATGCGGGACTGGCGGCAGAAGGCGTCGGCCAGTTGGTAGGCGGTGTGGTCGTCGGTGCTGCCATGGGTACTGCCGGTGCCGTCCGCCCCGTCCCGGCGCAGCTTTTCCGCGCGTACGCAGGCGGCGCTCATCGCGAACAGTTCGGCGCCGATATCGACGATCCGGCCGAGGAAGCCCTGCTTGGTCTCCATGCGGCCCTGCCAGCGGGACATCGCGTAGAAGGTGGCGCGGGCCAGCTTGCGAGCGGTGCGCTCGACATGGCGCAGGTGCGGGGCGAGCGCGCCGAACTCGGCGAATGCTCCTGGCAGTTGACCAGGGCCCGCGACGAGCCTGGGCAGCCATTTCGCGTAGAAGGTACCGGCGGCGACGGCTGCCTTGCGCTTGTCGGCGAGGGTCTTGCCGGGGTCGATGAGGTCGCCGGCGACCGACAGATGTGCGTCCACGGCCTCCCGCGCGATCAGCAGGTGCATGATCTCGGTGGACCCCTCGAAGATGCGGTTGATGCGCAGATCGCGCAGCAGCTGCTCGGCGGGAACGCCGCGCTCACCGCGCGCGGCGAGGGACTCGGCGGTCTCGAAGCCCCGGCCGCCGCGGATCTGCACCAGTTCGTCGGCCATCCGCCAGGCCATTTCGCTGCCGTACAGCTTGGCCAGGGCCGCCTCGATGCGGATGTCGTTGCGCTCCTCGTCCGCCATCTGGGAGGAGAGGTCGAGGACGGCTTCGAGAGCGAAGGTGGTGGCGGCGATGAAGGAGATCTTGCTGCCGACGGCCTCGTGCTCGGCGACGGGCCGGCCCCACTGGACGCGCGCCTGCGACCACTCCCGGGCGATCTTCAGACACCATTTGCCGGCGCCGACACAGGTGGCGGGCAGGGAGAGCCGGCCGGTGTTGAGCGTGGTCAGCGCGATCTTCAGGCCGGCACCCTCGGGGCCGATGCGGTTCGCGGCGGGCACCCGGACCTGGTGGAAGCGGGTGACGCCGTTCTCCAGGCCGCGCAGGCCCATGAAGGCGTTGCGGTTCTCGACGGTGATGCCCGCGGAGCCGGCCTCGACGACGAACGCGGTGATGCCGCCCCGGTGGCCCTCGGCCTTGCGCGGATCGCCGTCGGCCGGCTCGGGGACGCGGGCCATGACGACGAGCAGGTCGGCGACGACGCCGTTGGTGGTCCACAGCTTCACCCCGTCGAGCACGTAGTCGCCCTGGGCGTCCGGGACGGCGGTGGTGGCCAGGCGCGCCGGGTCGGAGCCGACGTCGGGCTCGGTCAGCAGGAAGGCCGAGATGTCCGTGCGCGCGCAGCGCGGCAGGAACGTGTCCTTCTGCTCCTGGCTGCCGAACAGCTTCACCGGCTGGGGCACGCCGATGGACTGGTGCGCCGAGAGCAGGGCGCCGACGGCCGGGCTCGCGGAGCTGACCAGGGCGAGCGCCTTGTTGTAGTACACCTGGGTGAGGCCGAGGCCGCCGTACTCGGTGCCGACCTTCATGCCGAGCGCGCCCAGCTCCTTCAGTCCGCCGAGGACCTCGTCGGGGACGCGGGCCTCGCGCTCGATGAGCGCACCGTCGATCTTCGTCCGGGTGAACTCTCCCAGCTTTCCGAGGAATTCCTCGCCGCGCGCGACGTCCCGGGGCGCCGGCTCGGGGTGGGGGTGGATGAGGTCGAGGCGGAAGCGGCCCAGGAACAGCTCCTTGGCGAAGCTGGGCTTGCGCCAGTCCTTCTCGCGGGCTGCCTCGGCGACTTCGCGTGCTTCGCGCTCGGAGACGGTCATCTCGCTCACCTCTGGCGGTTGCGGTTGGGAGGAGGATTCGAGGAGGGTGCGCGGTGCGGGGCGGTGGCTGCCAGGCAGGTGCTGCTCGTCGGTGCCTACCGCCGGGTGCTGCTCGGACGTATGTACCCGATTCACCCGGTGTGTACCAGACGCCGCGCACGAGAAGGCCGAATGCCTCCCGGCCGTCCCCCCTCCCGGCTCTCCCGGCTCTCCCGGCCCTCCCAGCCCTCTCTCCCCTCCCGGCTCTCCCGACCTCTCCGGTCCTCCCGGTCCGGGGTCACGCTCCGGGGCGGCCCTCGCCCGGGACGACCAGGCCGGACTCGTACGCCAGGACGACGGCCTGGGCGCGGCTACCCAGGCCGAGCTTGGCCATGGTGCGGTTGAGGTGGGTCTTGACGGTCGATTCGCTGATGACGAGGGCTTCGGCGATCTCCGGATTGGACAGCCCGCCGGCCACCAGCCGCAGCACGTCCACCTCCCGCCCGGTGAGGGCCTCCAGGGTCTCCGGAGTACGGGTCTCGCGCTCGGTGCGGGGCGCGTACGCCTCGATCAGGCGGCGGGTGACGCTGGGCGAGAAGAGTGTGTCGCCCTCACAGACGGCGGCTATGGCGGCCAGCAGCCGCTGCGGGCCGGTGTCCTTGAGCAGAAAGCCGCAGGCCCCGGCGCGGAGTGCGGCGTACACGTACTCGTCCAGGTCGAAAGTGGTCAGCACCAGGACGCGGGGGCACGGGTCGGTGACCGACTCCAGGATGCGTTCGGTGGCGGTGATGCCGCTGGTGCCGGGCATCCGGATGTCCATCAGCACGACGTCGGGCCGGTGCCGCTCGGCGAGTTGGACGGCCTCGTCACCGTCGGACGCCTCGCCCACGGCCTCCATGCCGGGGGCCGCGCGCAGCAGCGCCGCCACGCCCGCCCGGATGAGCACCTGATCGTCGACGACGAGCACTCTGGTCGTCACCGCGTTCCCCCTTGCCTGTCAGGCGGGGAGGATCAGCCGTACCTCGAATCCGCCGCTCGCCCGGGGCCCGGCGTCCAGCCGGCCCCCGTAGATCCTTGCGCGCTCACGCATACCGATCAACCCGTGCCCGCCGGAGGGGAGTTGCCGGGCGGGTACCTGTCCTCCGCTGCCGTCGTCGGTGACGGTCACCGTGAACTGGCGGGGCTCGTAGGCGACCGTCACCCGCGCCTGGGCGGGGTAGGCGTGCTTGAGCACATTGGTGAGCGCCTCCTGGACGACGCGGTAGGCGCACTGACCGGCGCCGGGGGCCAGCACGCGCTGCTCGCCCGTCACCGTGAACAGCACGGGCACGCCCGCGCCACGCAGCCGCCCCACCAGTTCGGGCAGCTGAGCGACGCCGGGGGCCGGACCGAAGTCCGGTTCGCCGCCCCGGCCCCGCCCCAGACCACTGCTGACCCTGCTGCTGCCGGTGCCGCTGCCGCTGCCGCTGCCGCTGCCGCTGCCGGGCCGGATCGTGTCACGCGGGTGTCGCGGCCCCTCGGACCTGTCCATTCCGGAACCACTTGTTCCAGAGCCGGCGGATCCGGAGCCGCCGGCTTCCGCCGGGCCTTCGCCGAAGCGTCCTTCGCCCAGTGGACCCCCTTCGAGCCGGTCCCCGTCCTCGACGCGCAAGACGGCCAGCAGGCGCCGCAGTTCGGCCAGCGCCTCGCCCGAGGTCTCGGAGATGGTGCCCAGGGCGCCACGCGCGGTCCGCGGGTCGGAGTCGAAGACGTACCCGGCAAGCCCCGCCTGTACGGAGATCACCGACATGTGGTGGGCGACCACGTCGTGCAGTTCGCGGGCGATACGGACCCGCTCCTCGGCAACCGCCCGCCGCTCGGCGCCCGCGCGCTCCTTGCGCAATTGGGCGGCCAGCCTGGCCAATTCGACGTTGCGCCGGGCCGCCTTGCGGGCAAGATGGCCGAAGCCGCAGATGACGCAGGTGTACAGGAGGCTCTGGCCCAACACCGTGGCCCAGGAGCTCTCCTCCCCGGTGGCCCCCGCGAAGTTCCACAGCCCGGCCAGCAGCAGCGCACAGCAGGCCGCGTGGCGCAGCGGGCGCAGGGAGGCGACGGTGTACAGCGCGAGGAGCGGGCCGAGGGTGTTGACCACGGGCCAGTAGTCGAGCGCGATGTAGAGCGCCCACACGGCCAGCACACCGGCGCACAGCGCGACGGGTGACCTGCGGCGGACGGCCAGCGGCAGGTTGACGACGCAGGTCAGCACCAAACCGGTGGTGTCCAGATCGCGCCAACCCGGCGGGGTGCGGTCGTTGCCGAGCAGCAGGCTGACGGCGGTGACGGCGAGCGCGATGGCGCCGTCATAGACCCAGGCGGGCACCCGCTCAGCCCGGCGGCGCACCTCGCCCCACACCGTCGCGCTCCCCATCGTCGCAGCGTAGCCACCCTTTGTCCGCACCAACATCCACCGCACGCGCTGTCCGGCGGGCGCCTGGGCTACCGCATGGGTACGAGGACCGCCCGCGACTACCGCAGAAGGACGGGTTCCTCTTACACCCGTGCGCTGACGCCCCGGGCCCCGGTGCCGCGTACCTTCGCTTTCCGGAAGCGCGTCACGCCCCGGGGCACGGGGGAGGGACCCGGCCGGGGGGAGGCGGGTCCCGGGAAGGCAGCCCGGGGGCGTGACGCAGCCGGTCGCCGGGGTCGCACCCGGACGGGGGCCCGGTCCGGCCCCGGCGGGGCACGCGCACGGCTCCGGCGACGGCCACACCTACCGCTTCTACGAGAGGCACACCTGCCGCTTCGACGGCGGTCACGCGTACCACTTCAGGGGGTGGAGGCGCGGGCGCGGGGGCCGCCGTCCGTCAGGTGTCCCGGGCGGCGAAGTGGCCGCCGGCAGGGGCCGGTCGGCCGTGTGCGGGTGCCGGATGGTTGCGCAGCGCGAGCGCCAGGGACACCAGCAGCACCAGCAGCGCGAGCACCGCGATCACCACCGTGAGCGTCCTGCCGAGCCCACGCCGCCACTGCTCGGGTATGCGCATCGCCGATTCCAGCCCCCTCGAACGCTCGTCCCCGCCCGGTGTGCGCCGGAAACGGACATTGCGGCCCAGCGCTCTGGTGCGCCCCCCGCGCCCGCCAGGCGTCCAGGGCCCGGCAGGCGTACGGGGGTCAACGGACGACGCGGAAGTGCGTGGTCAGCCGGCGCTCGTCGTCGTAGACGTGGTAGGCGATCAGGGGCGGCAGTTCGTAGTCGACGGGGCCGCCCGCCTCGTCCTCCCAGGGCATCTTGAGGGTCGAGACGACGCCGGGGGCCGCGACCAGTGGCAATCCGGCGAAGGTGGTGACGGCCGGGGTGTGGCTGTGCCCGCACAGCAGCCCCGCCACCTGCGGGTGCCTGCCGACGACCGCCGCCAGGCGCTCCTGGCCGAACTGCCGGATGGGATCGACGTACTGGCCGTGCAGGGGCACCGGCGGGTGGTGGAAGCAGACGAAGGCGGGCGTGTCACGGGGTGCCCCGGCAAGCGCCTGGTCGAGCCAGGCGAGGGTGGCGTCGTCGAGGCTGCCGTGGCCCTTGCCGGGGACGCTGGAGTCGCACATCAAGAAGGTGGCGGCCAGCAGGTGATGGGCCTGGTTGACCGGCGAGCGGTCGGCGGCGTCGCCGCCCAGGAGCTTGGCACGGTAGGGGCCTCGCGCATCGTGGTTGCCGGGGCAGATCAGGGGCAGCACGCCGTGGTCGGCGAACAGCTTCGCGGCCAGGGCGTATTCGGCCTCCTCGCCATGGTCGGCGATATCCCCGGTGAGCAGGACGGCGTCCAGGCTGCCGGGCAGCGCGGCGAGACCGGCGAGCACCCGCTCGGTGCGCTCGCGCGCGCGGGTCCCGCCGTCCCCTTCCCGGTCCTGGCCGAGGTGTATGTCGCTGAGCTGCGCGAAGGCGAACATCCCGAGTTTCCTCGCTTCTCGTGGTGAACCGGCGGTGTGCCGGCGTCCGTCCGGGATTCCAGTGTGGAGGGTGCCCAGCCCTTCCACAGGGCCCGGATCCGGCCGACGCGGCGGTGCCGGGTACCCGAAGGGGCACCCGGCACCGCCGGTCCCGCCGTCACAGGAAGCCAGGAGGCCGTCAGAAGCGGCCAGAAGGCCGCCCGAGGTGGCCCGGAAGGCCGTCCGAGGTGATCAGAAGGTGTCAGGAAGCAGTCGGCGGCCTCACAGATCGAGGCCCGTGAGCACCATGACCCGCTCGTAGGTGTAGTCCTCCATCGCGAACCGGACCCCTTCACGCCCGACGCCGGACTCCTTGATCCCGCCGTACGGCATCTGGTCCGCCCGGTAGGACGGGACATCGCCGACGACCACGCCGCCCACCTCCAGGGCGCGGTGCGCGCGGAAGGCGACCTGCACATCGTGGGTGAACAAGCCTGCCTGGAGACCGTACTTGGAGGAGTTGACCGCCGCGAAGGCGGCCTCCTCGCCCTCGACCCTGGTGAAGGACATGACGGGCCCGAAGACCTCCTCGCAGCCGATCTGCGTGTCGGCGGGCACGTCCTCCAGGACCGTCGGGGCGACCGTCGCACCCTCGCGCTTGCCGCCCGTGAGCAGCTTCGCGCCCCGCGCGACGGCCTCCTCGACCCAGGATTCGACGCGCTTGGCGGCGTCCTCGCTGACGAGCGGTCCGACGTCGGTCTCGTCGTCGGAGGGGTCACCGGTACGCAGCGCCTCGACCGCGGCGACGACCTTCGGCACCAGCCGGTCATAGACCGAGGCGTCTGCCACCACGCGCTGGACGGAGATACAGGACTGGCCCGCCTGGTAGTTGGAGAAGGTGGCGATGCGCTGGGCCGCCCAGTCCAGGTCGGCTTCGGAGGAGTAGTCGCCGAGCACGACGGCCGCGCCATTGCCGCCAAGTTCCAGGGTGACGCGCTTGCGCGGCACCGAGTCGAGGATCGACCAGCCGACCGGTGCCGAACCGGTGAAGGAGATGACCGGCAGCCGCTCGTCCTGGACGAGCCCCGGCATCTGGTCGTTCGGCACCGGAAGCACCGACCAGGAACCGGCCGGCAGGTCCGTCTCGGCCAGCAGTTCGCCCAGCACCAGGCCGGAGAGCGGCGTGGCGGGCGCGGGCTTGAGGAGGATGGGCGTGCCGACCGCGATGGCCGGGGCGACCTTGTGCGCACACAGGTTGAGCGGGAAGTTGAACGGCGCGATACCGAGGACGGGGCCGTAGGGGAAGCGGCGGGTGTAGGCCAGGCGACCGGTGCCGCCCGCGTCCGAGTCCAGGCGTTGGGCCTCCCCGCCGTTGAACCTGCGCGCCTCCTCGGCCGCCCACCGGAAGACGGAGACACAGCGGGCGACCTCGCCGCGCGCCCACTTCATGGGCTTGCCGTTCTCCGCCGAGATCAGCTCGGCGATCTCCTGGGTGCGCTCGACGAGGCGGGTCACGACGTGGTCGAGCGCGGCGGCCCGTACATGCGCGGGGGTGGCGGAGAACTCTCCGGCCACCGCAGCCGCCGCGGCCACCGCCTCCTCCACCTGGTCCGCCGTGGGGATGCTGACACTGCCGACGTGCCTGCCGTCCCAGGGTGAGGTGACATCGAGCGTGCTGTCGCCGGTGGCCTTGCGCCCGGCGAGCCAGAATGCGTGCGGGGAAGTCGCTGTCGTCACTGCGGATCGCCTTCCGGAAGGGGGGAGGTTGGCTCACTCCGAGAGTGTGTGTCCACCGTAGGGCGTGCGGGCCCGGCCGCTTCTTGTCCGCTGCGTAGCATCCGGCGGCGGGAGTGCTACGCAGTGGCTCTTTACGAGGCTGGGCGAGTGGAGAGCGGGCGCGACGGGAGGACAGGTGCGGGCGGACGGCGGGCGCGTGGGCGGGGGCGGACGCGTGCCGCACGGCGGGGGCGGGCGCCGGGCGCGGGGCAGCCGGTGAGTGCGGGGCCGAGAGCGGTCGCGGTGACGGACCAGCCCCTCGGGTCAGCTGGGTCAGCTGGTCGCCTTGAGGGCCAGCCACAGCTCCATGCGCACATCAGGGTCGTCCAGGGACCGGCCGAGGATCTCCTCCACCCGGCGCATGCGGTAGCGCAACGTGTGCCGGTGCACGCCCAGTTCGGCGGCAGCCGCGTCCCACTGGCCGTGCCGGGACAGCCAGGCGCGCAGCGACGCGACCAGGTCGCCCCGGCCGTTGGCGTCGTGCTCGCGCAGCGCGCGCAGCAGCCCGTCGGCGAACGCGCGGACGGCGTCGTCGGCGAGCAGCGGCAGCACCGAACCGGCCGCCACATCCTCGTGCTCCACCAGTGGCACGCCCCGGCGCCGGGCGACGGACAGCGCCTGGTCGGCCTGCTTGAAGGCGACGGCAGCCGCCGGGAGGCCGATGGGGGCCGAGACGCCGATGGCCAGCCCCTCCTCCCCCGCCCCGGTGCCGCGTCGGCCCGGCTGGGCCAACGGATTGGTGGCGGCGAACTCGCCGCAGGCCGCGACCGCCGCGCCGCCGTCCGAGGCCAGGACGACCAGCCGGGGCCCGTCGGGAACCACCAGCACCGCCTCGCCGTTGCGCGCCGCGGCCGTCTCCATCGCGTCGGCCAGCTCCTCCAGCGGCCAGACGGCCTTGCCGAGCACGCCGCCGTCGGCGGGATCGGCCTGCGGGCCGCTGCCGGAGCCGACCACCACCCCGGCGGCGGCGCGGGCCTCGTCACCAGAAGCGGAAGCAGAAACGGAGGCCGGGGACGGGGCGGAGGCCGGGGACGGGGCGGAGGCCGGGGACGGGGCGGAGGCCGGGGACGGGGCGGAGGCCGGCCCGGCAGCCCGCTTGACGGCGGGCCCCCCACCGTTGCCGGACGCGGCGCCGGCCCGGGTGCCGACCACCGCTCCCGACTGGTCGATGGCGCTCCCGGGATCCGAAACGGAGACGGCGGAACTGGCCGAGGTAACGGAACTGGCGGAGGCGGCGGAACCGGCCTCGGAGGCGGATCCGGACGGAGACGCGGAAGCGAACGGAGACGCGGCGGCAGCCGGAGGCGCGGAAGCGGTGGCAGCGGAGGACGAAGAACCGCTCCGGTTCCGCGCCGCGTGAGTGGCCAGCACGCTCTCCCGCGTGGCCCGCGCGAGCGCACCCGAGGCGGGCTCGGCCACGATCACCCGCATCGGCGCGTCCAGCAGGCCCCCGTACAGCTGTCCGGCGACCGCACGCGCGTGGTCGCCCTCCCCCACCAGCAGCATCTTCAAGACCGCGGCGCCCAGCCGCACTTCCGCCTCCTGGAGCGCGCGCGAGCGCTCCATGGTCAAGGTGAGCAGGGCGATCGCGGAGTGCACCGCGTAGCGCTCGGCCGTGCCCAGGGGAGCCGCGGTCCCCACGGCGAGCACCGCCTTGGCGCGCCTGCCGCTGCCCACCGACTGCAACTCGACGCGGTCATCGCCGCTGTCCGACTCGCTGACCAGGGCGCTGGCGGGGGTGGGCCGGTCCCGGAGCCGTACGGCGTCCCCGATGAAGCGCGCGGCGCGGCGCACCGCCCACGACGGCGCGGTGGCGACGACGGCGCCGGAGGCGTCATAGAGCGCGGCCCAGCCGTCCACCTGCGAGGCCAGCCGCGCCAGCAGCGCCGCCGGACCCTCGCGGGAGAGCGCGGCGCGGGTCATCTCGCGCTGTGCTTCGAAGCCCGCGGTCACCGCGCGGTACTGCTCGGCGGCGATGGCTGCGGAGACCGCCTTGCTGATCGCGATGAAGGGGGTGCGTCTGGGCACCTCCAGCAGCGGCAGACCGGCGCGCTCACAAGCGTCGGTCAGGGCTTCCGGCACCCCTTCGTAGTTGACCCCCGCGGCGAAACCGAGCCCCACCACGTCCTTGCCGACGAGCTTGTCAACGTAGGCCCGCATGGCCTCCGGGTCGGCGGCGTCCAGCTTGAGCCCCGTGAAGAGGATCAGCTCGCCGCCGTCCATGTACGGCGTGGGATCGGCAAGCTCGCTGGCGTGCGCCCAGCGCACGGGCGCGTCCAGCCGGTCGTGCCCCGCGAGCACGGAGAGCCGGAGTGCGGAGTGCTGAACGAGCGTGGCGAGGGTCGGTGGCATAACGCACCTCACCGTACAGGCGTGCTGCCGAATTCGGTCATTCGGTCGTTCTGGTCATTCTCCCGGTCACTCCCCCAGCTTTGTGAGGATGGGAGGCGTCCGCTCACCACGCACCGTGGTCAAAGAGAGCACCATGTGCTCCGGCTGCAATTCGTTGGCCAGGTCGGATGCCGACCAGCGCTCTCGCTGCTCATTGCGCACCGTGACCGATTCGGCGGTGACGTGCTTGCCCGTGGCCAGCCGCCGCACAGCGTGCAGGATGCGGGTCACCGGCTCGTCGGAGACCAGTTGACGGTTGGTGACCGTACGGGTCTGCACCCACTCGGTGCCCCACACCTCGGCGAACCGCTCGGCATCCCACGGGGTGACCCCGGCGCACACCATCCGGCAGCCCACCGCGCCCAGCAGCGGACCGCGCAGCGACTCGGGAACGTCGTCCAGCGCGCGCAGCGTCAGCAGCACCCCGGCGTGCGCCGAGCGCAGACGCTGGAGGCCGCGCAGCGCCTGCGGAGTCACGGTCTGGGCCGCGTCGTCCAGCACCAGGCAGGCGAACAGCGACTGGTCCTCGCGGGCGACCGCGCACTCGGTGAACTGCGCCAGGATCAGCCGCGCCAGGATCCGGGACGCCTCCGCGTGCCCTCGCTCGGGCAGATCGATCCGCACCCGGAGGGGATGCTCCAGGGCACGCGGCGAGAAGGTCCGCCGGCCGCCTGCGCGGTGGCCGGCGGTGCGGTGGTCGCCCCCGGGCTGCTCGCGCTTCTCGGGCTGGAAGAAGCCGGCGAAGGCCGGCCGGTCGAGCAGCGCGATCCGGTCCGCGAGCAGCGCCGCGAGGTCGCCCGCGCGCCCGGACTGGCGCTCGAAGGCGTCGAGTTCGCGCAGCTGTGCGTCCTGGCCGGCCGCGCGCAGCTCCTGGCGCAGACCGTCGAGCGCCCCCGCGCCCCCGTCCAGCAGCTCGCGCAACTCGGGGACGGCGGGGAAGCGGCCGTGCGCGGCGGCGAACGGGCCGATGAGCTGCGCCAGCGACGTGGCGGCCCGCCTGCTGTCGCCGCCGGGAAGTGTGGCGGTCAAGTCACCGACCAGCGCCTCGGCGAGCATTCCCGCCGCCTCGTCCGGATCGGTCGTACCGCCGTAGAGGTCGAGATCGTGGGTGGAGTCGGGGTGGCCGATACGGATGACCAGGTCGAAGGAGCGGTCGGGCACGAACTGCGCGCCCGAGGGACTCACCGCGACCACCGCGGCCTGGCCCGCGAGCGCCTGGAGACAGAGCGACTCCACGACAGGGCGCGCGAGTCTGCTGGTCTTGCCGGTGCCCGGCGGCCCGACGGCCAGGGCCGATGTCCCCAGCAAGGAGGGGTCGAGCGCGATCCCTGCGCCCCGGTACTCTTGCGGATTGCGCTCCACATCGGGCGCCGTGCCGATGCGGACCTGCCGCAGCGAGAGGTCGTGCCGGGCCGCGCGCAGAGGCAGATCGCGCGCCCCCGAAGGATGCCCGCACGCCTCGGCACCACGGGCGAGCACATTGTCGGTGAACGCCTTGAGCCGCTGGGGCCTGGCCCGAACGGACTGCCAGGCCCGGTCGATGCGGGCGTGATCCACGTCCGTCATCCGGCCCGCCCGCACCTCGGCCGCCAGCCGCTCCGCCGCCTCGCCCGCGCCTCCGCCACGCAGCTCCGGCCACTCGACCGGGTCGAGGTGCGGCGGCGGCTGCGGTACGGGGGCCACGGCCCGGTCAGGCGTCACGCCGCCCTGCCCCCGTCCCCCGTCCCCGCGCAGCCGCGCCAGGACCCGGCGGCCCAGTTCGTCCCAGCGGCCGACGCGGCCGAAGACGACGATGAGCGCCACGATCACAAGGGCGTAGTAGCCGTTGGCGATGTACGAACGTGCGCCCGTGCCAACGGCGTCGGGGGTCATGGCGTAGAGAGGCCAGAGCCAGAAGCTGCCCAGATACCCGTTCCACAGCAGCGACCAGAGCAGCCAGCCGATGAGGAAGGAGACGAGCGCTCCGCTCACGAGCTGGCGTGCGGGGATGCGCTCGGGGTCCTCGGCCGGCCGGGGTTCGTAGCCGCAGCGCCAGACGCCGGGCGACGCCTCGGGGCGGGGCAGCCGCAGCCAGTCGGCCAGCGGCGGGCCGGAGACCGGGGCCCCGGCCGGTCTTGGCGGCGGCGCGGCGGGCGCGGACGGCGCGGGCGGGGCGGACGGGGGCACCGGCGGCGCGGCGGCAGGGTGCTGCGGATGCGCGGAGACGGGCTGCGGCGGCGCGGCGGCC
>NZ_BAAARJ010000028.1:0-65084 GCF_039532135.1 Streptomyces axinellae
AGGCCGCAAGAACACCCGCCCCACCCCACGCCACGACGTCCACACAGTCCGCAAAACGGACACTGCGAAACGGAAGAAGAAGACATCAACCACCCCTCGCCCACGGCGCACAGGTTAAAGATCAAGCTAGGGACGGAGCAGACTAGGTGTTCCGTAAGCGCTCTGCTACACGCCCCAGCCGGTCAGTCATTCTGTGAGGGCAGCGAAGCCGAGCAGCGTGCCTTGCCCCTCCTCCTTTCGCCTAGCTAGCTGCAGCGAGAACAATGCGGGCGGTTGTGCGAAGGTGTCAGACGCGGTATCCCGGTGGCGTTCCGGTCCGTGATTCCGAAGACTCGCGCGGCCCTGCGCTCATCTTCGAGACGGCCGCTTGGTCTTCCTTCGTCGGCGCCGTCAGGGGCGGAGAGTTCCCCGCCTGAGTCCGTAGAGGCCCCCGACCGACCGGCCCTCGCCACACGGCGGGGGCCGCTGTCATGGAGGCGCACGGAGCAGCACCACACGTCACCGAAGTGTGTGGCCCGCGCGCTTGCCTTCCGGTTCTGTCCCCGGTGTCGAGGGGTAGCCAAGACGGGTTGGCAGCCTAACGGCCCGGTTGACCTGCGTGTTTCGTCTCGTCAGCACCTGGGGGTCGCCAAGAAGGGTCAGCGGCGAGGAACTTCGCCGCACCGTGCCACTCCACCGCCTGGGGAGCGCCACCGAGATGGCGAAGGCAGCGGTCCACCTCGGCTCGGACGAGTCCGCCCGCGCCGCCGGCACCGTGCTGCTTGTGGACGGCGGCATCGGGGCACTCGCCTACTGACGGGTGGCGAAGAGGATGGCCAGCAGAACCGCTCCGGCGAGCACGGGAACGAGGACCTCGAACGACCAGCGGACGGCCACCGAGCCCTGGGCCGCCTCCTTCGTCCCGTGCGTCTCGGCAAGATCGCGGATCTCGGCGATCGCCTGGTCCGAGGCGGCCCGCTTCTCCGTCAGCTCCGATTCGCCCACGGCGACGTTCGGCATCTGACGGCCGCCGAAGAGCCCGCCGGGGCCCGCCGTCGGGGACTTGCCCGCGGCCACCCGCTCGTTGTGCCGGGTCGCCTTCTTACGGGCGCGCAGCGAGACGGGGATGGCCCACATCTGGTACTTCGCACCGTCCGCGACCACTTCGCTGGAGTACCCGGCGCGGATCGTCTCGACGGTGCCCCACGGGATCTCGATCGTGCGGAACGGGTTGCGCACCCGCAGCCGGTGCTCGCCCGCGAACACGGCGGGCCGCAGGGTGAACGCCACGACGAGCGGCGCGGCGAACAGCAGTCCGGCGAGCGCGAGCCAGGGGGTGCGGCCCGCGCCGCCGATCACGGCGTCGGTGACGAGCCAGACCCCGAGCGCGAGCAGCACCACGCCGCCCGCCATGCCGGCGGGCGAGCGGAAGACCCGGTCGGCGAAGCGCGGCTCGTCCGCGCCGTCGCGCCCCTCGCCTCTGTCATGACTGCCGCGCCCGTCATGCCCGTCATGCCCGTCGAGCGCGTCGCGCGTCTGGTGACCGTCGCGCGCCTCGGGTCCGTCGTGCCCGGCGCGCTGGCCGATCGGCTCGGCGGCGGGCGCGTTCCCTTCGGTCCCGGCGGCTTCGGCGGACCCAGCAGCCTCGGCGGCCCCGTCCGCTCCCTCGGCCGTCCGGTCCTCGCCGCTGCCGCGCTCGTGCTCGCTCGTCATGCGACCGATTGTGCCGGACCGTCCGGATGACGGACGTTGCGGTACCGCATCGATGCGGCCAGATGCGGAGGCAGGTATGCGGCGGACATCCGGTGGTGATCCATAAGTGGACGGTCCGGGTTCCCGCACGGCCGACCGCCGGATGGCCGTGCACCGGGTCATGAAACGGAGCAGGAAGCGGACCCGGGAACCGGAGCCGAGAACCGGGGCCACGAACCGGAGGTGCGCATGCGCAGGGCCGTTGTCATCGGAGGGAGCATCGCGGGATTACTGGCCGCCCGGGTGCTCAGTGACCACGCCGATGACGTCGTACTCCTCGAACGTGACGAGGCCGCGATGTCCCCCGACGCCATCCACCGCTACGAGCCCCGGCAGGGCGTGCCCCAGGGCACCCAGATGCACGCGCTGCTGGACGGGGGCCGCCGGCAGATCGACCACCTGTTCCCCGGCTTCGCCGCCGAACTCGTCGCGGGCGGCGCCGCCCGCGCGGATACGGGGGAGGGGGTGCACGGGTTCCTGGAGGGCCGGTGCAAGGTGCTGGTGGACGGCATGGAGGTCATCAGCGCCACCCGGCCCTTCCTGGAGGCGCACCTGCGCCGCCGGGTGTGGGCGCTCGGCAACGTGCGCCCCGTCAGCGGCGGCGCGCACGGGCTCGTGTTCACCGGCGACCGGGTGAGCGGAGTGCGCTGCTCGGGCCCCGGCGAGAGCCGGGATCCGGCCGGAGGCAGCTCGTGCGACGAGGACGTGCTCGCCGCCGACCTGGTGGTCGATGCGACCGGCCGGGGCAGCCGGATCGGGGCCTGGCTGAGCGAGGGCGGCTGGCCGGAGCCCGGGCTGAGGCGCATGAGCGTGGATCTCGGCTACGCCACCGCGCTCTTCCGCCGCCCCCCGGAGGCGAGCGGCGTCACCGTCGCACAGTCCTTGACGACCCTTCCCGACGGGCGCATACGGCTGAGCACTCTGGGCCGGGTCGAGGGCGAGGACCGGTGGATCGCCCTGGTCGCCGGATACGCGGACGACCGCCCCGGCCGGACCTCGGCGGAGTTCAAGCTCCGCTGCCAGCAGGACCCGGCGGCGCCGTTCCACGAACTGGCCGAGGACGGCGAACCGATCGGGGAGCCGTTCCTGTACCGGCACCCGGACAACCGGCGCCGCGACTTCCACCGGCTGGACCGCTTCCCCGCCGGACTCGTCGCGGTAGGCGACGCCCTGGCCTCCTTCAACCCCGTCTACGGCCAGGGCATGTCCTCCGCCGCGATGCACGCCGCATGCCTCGCGGCCCACCTCGCCACCCGCCCGTCACCGCACGAGCCGGCCTGGCCGTACTTCCGGCGGGCGCGGGCGGTCGTGGACGACGCGTGGCAGACCTCGGCCCTCAACGACCTGAAGATGCCGCACGTCATGGAGCCACGCCCCCGGGGTTTCGCCGTCGCTTCCCGTATCAGCGACGTCATCCTCCGGGCCTCGGTGACCGACCCGGTGACAAACCTGCGCCTGATGGAAGTGACGCACATGCTGGCCCCCGCGAGCACCCTGCTCCGGCCGGGGACGGTGCTGCGGGCGGCGTGGGCGGTGCGGGGCCAGGGCGCGGTGCGTTCCTGACCGCCGAGGGGGCCCGGTGGCTGTTGACGGCCACTGACGGCCCTCGCCGTATTCGCCCATCGGCCGATCTGGCCACAGCAGCCACGGCGACCACGGCCGAGCCCTGTGCTCTCTCTGCCCGTGCGGGCGGTCGGGGGTCTCCTGCCGACGGCCCCTCGCGCGCGTGGGAGGCCCCGGAACTGCCGGGGGCCGGGGGCTTGTTGTGCGAGGACGGCCGCCGCTGGGCCGGGCAGGACAGGACAGGACAGGACAGGACAGGGGCGGGCTCTCCCGAGGCGGGACGGCCACGACGGCGCCGCCAAGAGGATGGTGCGCGGTGGGCTGCGCGGTACTCCTGGGGGTGACATCGGCTACGCGCGTAGATATGGTGCCCTGGTGAGCATGCCTACCGATGCGGCCGGTCGTGGTCTTTCCGACGTGGCGACCTCCGATGCCGCTCTCCGCCGCTATCTCCACGGGCTCCCCGGAGTCGACGCGGTCGGCCTGGAGGCTCGGGCCGCCGGGTTGGGGACCCGTTCCATCAAGACGACAGCGAAGGCGTACGCGATCGACCTCGCGATCTCGATGATCGATCTGACCACTTTGGAGGGGGCCGACACCCCGGGCAAGGTGCGGGCGCTGTGTGCGAAGGGGGCGCGGCCGGATCCGGGTGACCGGTCGGTGCCGCGGGTCGCGGCCGTCTGCGTGTACTCCGACATGGCGGCCACCGCCAAGCGGGCGCTGGCCGAGGCGGGGGCCGCCGAGGTCAACGTGGCGTCCGTCGCCACCGCGTTCCCCTCCGGGCGCGCCGCGCTCTCCGTCAAGCTGGCCGACACCCGGGAGGCCGTCGCCGCCGGGGCCGACGAGATCGACATGGTGATCGACCGGGGGGCCTTCCTCTCGGGGCGGTATCTCCAGGTGTTCGAGGAGATCCAGGCCGTCAGGGAAGCCTGCGGGCGGCCCGGCGGGGAGGCCGCGCATCTCAAGGTGATCTTCGAGAACGGTGAGCTGTCCACCTACGACAACATCCGCCGCGCCTCGTGGCTGGCGATGCTCGCGGGGGCCGACTTCATCAAGACCTCCACCGGCAAGGTCGCCGTCAACGCCACTCCCCCGAACACGCTGTTGATGATGGAGGCGGTCCGCGACTTCCGGGCCGCGACCGGACGGCAGGTGGGGGTCAAACCGGCCGGCGGGATCCGTACCGCCAAGGACGCGGTGAAGTACCTGGTGATGGTGAACGAGACGCTGGGCGACGACTGGCTCAGCCCCGACTGGTTCCGCTTCGGCGCCTCCAGTCTCCTCAACGACCTGCTGATGCAGCGGCAGAAGCTCACGACCGGCCGCTATTCCGGCCCCGACTACGTGACGGTGGACTGAGCATGACGAAGCTGTTCGAGTACGCGCCAGCGCCCGAGTCGCGTGCCGTCGTGGACATCGCGCCGTCCTACGGGCTGTTCATCGACGGGGAGTTCCGCGAGGCCGCGGCCGGCAAGGTCTTCAAGACCCTGGCGCCCGCCACCGAGGAGGTGCTGAGCGAGGTCGCGCAGGCGGACGCGGACGATGTGGACGCGGCGGTGCGCGCGGCCCGTGCGGCGTTCGGGCCGTGGTCGGCGCTGCCGGGCGCCGAGCGGGCGAAGTACCTGTTCCGGATCGCCCGCATCGTCCAGGAGCGCTCACGGGAGCTGGCGGTGCTGGAGACGCTGGACAACGGCAAGCCGATCCGGGAGACCCGGGATGCGGATCTGCCGCTGGTGGCGGCGCACTTCTTCTACTACGCGGGGTGGGCGGACAAGCTCGCCCACGCCGCCCTCGGGCGGAGCCCGGTGACCGGCGCGAGCGAAGAGGCCCCGCGTCCGCTGGGGGTGGCCGCGCAGGTCATCCCGTGGAACTTCCCGCTGATGATGCTGGCCTGGAAGATCGCCCCGGCGCTGGCCACGGGCAACACGGTGGTGCTCAAGCCCGCCGAGACGACGCCGCTCTCGGCTCTGTTCTTCGCCGACATCTGCCGGCAGGCGGGGCTGCCCAGGGGCGTCGTCAACATCGTCACGGGGGACGGCTCGACGGGCGCGGCGCTGGTGGGGCACCCCGGCGTGGACAAGGTGGCATTCACGGGCTCGACGGCGGTGGGCAAGGAGATCGCCCGTACGGTGGCCGGTACGGACAAGCGGCTCACCCTCGAACTCGGCGGCAAGGGCGCCAACATCGTCTTCGAGGACGCCCCGCTCGACCAGGCCGTCGAGGGCATCGTCAACGGGATCTTCTTCAACCAGGGCCAGGTGTGCTGCGCCGGCTCGCGGCTGCTCGTCCAGGAGTCGGTGCACGAGGAGGTGCTGGACGCGCTCAAGCGGCGGCTGGCCACGCTGCGGGTGGGCGATCCGCTCGACAAGAACACCGACGTCGGCGCGATCAACTCCGCCGAGCAGCTGGCCCGCATCACCGAACTGGCCGACGCGGGCGAGCGCGAGGGCGCGGCGCGCTGGTCGCCCGCGTGCGAACTGCCCGGCGAGGGCTACTGGTTCGCGCCCACGCTCTTCACGGGCGTCACGCAGGCGCACCGTATCGCCCGCGAGGAGATCTTCGGCCCGGTGCTGTCGGTGCTCACCTTCCGTACGCCGGACGAGGCGGTCGCGAAGGCCAACAACACGCCCTACGGGCTCTCGGCCGGGATCTGGACGGAGAAGGGGTCGCGCATCCTGAAGATGGCGAACCAGCTGCGGGCCGGGGTCGTGTGGGCCAACACGTTCAACAAGTTCGACCCCGCCTCACCCTTCGGCGGCTACAAGGAGTCCGGCTTCGGGCGCGAGGGCGGCCGGCACGGTCTGGAGGCGTACCTCGATGTCTGAGCGGTCCGAGAAGTCCGAGCGGTCTGAGAAGTCAGCGCGGCCTGAAAAGTCAACGGGGTCTGAGAAGTCAGCGAAGCCGGGGCAGTCGGAGGGGACGGAGCGGCCGGGGCAGTCCGGGAGGGCCGGGCGCCTGGGTGTGCTGAAGACCTACAAGCTGTACGTCGGGGGCAAGTTCCCCCGGTCCGAGAGCGGCAGGGTGTATGAGGTGACCGACGCACAGGACCGGTGGCTGGCCAACGCGCCGCTCGCCTCGCGCAAGGACGCGCGGGACGCGGTGGTCGCGGCCCGTAAGGCGTTCGGGGGCTGGTCGGGCGCGACCGCCTACAACCGGGGGCAGATCCTCTACCGGATCGCGGAGATGCTGGAGGGGCGGCGCGAGCAGTTCGCCGCCGAGGTCGCCTCGGCGGAGGGGATCTCGCGGAACAAGGCCCTCGCGCAGACGGACGCGGCCATCGACCGGTGGGTGTGGTACGCGGGCTGGTCGGACAAGGTGGCGCAGGTCGCGGGCGGCGCCAACCCGGTGGCGGGCCCGTTCTTCAACCTGTCCACGCCCGAGCCGACGGGCGTGGTCGCGCTGCTCGCCCCGCGCGGTGCCGCCGCGTCGCTGCTGGGGCTGGTCTCCGTACTCGCCCCGGCGATCGTCACCGGCAACACGGCGGTGCTCGTCGCCTCGTCCCAGGCGCCGCTGCCCGCGCTGTCGCTGGCCGAGGTGCTGGCCACCTCCGACCTGCCGGGCGGCGTGGTGAACATCCTGTCCGGCGACACCGCCGAGCTGGCCCGCCCGCTCGCCGCGCACCAGGACGTGAACGCGCTCGACCTGGCCGGGGCGGCGGGGGACGCGGAGCTGGCGCGGGAGCTCGAAGTCGCGGCGGCCGACAATCTCAAACGGGTACTGCGGCCCGGGCCCGGGCCCGCGGCTGCGTCCGCCCCCGCCGACTGGACGGCGGACCCCGGTACGCGGCGGCTGCTGGCCTTCCTGGAGACCAAGACGGTCTGGCACCCGATCGGCGCCTGAGCGGGGCCTGAGCGGAGCATCGCAGCGAGACCGGCGCCCGAGCGGGGCCTCGTCGCGAGGGGTGGCGCGCGCCCCGGCGGACCGGCAGCGGTCGGCAGGGGGGCGGGGCCCCAGCGGGCGGTGGGGCGCGCGGCCACACCATCGAGTGGTTCGTACGGGATTTCCTGGCGCGCCCCCGCCCGCCGTGGCGGAAGTTGCTCCATGGGACTGCGAGCGAACCCGAGCCAGCGACAGAAGCGGCTAGGCCAGGAACTCCGCCGGATCCGCGAGGAGAGCGGCGTCAGCAGGGAGGCGGCCTGCCGCCACGCGGGAATGCACAAGCCCCATCTGAGCCATATCGAAGCGGGCCGTACCGCGTGCTCCGCGACGCGCCTGCGGGCCCTGCTGGATTTGTACGGGTGCACCGACACCACCTTGATCGAGACGCTGGTGGACATGTCGGCCGCTTCGGGCCGTGGCTGGTGGAGCGAGTACCGCGAGCTGTCCAAGGGGCGGCTGTGGGATCTGGCGGAGCTGGAGTGGAGCGCCACCGCGCACCGTTCCTTCCAGTGGATGCTCGTGCCGGGGCTGCTCCAGACCCGTGACTACGTCGCCGCCCTGTTCACCCACACCGAACCCGCCGTCCCGTCCGAGGAGGGGGCGCGGTTCGCGGAGTTCCGGCTGCGTCGTCAGGAAGTGCTGTTCGCGGATCCGCCGCCCCGCTATCACGCGGTGATCCACGAGGCGGCGTTCCATATGCACTTCGTCAGCCGCAAGATCCGCCGGGCGCAGCTGGAGTACCTGGTGGAGATCTCCCAGTTGCCGCAGTTCACCATCCAACTGCTGCCGTTCCGCTCGGAGATGCCGCCCGCGACGCCCGGCGCGCCCTTCACCATCCTGGCGGGCCGGGCGGACTCGCTGTGCACCGTCTACGTGGAACAGCCGGTGACCTCCGCGTTCATCTCGGACCCCGCGCATGTGGAGGAGTTCGCGGCGACGTTCACCCGCCTGAGCATGGCCGCCTTCGACCCGCTCGACTCCACCTTGCTGCACGCCACCAGCTCCTACCGGCTGGTACAGCACCTGCTCTACATCCTGTGAGGCCCACGCTTCGGTGACCTGCCGGTCCCGCCCGCCCGTGGAGGCCGCTTCGCGCAGACGAGGCAGACGAGGCAGACGAGGCGCGGGGCCGGTGCCGCCGTGGTGCCGACGGCCGCCCGTTGATGTTCCGGTGACGCCGGCGCGGCCAAGTTGAACTCGACGGGCGGCCGGCCCGTAATGAGAGGCGGGACCCTAGCGGCATGCGCAGCTGCTGCGGCCACCGGGCGGAGGCGGTGCTGCCCTGGACCATGCCTTGGTCTCGTTGATCTCTACGGTGGCCGCGACGAGCGCTCCGAACACCTCGGCGGGCAAGGACAGGTCCCTCAGCAGTTCATCGACTTCGCCGGAAAGGACGCAGGGCCAGCCCTCGCTCTCCTCGCCCTGCGGGTCACTCGACGGGCGACCCGACGCGCGGCGGACCTCGATGGCCTCGGTGATGCTGTGGGTGGGCAGTGTGCCGTTCAGCGCGGCCTGGCGAGCCGGTCTCCCCTGTCCTGGTCGGCGTCCAGAGTGGCCTCGCACCACCAGCGGCGCAGGACCGCCTCGGCGTCCTCGGGCGAAGCCGCCTGCAGCTCGCGGTAGAACCCCATGCGCCGCTCGCCTGACAGCGCGGCACCAATACCCTCGGCGTTGCGCGGCACCGGGGCCGGCTCGTGGGCGTGTACGGGCTGTGCGCTCATCAGTAGTCATCCCTTCCGTCAGGGGCGGGCCTCCCGCTATTGCTCGGCCCGGGGTAGCCACGGGCATGAGCAGGGTCGATGTACCCGGTCGTACCGAGGCAGCCCGCGCCCTCCCCTCAGCTCCGCAGCAGCCGGGCGGCGAGCGGGCTCTCGCCCGTGACGCGCACGGCCCCGGCGCGGATCTCGTCGCCGAGCGTTCCCGTCCCTTCCGCGAGGCGGGTGCAGGCGGCCGAGTCGAGCACCACCTCGGCGTCGGCCCGCTCGGGCGCCCGGCCCTCCCCGTAGACGCCGCCCCTGTGCTCGGGGTCCTTCCCGCCGCCCGCCGGGCAGCCGCCCGGACCGCCCCCCTCTTCCCCGTCCCCGAGCCGCAGATGGAAGGCGCCTTCGGGGAGTACGACGTCCACCACTGTGCCCCCCGCCGCCTCGGGCCCGGCCGCGCGGCGCAGTTCCTCGCGCAGGGGCACCGCCCACCAGTGCGCGCGCACGGCGTCGGTGGTGCGCGGCTTGCCCAGCGCGGGGCCGCCCCACGCGGCGAGCGCGTTCAGGACGGGCAGCAGCGCGCGGCCCCGGGGCGTCAGTTCGTAGACGTATCCGGCGGCGGGCCGGGGCTGGCGGCGGCGGTCGGCCAGGCCCTCGCTCTCCAGTTGTCTGAGCCGGGAGGCGAGCACGTCGGTGCTGACGCCGGGCAGATCGGCGTGCAGGTCGGTGTAGCGGCGCGGTCCGGCGAGCAGTTCGCGGACGATGAGCAGGGCCCAGCGGTCTCCTATGGAGTCGAGGGCGCGGGCGATGGCACAGAACTGGTCGTAGCTGCGGCGGGATCGGCTCGCTTGGCTCGGCATGGCGCCAGTGTAGACAAAGAGTTGGACTTTCCAAGTGGTCACTTGGTAGAACCAAGTACGCACACTGGGGCCGTCAGGAGAGTGGGACAGCATGGAGTTCCGGCAGTCGAGCAAGCTCAGCGAGGTCTGCTACGAGATCCGGGGGCCGGTGATCGAGCAGGCGGACGCGCTGGAGGAGGCCGGGCACAGCGTGCTGCGGCTGAACACCGGCAATCCCGCGCTCTTCGGCTTCGACGCACCGGAGGAGATCCTCCAGGACGTGATCCGCATGCTCCCCCAGGCGCACGGCTACACCGAGTCGCGCGGCATCCTCTCCGCCCGCCGCGCCGTCGCCCAGCACTACCAGCAGCGCGGCTTCCCCGAGGCCGGGGTGGACGATGTGTTCCTGGGCAACGGCGTCTCCGAGCTGGTCGCCATGGCCGTCCAGGCCCTCGTCGAGGACGGGGACGAAATCCTCATCCCCGCACCCGACTTCCCCCTGTGGACGGCCGTGACGACGATGGCCGGCGGAAAGGCCGTGCACTATGTGTGCGACGAGCAGGCCGACTGGCTGCCCGACCTGGACGACATGGCCGCGAAGATCACCTCCCGCACCAAGGCCGTCGTCATCATCAGCCCCAACAACCCCACGGGTGCGGTGTATCCGCGCGAGCTGCTCGACGGCATCCTCGACCTCGCCCGCCGCCACGGCCTGATGGTCTTCTCCGACGAGATCTACGACAAGATCCTCTACGACGGCGCCGAGCACCACCACGTCGGCGCCCTCGCGCCCGACCTGCTGGTACTCACCTTCAGCGGCCTGTCCAAGGCATACCGCGTCGCCGGATTCCGCTCCGGCTGGCTGCTGGTCTCCGGCCCCCAGCAGCACGCCGGGAACTACCTGGAGGGCCTGGGCATGCTCGCCTCCATGCGGCTGTGCCCCAACGCGCCCGCCCAGCACGCCATTCAGGCCGCGCTGGGCGGGCGCCAGTCGATCGAGGAACTCGTCCTGCCCGGCGGGCGGCTGCACGAGCAGCGCGACAAGGCGTGGGAGAAGCTGAACGAGATCCCCGGCGTCTCCTGCGTCAAGCCCAAGGGCGCCCTCTACGCCTTCCCCCGGCTCGACCCCGCCGTCCACCAGATCCACGACGACGAGCAGTTCGTCCTCGACCTGCTCCTGCGGGAGAAGATCCAGGTCGTCCAGGGCACGGGCTTCAACTGGCACAAGCCCGACCACTTCCGCATCCTCACCCTCCCCTACGCGGACGACCTGGACGCCGCCATCTCCCGCATCGGCCGCTTCCTGGAGGGCTACCGGCAATAACGGGCACGCGCCCCCGGCCCCTCCCACGCCCCCCGAGCGCGCCCCCAGGTGCGGACTCACGCGGCGTCCGCACCCACCGCGCTCAGCACCGGGACGCGGGACGCCTGGCGGGCGGGGAAGACCGCCGCGAGGACGCCGAGGGCCGCGGCCACGCACAGGAACAGGCCGAGCCGCACCCAGGGGAAGCTCAACTCCGCGCCCTCCTGGCCGAGGACGGCGACGGCGCCCAGGGCCGCGCCGGAGGTCACGCCCAGCACGGCGCCCAGGAGGGAGACGAGGACGGCTTCGAGCCGGACGACACTGGCGGTGGCCCGCCGGTCGAGGCCGATCGCGCGCAACAGACCGAACTCGCGTACCCGTTCACGCACCGACATGGCCATCGTGTTGACGACGCCGAGCGCGCCCACGACCACGCTCGCGGACAGCAGCGCGTAGGCCATGTTCAAGAACGGCTCATAGGGGCGGGCCGCCGCCTCCGCCAGCTCCGCGCGGTCCTGCACCACGAGCGCGGGGTTGTCCAGTTCCTGGGTGATGCGCTGGTGCAGCGCCGCCGTCCGGCCGGGTTCGGCGTCCACGAGGACCGCGAGCGGCGGGCCGGCCTCCGTCTTCGAGACGCGCGGGCCGGGCTCGACGCGTACGGAGGCCACATCCGGCAGCCGCTCGACGCGGTGTGCGGTGTCCTTGCCCATCTCGGCGAAATCGACGGCGCTGACCCGCAGATCGGAGGTCGCCTGGCGCGCCGCGTCCCGCTCCTCCATGTGGCTGAGCGAGCTGACGCCGACCGTGGCGGCGCTGATCAGCATGAGCCCGGTCATCAGCGCGGAGGCCGTGGCCGCCGTACGCCGGGGATTGCGCCGGGCGTTCTCCACCGCGAGCGTGCCCCGCACCCCGGCCAGCCGCCGCAGGGGAGCGCGCAGCAGCCCGGCCAGGACGACGGCACACCACGGCGCGAGGAGCACCAGCCCCAGCAGCAGTACGGCGCCCGCGCCGGTGGCGAGTTCCATGTCCCCGCTGTCCACGCTGCCCGCCGCGCACAGCGCCCCGGTCAGGGTGACGGCGAACCCGGCGAGGGTGCGGCGGCGCAGCGTCGCGGGCGCGGGCGGCTCGCCCGTGCGCATCGCCGCCATGGGCGAGACGCGTGCGGCGCGGCGGGCCGGCAGCCAGGCGGCGAGCGCGGTGAGCCCGACACCGACGGCGAGCGCCGCGCTGAGGGCGGTGGGCGAGAAGACGTGCGCGGCGACGCCGCCGGCCTGCGCCGAGCCCTCCGGGGAGACGGGGAACAGCGCCTCCAGCGCGGCCCCGAGCCCGATCCCCAGCCCGTAGCCGACGAGCGAGGCCACCGTGCCCACCAGCAGCGCCTGGATGAGCACCATCCGCTGCACGTACCGGCGCGTCGCGCCGACCACCCGCAACAGCGCGTGCTCGCGGGCGCAGGCGGCGGCGAGCATGGTGAAGGTGTTGGCGACCAGGAAGGCGGCCACCAGCAGCACGACGGCCGCGAAGCACACGAGGATGTTGGTCAGCTTGTCCTCGTCGCCGCCGCCGCTGTCCAGCGCCTGGTCCCGCGTGAGGGCCTCCAGCCCGTCGGGCAGCACCTTGGCGGCGCGCTCCGCCACCTCCTCGTCGGAGACGCCGGACGCGGCGGTGAGCGCGAACTGGGTGTAGCCGTGGCCCTGTCCGAGGTCGCGCAGCGCGGTGGCCGGGTCGAACGCGGTGAGGCTGCCACCCGAGGAGAGCCTGCTGTCCCGCGCGTGGAACGTCCCCACGACGCGGACTCGCCGGGTCTCGCCGCGTACGACCACGCGGATCCGGTCGCCGGCCCGGTAGCCGGCCCGCTCGGCGGTGCGCCGGTCGAGGGCGACCTCGCCCCCGTCGCGGGGGCCGCGCCCGGAGGTCAGGGCGTAGCGCGGGTCGCTGCCGTCGTCGCCCGGCTGGTAGTTGACGCCCGCGCTGTCGGCGAGTGAGCCCACGAGTTCGCCGTCCCGCCCCACCACGAACGTGAGCCCCTCGACGACGCCCCGCACCCGCGCGACACCGGGCAGCCGCTCCAGTTTCCGGCGCAGCCCGGCATCGAGCTTCGGTGCCTCCTCGGTCTCGGAGGTCCACCCCGCGCTCACCACCGCCGAGACGTCCGGCTGGGAGTCGGCTCCGGCCTGCGCCGAGTCGGCCCGCGCGGACTCCCCGTACAGCAGCGCGCCGCAGACGAAGGCGACACCGAGGACGACGGCGAAACCCGAGAGGACGAAACGTAGGGCGTGTGCGCGCAGCGAGCGCAAGGCGGTTCGGAACATCGGAGGGCCTTCGAACGGAGGGACGTGAGCCGGACGCCCTCATGTTCGATCGCCGCACGCGCCTGCCGGATCAGCCGTAAGAGCCAGGCCGGCGCCGGGTCCGGGCGCCCGGCTGGGCCGAAAGGCGGAGGCCGGGCCACCGGGCCGCCCGTAGCGTGGGGCCCATGATTCAGGGATTCTCGCGGCGCCCGGTCTGGCAGCGGGCGCTGATACCGCTCGCGGCGGCCCCCCTCCTGGCGCTGCTCGTCGCCGAGGGGCTGGCCACCGGGTACCCGCCCACGGCGGTGGCGACGGTCATCAGCGGCGGGCTGTGCGTGACGGCACTGGTGGTGCCCCTCCGGTGGTTCGCGCGGACCGCCGCGCTCGCGCCGGCCTGGTCGCTGGCGCTCACCGTCGTCACCATGCAGCTCACCCACCGCCCGGAGGTCACTTTCGGCATTGCCGAGCTGGCGGCGCTGCTGCTGATCACGACCCGCGTCGTGCGCGTCGAGCGGCGGCTGTTCGTGGCGGTCGGGCTGGTGGCGGTGAGCGGCCTGGCGACCGCGCTGGAGCCGCTGCGGCTGCCGGAGACCGAGAACAGCAACGTCGTCTCCTACGTCGAGCCCGCGCTCTTCGTGGCCTACCTCCTGGCGGTCGTCCTCGGCCTCTACCTGCGGCTGCTGGACACCTACCGGACCCGCCAGCGGGCGGCCGACCTCCAGGCGCAGCGCCTCGAACACGCCCGCGAGCTGCACGACTTCGTCGCCCACCACGTCACGGCGATGATCGCCCAGACCAAGGCCGTCCGCTACGCCACCGCGCAGGGCCAGGCCCCCGGCCCCGACGACCTGGACATACTGCTCGCCGGCATCGAGGAGGCGGGCGGCCAGGCGATGGAGTCGATGCGCGGCATGGTCTCCGTACTGCGCAGCGACACCCCGGCCGACGGCGCGGCCCGCCCCGACACCGACCTGGGCGCCCTGCGCGAACTCACCGACGCCGCCAACCGCACCGGCACCCCCGCGACCCTCTCCCTGGATCCGGCCCTGACCACGCTGCCGCTCACCCCCGAGGTCACCACGACCGTGCACCGGGTGGTGCGCGAGGCCCTCACCAACATCCGCAAGCACGGCAGCGGCGTCGAGTCCGTCACCGTGGACGTCCGGCTGAGCGCACGGGACCGCAGCCGCCTGTGTGTGACCGTCACCGACGACGGCCTCCCCGCGAAACCAGGGCGCGGCGCGGGTGGCGTGCCGGGCCCGGGCGGCGTGCCCGGCGCGGGCGAGGCCGGGGACGGCGGAGGGACCGGCGGCGGCTTCGGCCTGATCGGCCTCACCGAGCGCGTCCAGGCCCTCGGCGGCACCCTCACCACCGGCCCCCGCGAGCGCGACCCGGCCCGGCGCGGCTGGCAGGTCGAAGCCGAACTCCCCCTCCCCGCCTCTGTCCTGAAACGCACGGCCCGCGCCGGACGCACCACCCGCCAGGAGCCGCCCACCGAGCACGCGGACGGGAGCGGGAACCCGGACGCGCCAGGTCCGGCGGATGCGGAAGCGCCGGAGGCGACGGACGCG
This sequence comes from Streptomyces axinellae, assembly GCF_039532135.1. Lineage (NCBI taxonomy): Bacteria > Bacillati > Actinomycetota > Actinomycetes > Kitasatosporales > Streptomycetaceae > Streptomyces > Streptomyces axinellae. The sequence continues at coordinate 14,878 of NZ_BAAARJ010000028.1, forward strand.
CACGCGCCGGGCCCGGCGGACGCCGACGGGCACCCGGACACATACGCCACCGGGGACGGACGGACCCCGGGATCCGGGGAGACCACCGAATCCGGGGAGACCACGGGCCGTCCGAAGGACCTCCCCAACAGGCTGCGACGATGACCGACATGACGATCCGCGTGCTCCTCGCCGACGACCAGGACATGGTCCGTGCGGCCTTCCGTATGATCCTCGGCTCCCAGCCGGACATCGAGATCGTCGCCGAGGCCGCCGATGGCCTCACCGCCGTCGAACAGGCCCGCGCGCTGCGCCCCGATGTGTGCCTGCTCGACATCCGCATGCCCGGCATCGACGGCCTGGAGGCCACCCGCCAACTGGCCGGCCCCGAGGCGGAAGACCCCCTGAACGTGCTGATCGCCACGACGTTCGACCTCGACGAGTACGTCTACCGCGCCCTGCGCGACGGCGCCTGCGGCTTCCTCCTCAAGGACGGCTCCCCCGCGCTCCTGACCGAGGCGGTACGCGCGGCGGCGGCGGGCGGCTCCATGATCTCCCCGTCCATCACCGTCCGCCTTCTGCGCCACATGTCGGCCCCCACGACGCGCCCCCCCGAACGCTCCCCCGCCGAACCGCTGACCTCCCGCGAACTCGACGTCGTACGCCTGGTGGCCCGTGGCCGCACCAACGAAGAGGTGGCCGCCGAGCTGTACGTCACCCTCTCCACCGTCAAGACCCACCTCTCCAACGCCCAGCGCAAACTGGGCGCACGCAACCGCGTCGAGATCGCGGCCTGGGCCTGGGAGTCGGGGACGGTGTGAATTCCGCCCCACGATGACCGTCACCGTGGGGCGGAATGAGACGCACACCTGACGGTGCCTACCGATTACGTCGTGCGGGCTCAGGGACCCTGTATGACCGGCACCGCGCCCGAGCGGCGGGCCCTCGCCGATCGACTGGAGAAGTCCGGGCCCTCACCACTGCTCAGTGGCGCGCGGCGGTGGAAGCCGCACCGCGCGAGCTGTTCTTGAACCCCGGAGTGTTCCTGCCTGCGGACGGCGGCCGATGGCGGCCGGTCACCGCAGCCGGCACCGATCCGGCCGAGCGGGCGCGGATCGCCTACCGCGACCAGTCCCTGACCACCCAGCTCGACGGCCACCTGACCGCCGACCAGGCCGACGCTCTCGTGACGGGCTCCCCCACCTCGTCCTCCCCCACCTCGCTCACGGTGATGAGCATGATCGAGAGCTTGGAGGTGGCGGGCGGGCACCAAGTGCTCGAAACCGGCACAGGTACCGGCTACTCCTCGGCCCTGATGTGTCACCGTCCCGGCGAGGACGACGTGACGACGATCGTGGTGGATCCCGAGGTGGCAGCCCGAGCGGACTCCGCGCTGGAAGCGGCGGGGTTCGAGACGTGGACCGTGACCGGGGACGGGCTCCTCGGCCATCCCCGCCGTGCCCCGTACGACCGGGTGATCGCCACCTGCGCTGTCCGTCGTATTCCCTACGCCTGGATCAGGCGGACGAGGCCGGGCGGCCTCGTTCTGGCCACCGCCGGGGGCTCCTGGCAGTACGGCACGGGCCTGGCGAAGGTCACGGTGGGCGAAGACGGCACCGCCGAGGGCCGGATCATCGGCCGGTCCTCGTTCATGCGGGCCCGCTCCCAGGCCGCCCTTCCGGTGTCCGGCGACCTGTCGGCCCGCACGGCCTACGCCGACAGCGAGCGGCAGACGCGAGTGCCGCCTGCCGAGCTGAACGAGTGGATGCCCGCCTTCCTCGCCCGACTCACCGCACCCGGCGCACAGTTCGTCCAGGCCACGACACCGGAAGGCACACAGCTCCGGTACGTCTTCGACTCGGAGCGTGAGTCCTTCGCCCAGTTCACCGCCCAAGGCGACGGCTGGACCGTCCGCCAGGGCGGGCCCGTGGCCCTCTGGGACACCATCGAGCAGGCTCTCATCGCGTGGCGGAACGCGGGAAGCCCCGACATCTCCGCCGTACGGCCGCACATCACCGACAGCTCCCGCACATACTGGGTCGAGGACAGCCCATCGCTCCGCTGGGAGCACCGCCTCACTTGAGCGGTGCCCCGAGCCACGGGCCAGGCGGCACACCGAAGACCCCCCGCACCCACACCGCGGGAAGCCTCCGGCCGTCTCAAGCGCTACGGGCCCCGAACACGCCGTGGGCGGGCCCTGGCCTCACACGTTCGGCACTTCGGCCCCCACCGTCGTCGAGTCCCCGTGCCCCGTCCGCACCACCGTCTCCGGCGGCAGGGTCAGCAGCCGCTGCTTGATGGAGGCCACGATCGTCGGGTGGTCGGAGAAGGACCGGCCGGTGGCGCCGGGACCGCCCTGGAAGAGGGTGTCGCCGGTGAAGACCGTCCCCAGCGCGGGCGCGTAGAGGCAGACGGCGCCAGGTGCATGACCCGGAGTGTGGAGAACGCGCAACTCCGCACCGGCGACGGACACGGTATCCCCGTCGGCCAGTTCGCCGTCCGGGGCCCGGTCCGGGTGGGTCATCTTCCACAGGGGCAGGTCTTCGGGGTGCAGCAGGATCGGCGCACCGGTCATCTCGGCGAGCGCGGGTGCCGCGTCGATGTGGTCGTTGTGCGCGTGCGTGCACACGATCGCGCGAAGGGCCCGCTCGCCGACCGCCGCCGCGATGGCGTCCGCGTCGTGCGCGGCGTCGATGACGATCACCTCGGTGTCGTCGCCGACGAGCCACACGTTGTTGTCCACGTCCCAGGTGCCGCCGTCGAGGCTGAAGGTGCCGGAGGTGACGAGGTGGTCGATGCGTGCTGCGGGTGCGGCGCCCGCGCCCGTCGTTCCCAGTGCGGCGGCCATCAGAAGACCACCACCGAACGGAGCACGTCGCCGCCGTGCATACGCTCGAAGGCTTTCTCGATCTCGTCCAGTGTGATGGTCTCGGTGACGAACGCGCCGAGGTCCAGCCTGCCCTGCTGGTGCAGGTCGATGAGCATCGGGAAGTCCCGGGAGGGCAGACAGTCGCCGTACCAGGAGGACTTGAGCGAGCCGCCGCGCCCGAAGACGTCGAGCAGTGGCAGTTCGAGCCGCATCTCGGGGGTGGGTACGCCGACCAGGACGACGGTGCCGGCCAGGTCCCGGGCGTAGAACGCCTGCTGGTAGGTCTCGGGCCTGCCCACCGCCTCGATGACGACGTCCGCGCCGAAGCCGCCGGTCAGCTCGCGGATGGCCTCGACGGGGTCGGTGTTGCCGGAGTTGACGCTGTGGGTGGCACCCATCTTCTCGGCGGTGACGAGCTTCCGGTCGTCGATGTCCACCGCGATGATCTTCGCGGCGCCCGCGAGCCGCGCGCCCGCGATGGCCGCGTCCCCGACGCCGCCGCAGCCGATGACGGCGACGGTGTCCCCGCGCCCGACCTGTCCGGTGTTGATCGCGGCACCGATCCCGGCCATGACGCCGCAGCCCAGCAGCCCGGCGACGGCGGGTGAGACGGAGGGATCGACCTTGGTGCACTGTCCGGCGGCCACCAGCGTCTTCTCGGCGAAGGCGCCGATGCCGAGGGCCGGCTCCAGCTCCTGCCCCGAGGCGGCCAGCGTCATCTTCTGTGCGGCGTTGTGCGTGTCGAAGCAGTACCAGGGCCGGCCCCGCTTGCAGGCGCGGCACTGGCCGCACACCGCACGCCAGTTGAGGATCACGAAGTCCCCGGGCTCGACGTCGGTGACGCCCGCGCCGACGGCCTCGACGACACCGGCCGCCTCGTGTCCGAGGAGGAAGGGGTAGTCGTCGCTGATCCCGCCCTGCTTGTAGTGCAGGTCGGTGTGGCACACCCCGCACGCCTGCACCTGGACCACGGCCTCACCGGGGCCCGGGTCGGGGATGACGATGGTCTCCACCCGCACGGGTTCGTTCTTGCCTGGTGCGATGACACCGCGTACTTCCTGCGCCATGCGTGGGGGCCTCCCTGTCTGCCACGAGTGCTGTCGTGCGCCATTCTCGCTGTCCACGGGCGCGTTCGGGAGGGGCGGAGCCGCGCGTGGGGCGACGAGTTTTTCCCGCCCCCCGCCCCTGGCCCGCAGTTCCCGCCAGGGCTGCTTCCACGGCCTTGCGCACATGTCTTCGAACACCCCGGGGCCATGGCCGACAATGGGCTCTCGTGACCGACTCCAGCGACCCCTCACCCGGCGTGTCCCAGGAAGCACCGTACGGCGCCCGCGTGATCCTTCTCACCGGCCCCTCCGGCTCCGGCAAGACCCGCCTCGCGGCCCGTACCGGCCTGCCCGTGCTGCGCCTCGACGACTTCTACAAGGAGGGGCACGACCCCACGCTCCCCTTGGTCGGCAGCGCCGTGGACTGGGATTCGCCGCGCTCGTGGGACGGCGAGGCGGCGGTGCGCGCGATAGCCGCCCTGTGCCGCGAGGGCCGTACGACGGTGCCCCGCTACGACATCTCCACCAGCGCCCGCGTGGGGCAGGAGCAGCTGTGCCTGGACGGCGCCGCCTTCTTCGTCGCTGAGGGCATCTTCGCCGCCGACATCACCGCGCGCTGCGCGGAACTGGGGCTGCTGGCCGATGCGATCTGCCTGCGCGGCAGCCCTGTGACGACGTTCCGCCGCCGCCTCCTGCGCGACATCCGCGAGGCCCGCAAGCCGCTGCCGACCCTGCTGCGCCGGGGCTGGCGGCTCATGCGCGCCGAGTCCGCCATCGTCACCCGCCACCACACGCTGGGCGCCACCCCCTGCACCCGGGACGAGGCCCTGACTCGCGTGACCCGCCTGCGGCATGGCGCCGACCAGCGGCTGCCCGCCTGACATCCGGGGCGCCGCCGCCCGCGTTCGCGTCCGCGTCCGCGCACAGGTTCCGGGCGCAAAAAAATCGAGAGCGGTCCCGGCCGGACCCCCCGGCCGGCCGGCACCGCTCTCGTCCCCGTTTTCCTTCTCTCCCCTGTTCCCCCGTTCCCCGGGAGATCCCTGATGTCCCCATGGATCCCCGGAGGCTTTCCCCCGTTTCCGGCTTCCGCCGGAGCACCCCGGTTTCCGCCGGGGCGTCCCCGGCTCGCGCCGGGGCGTTCTCGTCGGCCGCTCAGGCGACCAGTTCGCCGAAGGACTCGTCCTGGTCGCGGCCGAAGCTCAGGACTTCGTCGTCGCGCAGGCGGCGCAGCGAGCGCCAGATGCTGCTCTTCACCGTGCCGACACTGATGTCCAATATGTCTGCGATCTCCGGGTCCGTCCGGCCCTCGTAGTAGCGCAGCACCAGCATCGTGCGCTGGAGTTCGGGCAGCCGGGCGAGGGCCTGCCACAGCACGGCGCGCAGTTCGGTGCCGCGCATCGCGTCCTGCTCGCCCGCCGTCTCCGGCAGCTCCTCCGTCGGGTACTCGTTGAGCTTGCGCCGACGCCACGCGCTGATGTGAAGGTTCGTCATGGTGCGGCGCAGATAGCCCCCGACGGCGGCCTTGTCGCTGATCCTGCCCCAGGCCCGGTACGTGGAGAAGAGCGCGCTCTGCAGCAGGTCTTCGGCCTCGAACCGGTCACCGGTCAGGTGGTAGGCGGTGGCGTACAAGGAGGCGCGGCGCTCTCGCACATAGGCGGTGAACGCCGCTTCGGCGTCCTCCTCCGCGGTGCCCTCGTGCCGTTCCCCCGTGCCCTCCCTGTACTCGCCGTTCCCCCGCTGTTCCCCCCGGGAGCCCCCCCGGCTCCCGCTCTCCCCCGTCTTCCCCCCGAGGGCCTCCCCCCGGAGACCCTCGACCGCACCCCCGAGTACGGGACGCGGACGCATCCGCCCGGAGCCCCAGGCACATCCCCGACCGCTCCCCAACTGCTCCCGGCTCCGGTCGAGCAGGGAGGTCGCGGAGGCCGCGCCTTCGGCGGCGGACTTTTCCGCGGATCGGGTCTGGGAAGCGGGAACCGCAGGAACGTGCAGGCGCGTGTGAATAACTGCGCTGGTTGTGGTGCTGTGCAGTGTGTTCATCCCGCGCCCCCTTGGAGCCAACCCGGTCGCTTGCTTGATGTCGTAAACCTTGCCGGTCCGATTTCATGGCGAGGTCCCCCGTCTGTCACAGCGGTGTCACAAGGGGCGCGTCGGCGCAGGAAGCCCAGCACAGAGGGGGTGTCGCTCCCCGTCGGGGACCGCCGGTCGAAGTAGGGGGCTTCCATGGGCCAGAATGGCGCGCGTGCCTTTCCTGTTGCTGATCGAGGACGATGACGCTGTCCGTACCGCCCTGGAGATGGGTCTGACCCGTCAGGGCCACCGCGTGGTGACCGCCGCGACCGGCGAGGACGGCCTCAAGCTGCTGCGCGAACAACGCCCCGACCTGATCGTGCTGGACGTCATGCTGCCGGGGATCGACGGCTTCGAGGTGTGCCGGCGCATCCGCCGCACCGACCAGCTGCCGATCATCTTGCTCACGGCGCGCAGTGACGACATCGACGTGGTGGTGGGCCTGGAGTCCGGCGCCGACGACTACGTCGTCAAACCGGTGCAGGGCCGGGTGCTCGACGCCCGGATCCGCGCGGTGATGCGGCGCGGCGAGCGCGAGTCCAACGACGCGGCGACGTTCGGCTCGCTGGTGATCGACCGCTCCGCGATGACGGTCACCAAGAACGGCGAGGATCTGCAACTGACCCCCACCGAGCTGCGCCTGCTGCTGGAGCTGAGCAGGCGGCCCGGACAGGCGCTGTCGCGGCAGCAGTTGCTGCGCCTGGTGTGGGAGCACGACTACCTCGGCGACTCGCGGCTGGTGGACGCGTGTGTGCAGCGGCTGCGCGCCAAGGTCGAGGACATCCCCTCCTCCCCCACCCTCATCCGCACCGTGCGCGGGGTCGGCTACCGGCTGGACGCCCCGCAGTGACCAGGGCTGCCGTGACCGGGGCCGGCGGGATCGGGGCCGGCGTTCCCCGGGAGGCCGTCGGGAGCGTGACGGCGGCCGGGAGCGCGTCCGCACCCGGTGACGGCGTGGCGGACGGGATCCGCGCGTGACACAGTCCCCCTCTCTCGGGGAGCGCGTACGCACACGCCTCGCCGGAATGCTGCCCACGCTGCGGCTGCGACTGGTCGTCGTCTTCGCCCTGGTCGCGCTCACCGCCGCCGTCTCGGCCTCCGGCATCGCCTACTGGCTCAACCGCGACGCCGTGCTCACCCGCGCCCAGAACGCCGCGCTCAACGACTTCCGCAAGGCCATGGAGGACAACGCGGGCAACCTCCCGCGCAAGGTGGAGTGCCAGCAACTGCGCGAGGCGGCGGGCAAGATGGCCCGCAGCTCGCAGAACTACCAGGTGCTGCTCATCGGCAAGACCCCCGACAACGGGCCGTGCGCCGCCGCCTCCAACGAGGACGACTTCACCCTCGGCGACGTCCCCGGCGAGCTGCGCAGCGCCGTGGCGCGCAAGCGCTCGCTCGACAAGGCGAACTCCTACCCGTACCACCTGTACTGGCAGCGCGTCACGATCAGCGGCGACCCCTATCTCGTCGGCGGCGCCAAGGTCATCGGCGAGGGCCCGACGCCGACCGGGTACATGCTCAAGTCGCTGGCGCCCGAGCGGGACGACCTCAACTCGCTGGCCTGGTCGCTGGGCATCGCCACCGCGCTGGCGCTGATCGGCGCGATGCTGCTGGCCCAGGCCGCCGCCACCACCGTGCTGCGCCCCGTACGGCGGCTCGGCGAAGCGGCCCGCAGGCTGGGCGAGGGGAAGCTGGACACCCGGCTGCGGGTCTCGGGCACCGACGAACTGGCCGAGCTGTCACGCACGTTCAACGACGCCGCCGCATCGCTGGAGCACCGGGTGGCCGAGCTGAGCGCCCGGGAGGCGTCCAGCAGGCGCTTCGTCGCCGACATGTCGCACGAGCTGCGCACCCCGATGACGGCGATCTCCGCAGTGACGGAAGTGCTGGAGGAGGAGCAGGACAACCTCGACCCGATGATCGCGCCCGCCGTGCAACTGGTCGTCAGCGAGACGCGGCGGCTCAACGACCTGGTGGAGAACTTGATGGAGGTGACCCGCTTCGACGCGGGCACCGCCCGGCTCGTCCTCGACGACGTGGATGTCGCCGACCAGGTCACCGCCTGCATCGACGCGCGGGCCTGGCTGGACGCGGTGGAACTGGACGCGGACCGGGGCACCATGGCCCGCCTGGACCCGCGCCGCCTCGACGTCATCCTCGCCAACCTGATCGGCAACGCGCTCAAGCACGGCGGCTCGCCCGTGCGCGTCTCGGTCCGCACCGAGAAGCGGGCGGACGGGGACGGCGGGGACGACCTGGTGATCGAGGTCGCCGACCAGGGGCCCGGCATCCCCGAGGACGTCCTGCCGCACGTCTTCGACCGCTTCTACAAGGCCAGCGCCTCCCGGCCCCGCTCCGAGGGCAGCGGCCTGGGCCTGTCCATCGCGCTGGAGAACGCCCACATCCACGGCGGCGAGATCACCGCGCACAACGCCCCGGGCGCCGAGGGCGGCGCGGTCTTCACCCTCCGCCTCCCCCGGGACGCGCGCGGGCTCGCCGACGAACGCGGCAGCGGCGACGAGCCCGGCGAGCGTCCGGACACCCCCGGCCTCCCGGGCGGCACCGACGCCGAAGAGGCGGCACCGGGCCCCGACAGCGAGCAGGGCGGCGAGGGCCGCGACGAGCAGGGCGGCGAGGGCCGCGACGAGCAGGGCGGCCGTGGCGGGCGCGGACTCGGCCGATTCCGCCGCGGCAAGCGCGAGCACGGCAAGTCCGGACGGACCGACGACGAGCACGACCAGCACCAGCACCAGCACCAGCACCAGCACGGGAACGGCGGCGAGGGCATGGGCCGAGGCAGCGGAGGCGGCCGATGAGTCGCGCGACAGCGGGTGCGGTGCGCCCGCGCCGCACCCCCCTGGCCCTCGCGTGCGCGACCCTGGGCCTGGTCGGCGTCACCCTCCTGAGCGGCTGCGGCATCCGCGCCACCTCCGTACCCGTGGACGCGGGCGCCGCGCCCTCGCGGGTCGGCTGTGTGCTGCCGGACGGGCGCGAGAGCCCGGAGGACGGCGACGGCGTCTCCGTCGTCCGCGTCTACCTCGTGTGCGGCTCGCGGGTCGCACCCGTGGAGCGGGAGGTGCGCATGCCGCACGGGCGCTCCTCGGCCGAGCGGCTGCCGGTCGCCCGCAAACTGCTGGAAGAGCTGAAGCGCCAGCCGCACGCCATGGAGGACGCGGCAGGCTTCGAGACGGCCCTCCCGGAGGACCTGACGATCAGCGGGGCCGGACGCGGCGACCCGGACGAGGCGCTGCGGCTGAGCGAACCCCTGGATGAACTGCCGTCCTTCGCGCTGGCGCAGATCGTGTGCACGTTCGCGGACACCGCCGCGGCCGACGCCGACAACGGGATCGTTCTCGGCGGTCCTGCCGACGACGGGAAACCGGGCGGCGACGGCGACAAGGGCGACGGCCGCGGCGGTGCGCGCGATAGCCGGCCTGTGCCGCTCCAGCGGTTCGAGTGCGGCACCGCGCTGCGCAACAGCCCGGAGGCCGCCGAGACCGCTGGAACACGTGTGTGACACAGCCCTTACTCGCCGAGGACACCGCCCCGGAACCGGCGCGTAAGACCGGGGCGTCTTCCATGACGTGCAGCGCCTTGGCTACGGCGGCCCGACGGCCGCCCCCCGAATCCGCGTGGCGGGACTGATCCTGCTGGCGGCGCACCTGTGCCTCGTCGGCTGGCTGACGCTGCGCCCCCTGTCCGTGCCCTGGGTGGCCCCGTCCAACCTGCATCCGCTGACGACGATCCGCGCCGACCTGGCAGGCGGGCCGCGCACCGCCCTCGAGGGGATCGGCGGCGGACTGCTGCTGCTGGCGCCCTTCGGGGTGCTGCTGCCGCTGGCGACCGGACGGCTGCACCGCCCGCTGCCCGGCACCGTGGCGCGCACGATCTTCGCCGGGGCGATGGTGTCGGCCCTGATCACGCTGGTGCAGACGGGGGTGCCGGGCCAGGTCGTCAATGTGGACTCGGTCCTGTTGAACACCACGGGCGTGACACTCTCCGCCGGGCTGCTCCTCCCGCTGCTGCGCCGCTTGCTGCGCGGGCGGGGCGGAGATGCCGGGAGCGTCGGGAGCGCCGGAAACGCCGGGGGGCTCGGCGGATACCGGTCCCCCGCCGCCCGGGAAGCCTCGGGCGTCGCGGGCCTCGGGGGCCCCGCGGGCAGCGGGGGCATGTCGGGGCCGGGGTCCTCCCGGGCCGCGCGGCCGGCGGGCTCCGGCGGGCCGGTGGTCACCGGGGCGGCGCGGGCCCGCGCGGGGCGGGTCCGCCTGCGGGAGGAGGGCTCTCAGGGTCCTACCCCGAGAGCGACCAGGGTCGGGATGGCACCGTAGCGCGAGGCGGGACGGCACGGGCCGATCTAGTGTCGAAGGCAGAGGGACGCAGAGGCAACCGCCGGACGCGCTGGCCGGACACCCTCTACCGGACGCGAACGGCCGGTGCCATCGACGCCGCGAAGGAGTGGCCACCATGACCGCACTTGTCCGCCCCCGAGAGGGCCGCATGATCGGCGGTGTGTGTGCCGGTCTGGCCCGCCGCTTCGGCACCACACCCACCACGATGCGCGTGATCTTCCTGGCCTCGTGCCTGCTGCCGGGACCGCAGTTCCTGCTCTATCTGGCGCTGTGGATCCTGCTGCCGGAGGAGGACCGCAAGTCGGCGTGGTGACCGCGCGACCGCCCAGGACACACGAGAGCGGGCGCCCCCTTTTCAGGGGGGCGCCCGCTGTCGTCCGCCTGATCGGGCCTGGCGCGGCCCGGCGGTCCTGGAGGACGGGGCGGTCCTGGAGGCCAGGTGCCCGAGTGCCCGGGGACGGGGAGGGAGGGAGCGGGGGCTCAGCCGCCGAGCGGGAGGGCCTTGCCGACGGGGAGGCCGCCGATCATGCTGCCGCCGGGGGAGGTGTTCTTGTCCTCGGCGTCGGCGGTCAGCGACTCGTTCAGCGAGGTCGGCGACCCGGTCAGGGCGTTGGAGACGGCCTTGTGGGCGGAGATCAGCGTCGTGGAGGTGCCGCCGGGCAGCCCCTTGGTGGCCTCGCCCACGGGGAGCTTGGCGACGGTGCCGGTGGCGGTCTCCGCGACCGGGCTCACCAGCGTGTCGACGGGAACCGCCGACGCGGCACCGGCGCTGGCGGCAACGGCGGCGGCGCCGAGCGCGGCGGCGCCCAGGCTCTTCTTGGCTAGCTGGTTCATGGCGACTACGTCCTCGTGACGGGGGCTTGAGCGGCCCGGCGAAAGTAGCCAGGAAGCCGGGTCGGTTGCAAACACGGCACACACGGCAAACGCGGCACACACGCGGCAAACACGTCGGTGCGGCCGGGAGTCGGCGCGTGGCCGCGGTGTCCCGGCCGCCCTCAGCCCCTCGCGCAGCGGACGGCGCGAGTGGCCGAGCCGCTGGTCACCGGGGGTCAGACCGCGGAGTTCCGGAAGAGCCACTCCGACTTCAAGGCGGCGTATCCCGGCTTGATGACCTCGTTGATCATGGCGAGACGTTCATCGAAAGGGATGAACGCGGACTTCATCGCGTTGACGGTGAACCACTGCATGTCATCGAGGGTGTAGTGGAACGTGCGCACCAGCTGCTCGAACTCGTTGCTCATGCTCGTGCCGCTCATCAGCCGGTTGTCGGTGTTGACCGTCGCCCGGAAGTGCAGCCTGCGCAGCAGCCCGATCGGGTGCTCGGCGTAGGAGGGGGCCGCGCCCGTCTGGAGGTTGGAGGAGGGGCACAGCTCCAGCGGGATGCGCTTGTCCCGCACATAGGAGGCCAGGCGGCCGAGCTTGACGGAGCCGTCGTCGGCGACCTGGATGTCGTCGATGATCCGCACGCCGTGGCCGAGCCGGTCGGCACCGCACCACTGGAGGGCCTGCCAGATGGAGGGCAGGCCGAACGCCTCACCCGCGTGGATGGTGAAGTGGTTGTTCTCCCGCTTGAGATACTCGAAGGCATCGAGGTGGCGGGTGGGCGGGTGGCCCGCTTCGGCGCCGGCGATGTCGAAGCCGACCACGCCCAGGTCCCGGTAGCGGTTGGCCAGTTCGGCGATCTCCAGCGCGCGGGCCGCGTGCCGCATGGCGGTCAGCAGCGCGCCGACGCGGATGCGGTGGCCGTCGGCGGCGGCGCGGCGCTCGCCCTCGCGGAAGCCCTCATCGACGGCCTCGACGACCTCCTCCAGGGTGAGACCGCCGCGCAGGTGCTGTTCGGGGGCGTAGCGGACCTCGGCGTAGACGACGCCGTCGGCGGCCAGGTCCTCGGCGCACTCGGCGGCGACGCGGAAGAGGGCCTCGCGGGTCTGCATCACCCCGACGGTGTGGGTGAAGGTCTCCAGATAGCGCTCCAGCGAACCGGAGTCGGCCGACTCGCGGAACCATGTCTCCAGCCGCCCGGCCTCGGTCTCGGGCAGGTCCTCGTAGCCGGTCTCCCGGGCCAGTTCGACGATGGTGGCCGGGCGGAGGCCGCCGTCGAGGTGGTCGTGGAGCAGCACCTTGGGCGAGCGGCGGATCCGCTCGGCGTCGGGGACGGCGCTCTGGTTCCGGCCGGGGGCGGGGCTGGCGGGGCTCAGGGAATCGCTTACCATCACGGCACTGTAGCTCCTACGCGCGTAGATCGCATGCGTATCCCCCTGTGCCGTCAACTCCCGTTGCCGGGGCGCCTCTTGGGGACCACGCGGGACGGACGCCCGGCGGCGCGGCGGCGGGGCTTCGATACGGAATGGTGATCGCACGCCGTGCTCCCCCGGGCGCAGACCGTGCCATCGTTCTGCCATGGCTCAGCGAGCGTTGCCCGAGAGGGAAGCACGACTGGGGCGGCCGAGGGGGGCCGTGGACACGGCGCCGCACGCGGTCGTCCTGGTACTGCCCGGCGGCGGGTCCGCCGGCGGAGTACGCGGCGGCTCCGCGCTGTCCGCCGCCGCGGCGGTGCCGCTGGCGCGGCGGTTGGCGCGCGTTGCCCACGTGGCGCGGGAAGCGGGCGGTGCGGGCGGGGTCCGCGGTGGCAGTGGCCGCGCGGGTGGCCGCAGTGCCGGTGGTGCCGGGGGCGGCGGTGGCGGGAGCGCACGGAAGGCCGCCGAGGCGTGCGCCGCTGTGACGCCGCTGGTCACCCACGTCGTCCACTACGGCCACCACGGCTGGAACGGCGCGGCGGCGCAGCCCGCGGACGACGCGGAGTGGGCGGCGGACGAAGTGGTGCGCCGCTACGGCGACGTACCCGTGGCGCTGGTGGGCACCGGCATCGGCGGACAGGCCGCACTGCGCACCGGCGGACACCCGGCGGTCGCCGCCGTACTGGCGCTGGCCCCGCTGCTGGACACGGAAACGGAGGAGCCCGTACGGCAGCTGCTGGGCCGTCACGTGCTGCTCGTCCACGGCACGGACGACACCCGTGCCGACCCGGAGCTTTCGTTCCGCTTCGCGGAGCGGGCGAAGAAGGTGAACGCGGACGTCTGCCGCTTCGAGGTGCACAGCGACGGGCACGGACTGCGCCAGCACGCCGCCGAAGTCGGCGCCCTGGCCCAGGACTTCGTACGCGGCACGCTGTGCGGCCACGACTTCAGCCGGCCGGTGGCCGACGCGCTGGCCGCTCCCCCGCCACTGGGCTTGCGCATGCCCCTGGCCACCGGCTTCGGCGCAACGCTCGGGCGCTGAGCCTTGTGCCTCGGCCCTGTCTGTTGACCTCTCTTCTGCTCCTGTGCGGGGCCCCTTGCGGGGCGGCGTTTCCTGGGACTGGGCACGGGGTGCCTCTGGCTGTGCTTCGCAGGGTGCGGGTGCGTTCGGGCTGAGCGCGCAGTTCCCCGCACCCCTTCGGGGGCGCCCCCGTCGTTTCAGCCGCGGGTGGGGGTCAAGGCTTTCACCAGGGACTCGGGGGTTTCGGTGTGGAGGTGGATGGTGCGGATTCGGGACTCTGCGCCCAAGGGGTGGACGAAGGTGACCGGTTCGGTCAGGCGGAGGGTGACCGAGGTCTGGCCGCCCACCGGGAGGGTCAGCGTCCCGTCGCGTACGTCCACCATTCCGGTGTCCGGGTAGCGGCGTACGGCGTGCGCGGAGGCCACCAGTGCGGCGGGGACGCGCAGGTCGGCCAGTGTCGCGTAGCGCACCCGCAGCGAGCCGTCGGCGCCCACCAGGTGCGGGCGGACAACGGAGGCGGCGTGGAGGCCGAGGACGAAGACGAGGCCGTAGACATCCAGCACCAGCGTGATCAGGTGCGCCATCGGCCAGGGCGCCAGCAGTACCGCCAGGGCGACGGTCTCGATCCCGGCGGCGATGCCGAACAGCAGCAGGGTGGACGCCTGGGCGGCGGCGTAGGGCGCCGTCAGGTCACCGGGGCGCACCCCGTCGCGGCGGCGGGCGAGCCACAGGCCGAGGGCGGCCAGGGACCGTATCTCGTGCCGGGCCAGGTGCCGGAGCACACGGGCGGTACGGGGGAAGGGCGCCCTCATCGCCGTCCCTCCGAGGCTGCTGTCCCGGGCGTCCCGGATGTCTCCGGCGTGCCCGGTGGCGCCGGGGAGGCCAGGGCGCGGGCGCGGTCGGTGAGGAGGGCGACCGCGCGCCGTACGGCTTCGGCCTGGGCTGCGGGCAGGTCGGCGTAGAGCGCCTCGGCGAAGACCTCGGGCAAGGGGCCCTCGGAGGTGCCGGGCCCGGCCGGGGGCAGGTGCCGGACCGTTTCGTCCGGTACGCAGGCGGCGACCGCCCGGGCCGCGGACTCCACGCGCGGGTCGTCGGCCGCCGCGTCGGCCAGCTCGTCCAGGAGCGCGTAGGCGGCCTGTGCCCGTTCGGCCGCGGCCTCGTCGGCGGTCACCGACTCGGCCATGGCCAGCACGCGCTCGCGGGCCCCGGCCGGAACGGAGGTCTCCAGCAGTGCGAGGATCTCGCGGTCCTTGGTGACGATGGCGGGCTCCGGCCCGCGTGCCGCGCCGGCGGCGGCGCGCGCGAACAGTCCGGTCAGTTCCGGGGAGAGCGGCGCTTCGGAGGGCAGGGTGCCCTCCTCCGCCTGGCGCAGCAGCTCGGCCAGGCGCCGGCGGCGGGTGCGGATCTCCGCCTCCTGACGGCTCAGCTCGGTGTCCAGTTCGCCGAGGATCTCGCGCAGTTCGGTGCCGGTCTCGTCGGCGAGCACGTCGCGCACCTCGTCCAGGCCGAGGCCGAGCGCGGTCAGCCGGCGCACCCGGGCCAGCCGTACGGCGTCGCGCAGCCCGTACTCGCGGTAGCCGTTGGGCCGGCGCGAGGGTTCGGGCAGCAGGCCCTGGTGGTGGTAGTGGCGCACGGTCCGGGGCGAGACCCCGACCAGCGCGGCAAGCTCTCCGATCCGCATGCCTCCAGTAGAAACCTTGCCGTCGCGTCAAGGTCAACGCCACCCGCGCGGGTGCCGGGCCCGGGCGCCGTCCCCGCCCCCTCCGTGCCGGTCGCGCGCGACGCGCCTGCGCGCCGCCTGCCCCGCACACCATGGCCCCGCTCCGCGCACCGCACCGCGCGCCTACGCGCGCACCGCCGTGTGCACGGTGGTGGCCGTCAGGAAGAAGACGTCGGCGCGGCGGGCGATGCCGTCGGCGCAGTTGTCGTCCAGGAGGGTGTCGAGGGTTTCCAGGTCTTCGGCGGAGAGGGCGTCGGCGAAGGTGTCGCGGGCGCGTTCGAGCCGGTCGCGTACGTGGGCGCGGGCGGCCGGGTCCAGGGGGGCGGGCAGGTCGGTGAGGAAGGTGCGGCTGCCGGTGGGGGCGAGGCCGGCGGCGGCGAGGAGGGCCGGCCAGTCCTCCACGGTGCGGACGTGCCCCGGGAGTTCGGCGCGCATCGTGGCGAACCAGTCCTCTTGGACGGCGTCCATGCGGGCCTGGAGGCCCGGGCGGCCGAGGCCGATGTCGCGGGGCAGGAAGCGGGTGGGGAGGCCGCCCTCGCGTACGGCCAGTACGCCACCGGGGCGCAGCGCCCCGGCCATGGTCTCCAGGGCGGCGCGCTGGTCGCCCAGGTGGTGGACGACGTTGCTGGTCCAGATCAGTTCGGCGGTACCCAGCTCCGGGAGGTCCGCGGGCAGTTCGGCCTCGCGTACGGTCACGCGGTCGGCGAGGCCCTCGCGCCGGGCGCGGGCGCGGGCCCGGTCCAGGAGTCCGGCCGCGCCGTCCACGGCGACGGTTTCGGCGCCCGGGAAGGCGTGGGCGAGCGCGGTGGTGGTGACGCCGGGGCCGCTGCCCAGGTCGAGGACGCGGGTCACGTCGTGGCGCCCGGTCAGGTCGTGCAGCCAGGCGGCGGCCTCCTCCAGGAACGGCATGCTCAGTTCGGCCTCCCGCTCCAGGTGCGCGGCGAGTGCCTCCCAGTCCGGTTCGGCCGACGAGCCGTCCGCGCCGTGGGAGTGGGAGTGCGAGGGGTCCTTCTGCGCGTGGCCGTGACCCTGGCCGTGTCCGTGGCCCTGGTCGTGTCCGTGCGGGTGCGGGCTCATGTGTCCTCCAGCGTGGGGGGCGGGGGTGTGGGGTGTGCGGGCTCGGCGCGCAGGAGTTGGCCTCTGCGGCCGAGCAGGAACTTCTTGAACGCCGCGACCGGCGGGCTGTCGGGGCGGCCCGCCTGCCAGGCGAGTCCGATCTCGCGTACGGCGCGCGGCGCGGTGACCGTCAGCTCGCGCACCCCGGGCCGGGGGAAGACCGGCGGCGGCAGCAGTGCGACGCCCAGCCCGGCGGCGACCAGGCCGCGGATGGTCTCCGCCTCCTCGCCCTCGAAGGCGATCCGGGGTGTGAAACCGGCCTCGGCGCACAGCGTTTCGAGGATTTTGCGCATGCCGTAGCCGGGCTCGAAGGTGACGAAGGACTCCTCGGCGGCCTCGGCCAGCCGGACCCGCTTGCGTCCGGCGAGGCGGTGGTCGTCCGGGACGACCAGCCGCAGCCGCTGTTCGTCCAGGCGACGGGTCACCAGGTCGGGCGCGTCGGGGATCGGGGAGGTCAGGCACAGGTCCAGTTCGCCGGCGCGCAGCCGCTCCAGCATGGCGTCGCCGTAGTTCTGCACCAGGGCGAAGCGGACGCGGGGGTGGTCGGCGCGGAAGGCGCGCAGCAGTTCGGGGACGGTCTCCCAGCCGAGGGTGTGCAGGAAGCCGAAGGCGACCTTGCCGGTGGCCGGGTCGGCGTCGGAGCGTACGGCCTCGGCGGCCTGCTCGACGGCGGCCAGGGCGCGTTCGGCCGAGGCGAGGAAGGTGCGGCCGGCCGGGGTGAGGGAGAGGGTGCGGCCGTGCCGGGCGAACAGGGCGACGCCCAGGTCCTCCTCCAGCCGGGCGAGTGCGCGGCTGAGGGAGGATTGCGGGATGCCCAGTTCGTGTGCGGCCCGGGTGACGTGCTCGTGGCGGGCGACGGAGGCGAACTGGGCCAGCCGCGGGGTGAGGCTCAGGGCGAGGGGGCCGCCGGGTGCGGGTGTGACGGAGATGTCTTTGTCGTTGCGAGACGGTGACACGGGGTGCCCCTAGCTGCGGTGATGCATGTGCGCATCAATTCTGGCACTTCTATGCATTGGACGGATAATACGGGTCACCGTACGTTCAGGACATGCCTGCTCTTGATACCAAGGCGTCCGCCGAACCGGTGGACGCCTCCCCCGCCGGTTCGCACACGGGCCCCGTTGAGCCCCCCGCCGACACCGCCTCCGGTACTGACGCCGACGCGACGAAGCTGAGCCCCGGCGACCCCGGGCACCGGCGGATCCGGCTGGCGCTGTTCGCCGCCGGACTGTCCACCTTCGCCCTCCTCTACTCCACGCAGGCCATGCTGCCGGAAATCTCCGCCGCGCTGCATGCCGCACCCGCCCAGGCGAGCTGGACCGTCTCCGGCGCGACCATCGGCCTGGCCGCCGCCGTGCTGCCGCTGGCCGCGCTGTCCGAACGCTTCGGGCGGCGCCGCATGCTGACGGTGTCGATGGCCGCCGCCGTCGCCCTCGCCATGCTCACCCCGTTCGCGCCCGACCTGCCGACGCTGATCGCGCTGCGCACCCTCCAGGGCGCGGCCGTGGCGGGGGTGCCGGCGTCCGCGATGGCGTTCTTGTCCGACGAGGTGCGCGCCAAGCACCTGGTGGGCTCGGTCGGCCTGTTCGTGGCGGGCAACAGTGTCGGCGGGATGAGCGGGCGGATCCTCACCGGCTGGGTCACCGAAGCGTGGGGCTGGCGCGCCGGGCTCGGCTCGGTGGCCCTCTCCTCACTGCTGTGCGCCGTGGCCTTCGCGCTGCTGGTGCCCCCTGCCCGGCACTTCACGCCCGCGCCGCTGCACCCCCGGCGGATCGCGGCGACGGTACGCGCGCACCTGGGCAATCCGCTGCTGCTGCGGCTGTACGCGATCGGGCTGCTGTTCATGACGGTGTTCGGCTCGGTCTACACCGTCATCGGATACCGGCTGGTCGGCGAGCCGTTCGGGCTCTCGCAGGGGCTGGTGGGCTCGATCTTCGTCATCTACCTGGTGGGCACCCTCGCCTCGGCCACCGCGGGCCGCCTCAACGCGCGTCTGGGCCGCCGCGGCACGCTCTACCTGGGCATCGGCACGGCCTCCACCGGACTGCTGGTCAGCCTCGCCGACAACCTGGCCGCGATCGTGGCCGGGCTCGTGCTGATCACCGCGGGCTTCTTCGCGGGGCACGCGGTCGCCTCCGGCGCGGTGAGCCAGACCGCGACGCACGGTTCGGCGCAGGCGTCCGCGCTCTACCAGATGTCCTACTACACAGGCAGTTCCGTGGGCGGCGCGCTGGGTGCCGCCGCGTTCGCCGCCGGGGGCTGGGCCGCGATGGTGGCGCTCGCGCTGGGCGCGATGGTCCTGGCCGCCGGCATCACTCTGTACGCCACCCGCCGCGCCGCCGTTCTGGCCCGCGCCGCCTGAACCACCCGGGCCACCGTCCCGGCGCGCGCTCCTGGCGGGGCGCGCGGGGGGGGTCGCCGTCATCGGTTTCCGGCCACAATCGGTGCCGAGGAGCACGCGACCGGAGCGGAGGCCGGGATGAGTGAGAGCTTCAAGCGCCGCACGCCGAGCCAGTTGGGCGAGGGGGCCGCTTTGAAGGAGGAGATCCTTCGGGCGGCTGCGCGGATGCTGACGGAGTCGGGGCGGGAGGGGGAGTTGTCGCTGCGCGCGGTGGCGCGGGAGGTGGGTATCGCGGCGCCCAGCGTCTATCTGCACTTCAAGAGCCGGGCGGACCTGGTGGAGACGCTCACCCGGCGGGCCTACGAGAGACTCGCCGCCGAGTTGCGCGCGGCCCGGGAGGGTGCCGGGGGGCCGCGTGCGGGGTTGCGCGCCATGGCCCGGCACTACTGCGGGTTCGCGGTGGACAACCCCCGGATGTACCGGCTGATGTTCGGTATCGAGCGCATAGAGATCCCCCGGGAGGAGGCGGGCACGCACCCGCTGTGGCTGGTGTCGGAGGTGTGGACCGGGGCGGTGTCGGCCTGGCGCGCGCAGGAGGGCCGCGAGCCGGGTAGGGACAAGCGGGTGGCCCGGCTGTTGTGGTTCTCCTTGCACGGTGTGGTGGCGATGGTCATGGCGATGCCGTTCGCCGCCGACCGGCAGGCACTGGGGGACATGGCGGACGACCTGCTCGACCTGGCCCTGGCCGGATAGCACCGTGTGGTGAGGGCCGCCTCCGCGCATATCGTTGCCCGAGGCACCTAACGCTGTTAGGACTGACGGGACGCCGTCCCTCTCCCCTGGAGGCACACCTTGACCGGAACGCAGGCGCACGCGACGGGCGAACTCCTGGAATACCCCAGCCCCCGGGCGGCCGGCTGCCCGTTCGACCCGCCCCCGGCGCTGCACGCGGCGCAGTCCGGGAAGCCCCTGACCCGCGTGCGGATCTGGGACGGCAGCACCCCGTGGCTGGTGACCCGCTACGACCACCTGCGGGCCCTGCTGGGCGATCCGCGGGTCAGCGCCGAGTCCACCCGGCCCGGCTTCCCGCACCGTACGGAGGCGCAGCGGGCGAGCGACAAGGTCCGCCGCACGTTCCTCACCATGGACGACCCCGAACACGCCCGTCTGCGGCGGATGGTGACCGCCCCGTTCACGGTGAAGAAGATGGCGGCGCTGCGGCCCCAGGTGCAGAAGATCGTCGACGACCTGATCGACGACATGCTGGCGGCACCGAAACCGGCCGACCTGGTCGAGGCGTTCGCCCTGCCCGTGCCCAGCCTGGTCATCTGCGAACTGCTGGGCGTGCCGTACGCGGACCACGACCTCTTCCAGCGCAACACGCAGGTCGTCGTGCGCCGCACCTCGACACCCGAGGAGGTCCTGGCGGCGTTCACCACCCTCACCGACTACCTCGACGGCCTCCTGGCCGCCAAACAGGAGCGGCCCGCCGACGACCTGCTCTCCATGCTCGCCACCAAGCAGGTGGCCACCGGCGGGATGACGCGGCGCGAGGCCGCCCAGATGGGCGTGCTGCTGCTCGGCGCCGGTCACGAGACCACCGCGAACATGATCGCGCTGGGCACCCTCGCCCTGCTGGAGAACCCCGGCCAGCTCGCCCTGCTCCGCGAGAGCGAGGACCCCCAGCAGGTCGCCGGGGCCGTGGAGGAGCTGCTGCGGTACCTGAACATCGCCCACTCCGGGCGCCGGCGCGTGGCGCTGGCGGACATCGAGATCGGCGGCGAGGTCATCCGCACCGGCGAGGGCATCGTCCTGGCCGGAGAGGTCGCCAACCGGGACCCCGAAGCCTTCCCCGGCAACCCCGACGAACTCGACCTGACCCGGGATGCCCGCCGGCACGTCGCCTTCGGCTACGGCGTGCACCAGTGCCTGGGCCAGCCGCTGGCCCGCATCGAACTCCAGGTCGTCTACAGCACCCTCTACAAGCGCGTTCCCACCCTCGCCCTGGCCACCGGCATCGACGAGCTGGAGTTCAAGCACGACGGCTTCGTCTACGGCGTCTACGCGCTTCCCGTCACCTGGTAACCCGCCGCCCGCTCCCCACACTCCGCGCCCCGGCGCCCCCGGGCGTCCCCGGCGCCTCTCCGCCCCGCCCCGCGACCCGAAACGAGGATCCCCATGCAGGTGGAAGTCGACCGGCCCAAGTGCGTCGCCTCCGGCCAGTGCGTCCTGCTCGCCCCCGACGTCTTCGACCAGGACGACGACGGCATCGTCGAACTGCTCACCGCCGCCCCCGGACCCGAACACCACGACGACGTACGGGAGTCGGCCGCCGTCTGCCCCGCCGCGGCGATCCAGCTGACCGAGGGCTGAGGACCGGCGCACCACCGCGCCGCGCCGTCAGCACGGGTGCTCGGGCGCCGGGCCGTGATCACGTGAACCGGCCAGGGTGGGCGAGCACTCGATTTTCCGTCCGGCGCACACCCCTGCCCCCGCCGTCTCGTTGTGCCCGCAGACGTCGCTCATCGAGCGACGTCGCTCATTGAGCGGTAGGTGCGATCGGGAGCTGGTTGGCATGGGAAGGTTCGGCAGCGCAGAGGGTCTGCCGTTGACAGCGGCGCAGTCGGGAATGTGGTTCGCACAGGAACTCGACCCGGACAACACCTGCTTCCGGGCCGCAGAGGTGGTCGAGATCCGGGGCCCGGTCGATGTGGCCGCACTGGAGCGGGCGTTGCGGCGCACAGTCGCCGAAACAGCGGCGTTCCGCGTCCGGTTCGTCACCGACGACGAGGAAGACGTACGGCAGGTGGTCGAACCGCAGGAGGACTGGCCGCTGCCCGTGCTCGACCTGCGGGGCGAGCCCGATCCGCAGGCGGCGGCCGAGGCGTGGATGTGGGCCGACCACGCCCGGCCGGTGGACCTGCGCCGGGCGCCGGTGTTCTCGTTCGCCCTGCTGCGGACGGCCGACGCCTGCTTCCAGCTCTACATGAGCGCCCACCACATCATCATCGACGGCTACGGCATGGCCCTGTTCTTCCCGCGCTTCGCCGCGATCTACACGGCGCTGGAAGCCGGCCTCCCCGTCCCCCCGAGCCCGCTCGGCCCGCTGGAGCAGGCACTGACCGACGACGCGGACTACCACCACTCCCCCCGGCTGGAGCGGGACCGCGCCTACTGGGCAGCCGAGCTGGCCGACTGGATCTCCCCCGACCACAGCGCCCAGCAGTGGCTCAAGCCGGGCCGCTCCTTCGTGCGCGAGAGCGGACACCTGGACGCGGAGGCCACGCTGGGCCTGCGGGCACTGGCGCGCGCGGCGCGTACGAGCCTGCCCTGCGCGGCGATGGCGGCGCTGGCGCTCTACGTCCACCGCTTCGGCGACCAGGAACGGGAGGACGTGGCCCTGGATGTGACCGTCAACGGGCGCAGCGCGGCCAGCCGCGAGGTGCCGTGCATGCTCGCCAACGTGCTGCCGCTGCGGGTGACCGCCGCGTCCCACGGCACGGTGGGCGCGCTGCTGCGGCACACCGCCGAGCGGGCCAAGGGGCTGGTGCGGCACCAGCGTTACCCGTTCTGGCGGCTGGCGCGGGAGCTGCGGCTGGGGCGGCGCCCGGCGGGCCCCATGGACGACTGGGGCATCAACGTGATGAACCACGACCCGCGCATCACCTTCGGCGGCCACCCGGCCGTGCTGCACAACCTGTCCAACGGGCCCGTCTCCGGCATGAGCGTCAACGTCTACGACCGGCCCTCGGACGGATCCTTGCGCATCGACTTCCAGGCCGACCCGGCGGCCTACGCGCCCGCGGAGGTCACCGGACACCTGCGCCGCTTCCTGACGCTGCTGCGCACCCTGGCCGCCGAGGGCCCCGGCCTGCGCCTGGACGACATCGACCTGCTGGAGCCCGCCGAACGCGCCCGGGTGCTGGACTGGGGGCGGGGCGAGGAGCCCCCGGTGCCCGAGGTGGCGCTGCACACCGCCTTCGAGGAGCAGGCGCGCCGGGGCCCCGGCGAGACGGCGCTGGTGTGCGCGCGGGAGAGCCTGACGCGCGGTGAACTGAACGCGCGCGCCAACCAGTTGGCGCACCTGCTGCGGGCGCGCGGCGCCGGGCCGGGGACGACCGTCGCGGTCTCCCTGCCCCGCACGGCGGACTACGCCGTGGCGCTGCTGGCCGTCCTCAAGAGCGGGGCCGCCTGCCTGCCGCTGGACGCCGACCACCCGGCCGAGCGCACCCGGATGATGCTGGAGGACGCCCGGCCGCTGTGCGCGCTGGCGACCGCGCGCACCGCCGAGCTGCTGCCCGGCGGATGCGTCCCGGTGCTGGTCACCGACGCGGCGCGGACGGCCACCGAACTGGCCGGGCTGCCCACCACCAACCCGGCGGGGGCGGAGGTGGCCGCGGGTGACGTCGCCTACCTCGCCTTCACCTCCGGCACCACCGGCCGTCCCAAGGGTGTCGTGATCGAGCACCGGCAGCTCACCCACCTCTTCCACGACCACGAGCGCACCCTGATCGCGCCCGCCGTACGCGCCGCCGGGCACCGGCTGCGGGCCGCGCTGACCGCCTCGTTCTGCTTCGACACCTCCTGGGAGGGCTGGCTGTTCCTGGCCGCGGGCCAGGAGGTGCACCTGGTCGAGGACGCGGTACGGCACGACCCCGCCGCGCTGACCGCCCTCGTCGAGGAGCAGCGCATCGACTTCCTCGACCTCACACCGGCCGTCCTGCGGCAGCTCATGTCCGCCGGGCTGTTCGCCGGGGGAGGGCACCACCCGGGCACGCTCATGGTCGGCGGCGAGGCGCTGGACACCGCCTTGTGGGAGCGGCTGCGCCGACTGCCGCGTACGGCCGTCCACAACTACTACGGGCCCACCGAGTGCACCGTCGATGCCGTGTGGTGCCGACTGGACCAGCAGGGCGAACTCCCCGTCATCGGCCGCCCGGGGCAGCACGTACGCGCCTATGTGCTGGACCGCTGCCTGCGCCCGCTGCCGCCCGGTGTCACCGGCGAGCTGTATCTGGGCGGCGAGCAGGTCGCCCGGGGATACCTGGGGCGCCCGGAGCTGACGGCGCGCGCCTTCCTGCCCGACCCGTTCGGGCCGCCCGGCGCGCGGATGTACCGCACGGGGGACCTGGTGCGCTGGACGGCCGGCGGACAGCTGGAGTACGTGGGCCGGGGCGACGGGCAGATCAAGCTGCGCGGGGTGCGCATCGAGCCACGCGAGGTGGAGACCGTACTGGCCGAACACCCGCACATCGCCCAGGTCGCCGTCACGGCCCAACGGGTCGGCCCTCCCCGCGACTTCGCCGCGTCCGGCGGCGGGGGCGGGACCGGCGCCGGGCGCGCCGCGCGGGCAGGCGGCGGCATGGACGGGTCCCGCGGCGCGGGCGGGTTCGGCGGGGGCACCGGATACGACGGGGTCGGCGGCAGCGGCGGTGACTGCGGTGACTGCGGTGACAGTGGGGTACGGCAGCTGGCCGCGCACATCGTGCCCGCGCCGCGTGACGGCGACGACCCCCTGGCGGAGGCCCGGAGGGGGGCCGGAACCGGAGGCGGAACCGGAGGCGGGTCGGCAACTGGCCACGGACCGGGGTCGGGGCCGGGGGCCGGGGCCGATTCCCGCGGCGGGTCAGGGGCCGGGGCCGGAAGCGGCCCGCGTACCCGCGCCCGCGCCACGCTCGACCCGGCGGAGCTGCGCTCCTGGGCCGCGGCGCGGCTGCCGTCCGCGATGGTGCCCAGCGTGTTCGTCGCGCACGAGTCGCTGCCGCTGACCCCGCAGGGCAAGCTCGACCGTGCCGCGCTGCCCGCCCGGTTCACGCCCGTACGGCAGCGCCCGGCCCGGGCGCCGGAGGGGGAGCACGAGCGGACGCTGTGCGCCCTGTTCGCGGAGGTGCTGGAGGTGGACGAGGTCGGCGTGGACGACGACTTCTTCGCCCTGGGCGGCCACTCGCTGCCCGCCACCCGGCTGCTGGCCCGACTCCGCGCCAGGACGGGCGCCGAGCTGGCGCTCAGCGCCCTCTACCAGGCGCCCACCGTCGCCGGGTTGGCGCGCCTGCTCGCCGAGGCGACCCCCTCAGCGGCCACCGGAGGCGAAGCCGGGAACGCGGTCGGCGACGGCACCCCGGCCGGAAGTGAAAGTGGAGCCGGAACCGGAGGCGGAGGCGGAAGCGGAAGCGGAAGCGGAATCAGGCCGGACGACCTGAGCGGAACCGGGAGCGCCGGGCGCGGGCAGCACGCGGGCGACGGGGACGCCTACGGCATGCTGCTTCCGTTGCGCCCGGCCGGGGGCGCTCCCCCGCTCTTCTGCGTCCACCCCGGTGGCGGACTGGGCCTGTGCTACGCCGCTTTGCCGCAGCACCTTCCGGACGACGTCCCCGTCTACGCCCTCCAGGCCCAGGGTCTGCGGCCGGCCGAGCGTCCCGCCACCGCCTTCGCCGAGCTGATCGGCGAGTACGTCGCGCGGCTGCGCTCCGTGCAGGCCCACGGCCCCTACCGGCTGCTGGGCTGGTCACTGGGCGGTGCGCTGGCGCACGCGATCGGGGCCCGCCTCCAGGCCGAGGGCGAGAAGGTCTCCCTGCTCGCGCTGCTGGACGCGGCCCCCATCGACCCCGCCGAGCGCACGGCGCAGCTGTGCGATCCGGCCACGGTGCGCGCTCTGGTGACCGAGGCGCTGGGCCACCGCCCCCTGGAGGAGGCGCACTTGGCGGCGGTGACGTCGATGCTGGCGCACTACTCGCGACTGCTCCCCACCTTCGAGGAGTCCGTGTTCGACGGTGACCTCGTCTTCTACCGCGCGGCCCACAACGAGGCGTCGGCCAAGGCCCCGTCGCCCGCGGCGTGGCGGCACCGGATCACCGGCGAGGTCATCGTTCACGACGTTCCCTGCACGCACGGCGCCATGACGGAACCGGCGGCGCTGGCGGCGATGACCAGGACGCTGCCGCTGCTGAGCTGAACCCGCGGCGTCAGCGGCACCGGCGCCGTCCTCGGCCCCGGCAGCGGCTCCGGCACCGGCGTCCACCTCGCCGCCGTCATCGCCGTCATCGCCGTCATCGCCGTCATCGGCATCGTCGCCGGCAATAGCCGTCATCGGCGGCTCGTCGTCGGCGGCTCGTCGTCGCCGACGCCGTCAGAGCCCCGCCCCGTCAGGTCCCCGGGGCGGGGCCGTCCAGAGGCGATCGACCGCGTCGAGGACCAGTCGGCATACGGCGTCCGGCTCCGCCCCCGCCAGCGGTTCGCGGGCGACGACCGTACGCATCAAGCCGATTCCGAGCAGCCACGCCATGGCCAGATCCGCCCGCAGGGCACCGTCCTCGGCGCCGGAGAGCGAGGCGAGCGCGCTCTGGTACTCCTGGCCCAGCCCCAGCAGCGCCCCGGCCGCCTCGTCGCCCCGTCCGATGGAGCGCAGGTACACCTCCAGGGTGCGGTCGGCTCCCGGGGCGCTCTGGCTGAGCATCGAGCGCAGGGCCGTCTCAAACAGCTGCTCGGGCGGTGTCGTGCGCAGGCGCTCCAGTCCGCCCTGGGCGACGACCTCGGCGAGCAGCTTGCGCTTGGAGCCGAAGTACCGGAACAGCAGCGCCTGGTTGACCCCTGCCCGGGCGGCGATGTCGCGGACCGTCGCCGCTTCGTAGCCCCGTTCCGCGAACAGGTCTCGGGCGGCTTCCAGCAGCCGCTTCCGGGTGGCCGCCGCGTCCCGGCGTCGCTCGCCCGCCGAATCGGAGGGGGCTGGTGCCATGGCTGGGTCCTCTCGGATGGCCCGTCAGGATAACGGCTTTAAAGCGCCGTTGACCTTCCTCGAAAGCCGCTCGTAGCGTTGTAAGCAGCTGCTTACACCAGCGGGCGGCTGCTTGCACCAGCGGGGCGGCTGCGCACGGCTGCTGCCGGTCGCCGACGGCTGCTGCCCAACAGACGGCTGCTGCCAGCCGCTGACAAACAGAGGGCGGCTGCCCGCTACCGGGAGGCAGCCGCCACCACCGGGAGGCCGTATGACGACAGCGGAAGCCGAACCCCACGCCTATCCCTTCAACACCCATCAGGGACTCCAGCTCGCCGAGGAGTACGAGCGCGTACGCGCCCAGCCCGGCCTGCTGCGCGTCCAGTTGGCGTACGGCGAGCCCGCGTGGCTGGTCACCCGCTACGCCGACGCCCGGCTCGTACTCGGTGACCAGCGCTTCAGCCGGGCCGCCGGAGCCGCGCACGACGAGCCCCGGCAGTCCGAGGGGCGGCGCGACAGCGGCATCCTCAGCATGGACCCGCCCGACCACACCCGGCTCCGCTCCCTGGTGGCCAAGGCGTTCACCGTCCGCCAGGTCGAGAAGCTCCGCCCCCGGGTCAAGGAGCTGACCGCCGGGCTCCTCGACGAACTGGAGGCGGCCGGCCCGCCCGCCGATCTCGTGGACCGCTTCGCGCTGCCCCTGCCCGTCGCGGTGATCTGCCACATGCTCGGCGTACCGACGGCCGACCGCCCGCGCTTCCGCGTGTGGAGCGACGACGCGCTCTCGACCAGCTCGCTGACGGCCGCGGAGTTCGAGGCCAGCCGCGAGGAACTGCGCGCCTACATGGGCGAGTTGATCGCCGCACACCGCGCCGATCCGCAGGACGACCTGATGACCGCGCTCATCGAGGCCAGGGACGGCCGCGACCGGCTCTCCGAACTGGAGCTGGTCGATCTGTGCGTGGCCATCCTGGTGGCCGGGCACGAGACCACCGCCTCGCAGATCCCCAACTTCGTCCTCACCCTGCTCGACCACCCCGACCAGCTCGCCCGCCTCCGCGAAGACCCCGGGCTGGTCCCCGGCGCGGTGGAGGAGCTGCTGCGCTTCGTCCCCCTGGGCAGCGGCGCCGGACAGCCCCGGTACGCCACCGAGGACATCGAGGTCGGCGGCACCCTGGTGCGCGCCGGCGCGCCCGTCCTGGTCGCGGTCGGCGCCGCCAACCGCGACGCGCTGCGCTTCGGCGGGCCCGGCGTCCTCGACATCTCCCGCGAGGACAACAAACACCTCGGCTTCGGCCACGGCGTCCACCACTGCCTGGGCGCCCCGCTGGCCCGCCTGGAACTCCAGGAGGCACTGGCGGCGCTGCTCACCCGCTTCCCCGGGCTGCGACTGGCCGGGGATGTGACCTGGAAGTCCGAGATGCTGGTGCGCGGCCCGCGCGTCATGCCCGTCGAGTGGTGAGGGGTGAGTGATCCGATGCCGTGGAGCGTACGCGTCGATCCGCAGCTGTGTCTGGCCTCGGGAATGTGCGCCGGAGTCGCCCCCGAGGTCTTCGTCCTGGACGGTGAGCACGCCCGGGTGCGCGCGGAGGCGGCCGACGGCGTCGAGGGCGTCGAACCGGACGAACGGGTCCTGGACGCCGCCGACATCTGCCCGGCCCTGGCGATCACCGTCCACGACGGAAACACCGTGATCGCCCCCTCCCAGGACTGAGCGAGTGAGCGAGTGGGCGACTGACCGGTCGTCTGACCGCCCGCCCACTCTCCCCGAGCCATAGGGCTTCGGCCGAAGCCCTATGGCTCGGGGAGAGGCCCGGGCCCGGTTCCCCCGTCGGACGAGCGACATTTCACAGCGGCAAGGGTGAATCACCTGTGTGATGATGACCGCTGGGTGTTCATCCGGTGCGGATCCGGATGGATGGGGGGAGCACGAGATGTCGTTGCGTGAACTGGTCCGCGGCGAGGCGGTCGCGCGCATGTCCCGGGCGGAGCGGCTGGCGGCGACGCGTTCCGCACGCCTGTATTTCCAACGGCCCGAGAAGCCGGGCTTCTTCGTGTCGGAGACGGTGGACGGCCCCGTGGTGCCCGTCTTCACCTCCTGGGAGGCCCTGGCCCTGTTCGCCGGCCCGTGCGAGTGGGCCTCGACCACGGCGGCCGACCTGGTGGAACTGCTGCCCGAGGGCGTGCGCGCGCTGGTGGACCCGCTGGGGCCGCACACGTTCGTACTGGACGCCGAAGTGCTGCGGGAGCCGGACACGGAAGCGGACGGACCCGGGACGGGAGCGGACGGGCACGACGCGGAAGCGGACGGACCCGGCACAGAAGCGGACGGGCACGACGCGGAAGCGGACGGACCCGGCACAGAAGCGGACGGGCACGACGTGGAAGCGGACGGGCCCGGGACCGGCGGAGCGTCGTCGTGACGGAGCACGGGGACGGCGGGGACGCGCCGGACACCAAGGGCGTGAAACCGGGCGACGGCTACCGGGTGGAGATCGCCACGCTGCGGCGGATCCTGAAGCCGCTGGAGGAGTCCGTCGTCGCGGCGCGGAAGATCAAGGACGACTGGAAGCCGATGGCCGAGCACATCCATGACGCGGCCACCATGGACATCGTCACGCCCACCGACGACGTGCTCTCCAAGTGGGGCTTCGGCATGGGCCGGGTCGCCGAGCACACCGACACCGTGATCGAGACCCTCAACCAGGTGATCGCCGCCTATATGCTCGCCGACCTGCTGCGCATCAAGGACTTCGCCCCGACCGCCGACAACATCGCCAAACTGCCCTTCGGCGAGCACGGCCTGCGGGAGTGGAACAACGGCTCCAGGCCCAAGTTCGACCCGCCGCCGCAGATCTGGCAAGAACCCTGGCTGGACGACGACGGGACGACGGTGACGGGCGACGTGCCCACCAATCCGCGCAAGCGCTACGACGGGGGCTGGGAAGTGGACGGCGGCGGGGGCGGGACGATCGCATGACGCAGAAAGACGCGATGGAAGGCGGCGCGGTCGAGCGGATACCCCCGCACGCCAAGCCCGAGGACGTCATCTACGGCAAGCCCTCCACGATCGACGACCTGGTCGTCAAACTCCGCGCCTACGCGGGCGCGTTCAAGGACGGCAACGCCAAACTCGACGACCTGTCGCTGCTGGACTGGACCGGCGCCGGCTCCGAGGGCTTCAAGGACGCCACCAAGAAGCTCCCCCGCGAACTGGACTCGGCCCACACCTACTTCACCTCCGCCGCAGGCGCCCTGGACGCCTACGCCGACAAGCTGCGCTCCGTCCACCGCCGCCTCAAGCCGATCATCGAGGACGCGGACGCGGCCCGCGCCGCGTCCAAGAAGTACTGGGAGGACTTCACCGCCTACAGCGAGGCCGTGGACGCCAAGAAGGACCCGCTGCCCAAGAAGCCCCCGGAGGACGACCCCGGCATCGCCGCCCTGGAGGCGTGCTACGCGCGGCTCGACAAACTGGAGAGCGAACTCGACGGCGTCATCACCTCCTCCGTGCGCAAGCTCAACAAGGCCGCCGAGAAGGCCCCGGACAAGCCCAAGGGCTGGGAGGGCTGGAAGAAGCGCGGCAAGGACTTCCTCGGCGGCATGGGCGACACCGGGCTGTCGATGTACAAGCAGTTCGAGTTCATGGTCGAGGACGGCCCGGGGGGTGCCTCCCTCCAACTGGCCGGCATGATCGACGGCGCCGCCTACGCCGTCGATCACCCCAAAGAGTTCGCCAAAGCCGTCACCAACTGGGAGGAATGGCAGCGCAACCCCTCCCGCGCGGCCGGCCAGCTCACCCCCGAACTCCTCCTCGCCCTCGCCTCCGGCGGCGGCAGCGCCGTCCGCAAGGGCGCCGCCACCGCCAAGAACGCCGCCCAGCGCCTCGCCTCCCGCGAGCGCGCCCTTCGGCGGGACGGCAGCGCGCGGCATCGCGCCGACCGCGACCCGGAGGGGACCAACAACTGCAAGGCCGACAAGGTGTGCAAGACCGACCCGGTCGATGTCACCACCGGCGAGATGCTGATGCCCGCCACCGACGTGGACCTGCCCGGCGCCCTACCGCTCATCCTGACCCGCGACTTCGTCTCCGGCCACACCTGCGGCGGCTGGTTCGGCCCCACCTGGGCCGCCACCCTCGACCAGCGCCTCGAACTCGACGACCAGGGCATCGTCTACGTCGCCGACGACGGCATGCTCCTCACCTACGCCGTCCCGCAGCCCGAGGAGCCCACCCTCCCCCGCTCCGGCCCCCGCTGGCCCCTGCACTGGGACGGCAAGCCCGACGGCACGATGACGATCACCATGCCGGAGCGCAACCGCGTCCTCCATTTCGCACCGCTGCCGGCAGGCGGCCGGGAACTGGCCCTCCGGTCGATCACCGATCGGGCAGGCGGGCGCGACCGCACGGGTGGACGCGACCGAGCGGGTGGACGCGACCGAGCGGGTGGACGCGACCGAGCGGGTGGACGCGACCGAGCGGGTGGACGCGACCACGCCGACGAGGGTGACCGCATCACCTTCACCTACGACGAGCACGGCGCCCCCGCCGAGGTCACCCACTCAGGCGGGTACCGCATCGCAGTGGACACCGACCCCGCCCTCCACCGCATCACCGCCCTGCGCCTCCTGCACGGCCACGCGGGGCAACGCAGCACCACGCTCATCGCCTTCGGCTACGACCAGGCGGGCGACCTCACCGAGGTCATCAACTCCACCGGCCTGCCCCTGCGTTACCGCTACGACGACCAGCACCGCATCACCTCCTGGACCGACCGCAACAACACCTCCTACGCCTACGTCTACGACCACCGGGGCCGCGTCCTGCGCACCCTCGGCCCCGACGGCATGATGTCCGGCCGCTTCCACTACGACCCGGCGGCCCGCACCACCCGCTACACCGACTCCCTCGGGCACACGACGACACACACCTACAACGAGGCCCACAAGGTCACCACGGAGACCGACCCTCTCGGCCACACCACCCGCACCGAGTGGGACCCCGCCAACCGCTTGCGTACGGCCGTCACCGACCCCCTGGGCCGCACCACCCGCTACACCTACGACGACCAGGGCAACACCACCTCGGTCGAGCGCCCCGACGGCAGCACCGTCACCGCCGCCTACGACGACTGGGGCCTGCCCCTGGTGATCCGCGAGGCGAACGGAGCGGTGTGGCGGCACGCCTACGACGACCGGGGCAACCGCACCTCGACCACAGACCCGACCGGGGCCATAACGCGCTACACGTACGACGAGTCCGGCCACCTGGGTTCCTTCACAGACCCGCTGGGCCACACCACAAAGGTGACGACGAACGCGGCGGGTCTCCCTCTCACGATCACCGACCCGCTGGGCCACACCACCCGGGTCCGCCGCGGCCCACACGGCCGCATCACCACCCTCACCGACCCCCTCGGCCACACCACCCGCCAGGGCTGGACCATCGAGGGCAAGCCCGCATGGCGAGAGACTCCGGACGGCGCGCGGGAGACCTGGGACTGGGACGGCGAAGGCAACCTCGCCCGCCACACCGACCAGAACGGCCACACCACGGCCTACACCCACACCCACTTCGACCTGCCCGCCACCCGCACCGACCCCGACGGCGCCCACTACGCCTTCGCCTACGACACAGAGCTGCGCCTGACCACGGTCACCAACCCGCAGGGCCGGGAGTGGCGCTACGCGTACGACGCGGCAGGCCGCTTGGTCTCCGAGACCGACTTCAACGGCGCCACCCGCACCTATGAGCTGGACCCGGCAGGCGGGCTACTGGCCCGCGTCAACGCCATGGGCGAGCGGCTCAGCTACACCCTCGACCCCCTCGGCCGGGCGGTCGAACAGCATGACGAGGCCACCGGCGAGGTGACCACCTACACCTACGACGCCACGGGCGACCTGACCCACGCCGCGAACGCCGCAGCCGGGGTAACCCTGGAGCGGGACGCCCTCGGCCGCGTCCTGTCGGAATCGGTCAACGGCCGCACGCTGTCGCGCGTTTACGACCCATCAGGCCGCGGCATCAGCCGCACCACCCCCACCGGCCTGACCTCCACCTGGTCCTACGACCCGGCCGGCCGCCCCACCAGCCTCACCACTGACGGCGGCGCCCTCGATTTCGCCTACGACGCGGCAGGCCGCGAGACCTCGCGCCGGTTCGGCGCAACGGAACTGACACAACGGTGGAACGCCACAGACCGCCTCACCCATCAGACCCTCCGCTCCGGCCAGGGAGAACGGGAGGAAATCCTCCAGCACCGCACCTACGCCTATCGCCCGGACGGGTACGTCTCCGAAATCCGCGAACTCACCACCGGTACACGCCGGTTCGACCTCGACTCCATGGGCCGCGTGACGGGCGTCCGGGCCCACGGCTGGACGGAGAAGTACGCCTACGACGCCGCGGGTAACCAGTCCCAGGCGGAAGCGCCCGCCCACCCCGCCCCGGGCGACCGCGAACACAACGGCACCCTGATCCGCCGGGCAGGCCGCACCACCTACGAACACGACGCGGCGGGCCGACTCACCCGCAAAACCCGCAAACTCCTCAACGGCCAGACCCGTACCTGGACCTACACCTGGAACGCGGAAGACCGCCTCATCTCGGCGACGAATCCCCAGGGCGAGGAATGGCATTACACCTACGACCCGCTCGGCCGCCGCATTTCCAAATCGGGCCCGGACGGTCGCGCACTGACGTTCACCTGGGACGGCACCCGCCTCGCTGAACAGACAGCACCCGACGGCGCCGCCATCGCTTGGGAGCACGCCCCGGACACCCACTGCCCGGTGACCCAAATCCACCGCGAACTGGGCACCGCCAGGCTGTACGCCGTAGTCACCGACGTCACTGGCACCCCTACCGAACTGGTGACACCGACCGGCGAGGTCCTGTGGCAGCAGCGCACCACCCTTTGGGGAACCCCCCTGCCCGCCCCTGCCGAATCCGTCGACTGCCCACTCCGATTCCCCGGCCAGTACGCCGACGCCGAAACCGGTCTGCACTACAACTACTTCCGCTACTACGACCCGGAATCCGCCCGCTACCTCACCCCGGACCCCCTGGGGCTCGCCCCGGCGCCAAACCCGCGGACCTACGTGGCGAACCCGCATGCGGAAGTCGACCCACTGGGACTTGCCGGGTGCGAGGAAAAGCCCAAGCTGAGCGACCGAAATCCCATTCCCAACAAGAAGCTCCGCGAAGCGTACGAAGAGGTCCTGGCGGGGCGGGGCACACAACGCCCAGGCGACGCCTCCGATGGCTTGGATTACTACAAGGCAGATAAGTTGCCGCCCAAGCAGCGGGCGCAGTGGAAAGACTCAGCGATTTACGATGTGCCCGGCACACCCCACCGCGTACTGAAACGCCCCGACGGCTTGATCGGCTACATCTGGAACCACGATTACTCCAAACCGAGACTGTTCCCCGGACCCTGGTACAAAGACGGAGGAGCCGTACCCAATCTTCCCAAGGAGCAGCGTTGACAACAATGCACGCCCTGTATGCCCTGCACTCCGAAGACCTGGAACGCGACCTGTACGCGATTCAGGAAGTGGCGGGCTTCTTCGGGAGCGAGGACGAATACGCGACCTTCCGTGCGCCGCGTAGCAGGCGCTTGGTGGAAGCTCCGGTCCCGTCCGCCCACGAGACGCTGGAACTACGCGTACTCGGCCGGGCCGGTCAGCCTGTCGCCGCCTACACCATCGGTGGCGCGGACATCGTGGAGGAGACGGAGTCCGACGGTCTGGTCGATCTCCGCATCACGGGATACCTGTGGGACACCCCCCGCCCCGCGACGGATGAAGTCTGGAACCGGTGGAGACAGTCCAAGGGAATCGAGCGCGGAGCGTGGTCCGAATTCTCCGAGGAGGGGAGAGAGGCATGGCTGGACGCCGCCAGGCTCTGTTCCGTATGGCGGTATCCGCTCGCCGTAGCAGCGGACTCGCCTGAGGAATTCGAACTCGATGGCAGCCATGTGACTGACCGCGCCGGTCTCTACTGCGCCTTGGGCGAAGCGTTGAACGGCCCCGGTGGCTACTACGGGGCCTCGGTGGACGCTCTCAAGGACTGCCTGCGTGGAGACTTCGGGCCAGTAGCCCCCTTCACCCTCACGTGGCACCATTCCGCCACGGCCCGCGCCCACGTGCCAGAGACCCTCGACGATGTCCTGCGAGTACTGCATGCAGCCGGAGTGACGATGCGCCTGCGGTGATCCCTGTCCCCGGCCCATGCCAGCGCCAAGAACGGAGCGAAGTGACCGCACTCGACAGCCTCTGGGCGCGGTACCGCCTCCCCCTCCGCGACGCCCTCCACGTCAACGGCGGGGGCTCGCGCACGGTGTCGTACGAGGTGTCGTACGGCAGGCCCTTCGGGGCCGGGAAGGCGGGGCCTCTGCGGATCGGCGCCCCTTTCGATCTCGAAGCGTCGCTGAAGGACGCCCCGGACGACGACACTTCCGAAGTCGACGGCCAGAAGTCGCTGGAGCTGCCCGAAGGCGGCTGCCTCTGGGCAGGTGAGGGTTCGCACGGGTCGGAGGGGTTCTTCGCCCGCCTCGCCCCCGACCGGGCGCTGGTGTGGACGGTTTTCTTCACCGGCTCCAATCCGTTCACCGGCATCCAACTCAGGGGCAGGGCAGCGACGTTCACCACGGCTGCGGGCGTCGTCCTTACCGTCGACATCGACGACCCGGCACAGCCACCGCGACCCGACCTGGCATGACGTCGGTCACTGTGGACGGGCCAGCCCGGCCAGGTGGTCCAGGGAGTTGGTGAGGTGCTCGGGGCCGAACGGCGGGAACTGGATGTATGCGCGCACGGACCGCGGCACCGCCGACCAGTCGTAGGTGAGCGTGACCTCCGTCTCGGAAGGGCCGATCGGCGCCAGGTCGTAGCGCCAGGTCCAGCCGCCGAACTCCAGGTGGCCGTGATCCTTCTCCTCCCCCGTCAGCCAGCCGACGGCGCGCGGCGGGTCGAGCACGTGGACCTTGTTGGCCACCTGGTAGTTCCCGTCGGGGTGCTCGGGGTGGTACATGTCCATCCGGAAGATCTGCCCCACCTCGGTCAGCGGCGCCCGGTCGGCGGCTTCCTGGACCCAGCCGGTGCCGTCGATCGCCGGATGGGCCGCCGGGTCCGCCAGCACGTCGAAGACCCTCGCGGCGGGCACGGCGATAGTGCGGGTGGCGCTCACGTTCTCCTGGTCCACGGTGTGCACGCTCCTCGTCATCTCGTCTCGGACCTCCCACAGGTGCGGGAGGGGGATGTTCCCCTTGTACAGACGACGTTGCGGGCCGGAACTCATCGGTCGTACGGCCGATGGCCGTCACCCGCACCGGTGTGCCGCACGAGCCCCGCCCGTGCCAGGGTGCTCATGCAGCTGGAGACGGTGGGCTGCGCGAGCCCCGGCTTCGCCTGGATACGGGTGACGCACAACTTCTATCGACTGGCGGTCCGCGATCGGCTCGAACTCGGCGAAATATGCGTCGGGGTCTTTCAGTCACTGCATGATCTGCAAACGGGCCGCCTTACCGAGGGCCTTGAACGCCTCGACAAATTCGGCTGAATTCCATTCCTCCGCCGCACCCATGAGGCACCTTCTCGCCGAACGCTCTCGCCGCGTACTCCCGTCACATCACGGTATCTCGATATCAAGCGCGGGCCGGACGATGCCTGCCCGGGACCGGTCCCGGCCCCGTCGCCGGTCCCGGTCGCGGCTGCCGCGCGCGGTCAGTACGGATCCCGGCGGACGGCCCAGGAGCCACTGCTGCCGCTGGGTTCGGTGTCGTCCCCCGGCCAAGGATGCCTCCACAGCAGCGCAGGTGAGGCGCCCTTTTGAACCGTTCTGGGCGAGCCCACGTAGTAATCCCATGCGCACTTTCCCCCCAACGGTGCGCGGGAAGGAAACGGAGATGACTACTCCACCAGAAAAAGGGGGGCCCAGTGGCCCACCAGGAAAGCCCGGCGGCGATCTTACGACCGGCGGCTCTGGCTTCCAGCCGCAGTCCCATCCGTACGGCCGCTGGAACCAGCAAACGGATGACCTAGCCGAATTCGCCCCTGCCCCGCCTCCAGGGCAACAGAGCCCACAGCCAGCCCGGAGTGCAACGTTCGTCGATGTGCGGAGTATCCAGGGCACCCCGGCCCCTGACTTCGATGCGTCCCAGTTCGATGAACGCGTCCCCACACCTCGCGCCCCCAGCGAGAGCGCTCCCGCGAGTGCTCAGCCCCCCACAGCACGAAGCCTGAGCAGCAACGCCACGGCCGGCTATGGCTCCGCCTCGGCCCCAACTACACGAGTGGGCGCTCCCAGTCTGTTCGGCATGGCTGGCGCTCCGCCCGGCCAAAGCAGCCAGGCAGCGATCGACCGTCGGATGAGGGAGATCGCCGCGGCGAACCGAGCATCCCGCGAGCTGACCCAGGGCGGCACCGCTCACCTCCAGGGCCGCACAGGGACCCCTCCGCCCTCCTACGTCCCCCGGAACGGGAACGACCAGAACAACGCCCAAAGGGGCGGGATGGGGCGTGGAGGCGGGGGCGGAGGCAGATAGCCGAGCCCTCGGCACCCTGGCCCCGGCTGGGCGGGCGCCGATCCGGCGGGCACCGACTCGCCCGCGACGGGCCCCCACGCACCCGTGCCGTTGAGGGGCCGCCGGTCTTCGTGATCCCGGGTCCCGATGATCTCGGCCGCCGTGTACGGCAGGCCGCGCTTCCCGCCCGCCGCCCCTCGCCGACAGCGGCACGTCAGGCGGGGGCGGGCCTGAGCGTCGCGTGAGCGAACAGTGGGCCCCGCTGGACTTCCGTTCCAGCGGGGCCCACTGCCCTGTCCGGGCCGGGCCCGCCGGAAGCGGAGCCCGGCCCGCTCGAAGGGTTACCTGCTGGGAGGCTTCGGTGCGGCGCTCTGGCCCTGCTGCCACGCGGCGCCTGTCGGGGCCGTCCCCGTACCGGCTGCCGGGCCGCCGGCGGTGGCCGAGGTGTGATTCCCCCTCGCCTCGCGCTGCTGCTTCAGCAGCATGGCCGCCTGTGCTTGCCGCGCGACGGCGTCAGGGGTGGTGGGGTTCGGGTCGGCGGCCGTTTCTCGAAGTTTCTTGGCCATCAGCGCGGCCTGCGCTTCGCGCGCGACGGCGTCCGGGTCGACGGTAGGCCGGTTCTCCCTCGCCGCCGCCGGCTGTGGTTCCAACTCGTACCCGAGTCGCTTTGCGATCAGGGCTTCTTGAGCCTCACGGGCAAGAGCGACCAGGTCGTCAGGGGAATGGGATGGCATCGCGTTGTTTCTCCAACTGTCTTGGAAACAGGACGAGTCCGCGATCCACGGCCGTAGGCGACGCAGGCGCCCTACAGACCGCGCTGACGAGCCGGACCGGATGCGCGGGCTCCGGAGTGTCGCAACGGGGACCGGACGTGAAAGGTTCAACGTCCCAGGAGAGCTGACCGAAAGACGCGGGTGCCGCCGTCCGCCGGGCATCTGCCCCCCGGGGGGGCAGATGTTCCGGCGACAGAGTGGGCTGCTATCCAACGCGGTCCAAGATCAGCGGGGTTGACGCGTACGACTCCGCCGGACCGATCTCGATGGCGTCCTCCAGCGCGGCCTCCGCGTAGGCGAACGCGCCGGGGGTGTCGGTGTGGAGGGTGAGCAGGGGGGCGCCGGCGGTGATGTGGTCGCCGGGGCGGGCGTGGAGCTGGATGCCGGCGCCCGCCTGGACAGGGTCCTCCTTGCGGGCGCGGCCCGCGCCCAGGCGCCAGGCGGACAGGCCCACCGCGTAGGCGTCGAGGCGGGTCAGGACGCCGGAGGTGGCAGCCGTCACCACATGCCGCTCCCGCGCCCACGGCAGCTCCGCGTCCGCGTCACCACCTTGGGCGGTGACCATCTCGCGCCACACGTCCATGGCCGAGCCGTCGGCCAGCGCCTTGGCGGGGTCGGCGTCCGGCAGGCCCGCCGCGTCCAGCATTTCGCGGGCGAGGGCTACGGTCAGCTCGACGACATCCGCGGGGCCGCCGCCGGCCAGGACCTCCACCGACTCGCGCACTTCGAGGGCGTTGCCCGCCGTCAGGCCCAGCGGGGTGTTCATGTCCGTCAGGAGCGCCACCGTCCGCACGCCGTGGTCGGCCCCCAACTCGACCATGGTGGCGGCCAGTTCACGAGCGTCCTCGGCGTTCTTCATGAACGCGCCGGAGCCCGCCTTGACGTCCAGGACGAGCGCGCCCGTACCCTCGGCGATCTTCTTGGACATGATGGACGAGGCGATCAGGGGGAGGGATTCGACGGTGCCGGTCACATCGCGCAGGGCGTAGAGGCGCTTGTCGGCGGGGGCCAGGCCGTCGCCCGCCGCGCAGATGACGGAGCCGACGTCGCGCAGGACGTCCATCATCTCCGTGTTGCTCAGCGAGGCGCGCCAGCCGGGGATGGACTCCAGCTTGTCGAGGGTGCCGCCGGTGTGGCCCAGGCCCCGGCCCGACAGCTGGGGGACGGCGGCGCCGCAGGCGGCGACCAGCGGGGCCAGCGGCAGGGTGATCTTGTCGCCGACGCCGCCGGTGGAGTGCTTGTCGGCGGTGGGGCGCGGCAGCGCGGAGAAGTCCATGCGCTCGCCGGAGGCGATCATCGCGGCGGTCCAGCGGGAGATCTCCGAGCGGGTCATGCCGTTGAGGTAGACGGCCATCGCGAGCGCGGACATCTGCTCGTCGGCGACCACGCCGCGCGTGTAGGCGTCGATGATCCAGTCGATCTGCTCACCGGTCAGCTCGCCCCGGTCGCGCTTGGCCCGGATGACGGAGATGGCGTCCATGGTGTCTCTTCCTTTCAGCGGTGCTGCGGTGCGCTGCGGTGCTTCGATGCGCTGCGGGACTGCGGGGGCGCCGTTGCCGCGTCGCCGGGACACCGCCTGGGGCAGTGCCCCGGTCGCCACGACGCCACGGTGCACCCGCCGGCACGCCGTCGCGTCCGGCTGCCGCGCCTGTCGCGCCTGTCGCGCCTGTCGCGGTGCCCCTTACCCCGCCGACGCGGCTGAGGCCCGCCCGCGGGTGGCGGCACCCGCGTCCCGGCTCGGCGCACCACCGCCGTTCAGCGCGCGTGAGCGCGCTCAGCGCGGCAGTTGTTCGGGGCCGAACGCCTCGGTGAGCAGTTCGGCCAGGGGGCGTACCCCCGAGGGTGCCTCGATGAGGAGTTCCGGGCCGCCGTGCTCCCACAGCAGCTGGCGGCAGCGCCCGCAGGGGGCGACGACGCGGCCGTCGCCGCCCACGCAGGTGAAGGCGGTCAGCCGGCCGCCGCCGGTGGCGAACAGTGCGGAGACCAGGCCGCATTCGGCGCACAGGCCCACCCCGTAGGAGGCGTTCTCCACGTTGCAGCCGGTGACGGTGCGCCCGTCCTCGACCAGCGCGGCGGCGCCGACGGGGAAGCCGGAGTAGGGCGCGTAGGCCCGGGACATGGCCTCCCGCGCCGCGTCCCGCAGCGCCTCCCAGTCGGGCTGCCGGCCGGATCCCCGGCCGGCGCCCTCGGACATGCCCACGTTCACGTTCACGTTCCTTCGCCTCTGCGGTAGGACTTGCCGACCGCGCGTGGCGCCCGCAGCCGCTGGGCGGCGAGGGAGAGGACGAGCAGCGTGGTGACGTACGGCGTCATCTCGACGAACTCCAGCGCCACGGTGTCGGTCAGCGCGTACCAGATCACCAGTACGACGGCGATCATGACACTGACGGCGGCCTGGATTCGGGCGCCGCGCAGGCCGCCGCGCAGCTTCCAGACGGCGAGGGCGACCAGCAGTACGGCCACCACCAGCAGCATCGCGTGGACGGTG
Organism: Streptomyces axinellae; assembly: GCF_039532135.1. NCBI lineage: Bacteria > Bacillati > Actinomycetota > Actinomycetes > Kitasatosporales > Streptomycetaceae > Streptomyces > Streptomyces axinellae. Next base: position 55,121 of record NZ_BAAARJ010000028.1, read on the forward strand.
GTGCCGCCGCCGACGACGCGCAGCGCGTCCATGAAGCCGAACAGTCCGGCGCCCATGGCGACCCCGCCGGGCCGCCAGTTGCCGAAGATCATGGTGGCGAGGCCGATGTAGCCCCGGCCGCCGGTCTGGTTCTCCTGGTAGATGTGCACGCCGACGGCGAGGAACGCGCCGCCGAGTCCGGCCAGCGCGCCGGAGACGGTCAGCGCCGCGTACTTGTACTTGTAGACGTTCACGCCCAGCGACTCGGCGGCCGTCGGGTTCTCCCCGCACGAGCGCAGCCGCAGCCCGAAGGAGGAGCGCCACAGTACGAAGAAGCTGCCGGCGAACAGCACGGCCGTCAGCACCGTGACCCAGGAGACCTCGTGCACCAGGGCGCGCAGGATGCCCGCCAGGTCGGAGACGAGGAACCAGTCGTGCTTCTCGATGGACCCGAGCCCGTCGGCCAGGCCGGGGACGGTGAAGGTGGGCATGTCGTCCATGGGCGGTGACTGCTTGTCGTTGCCGCCCGCCTGCGCCGCCGCGCTGCCCTCCGCGCCGAACCACAGCTTGGCCAGATAGCGGACCAGGCCCAGGGCGAGGATGTTGATGGCCACACCGGAGACGATGTGGTCCACACCGAAGGTGACGGTGGCCAGCGCGTGCAGCAGCCCGCCGAGCGCGCCACCCGCGATGCCGGCCAGTACGGCGGCCCACGGCCCGTGCTGCCAGCCGATCCAGCCTGCGGCGAAGGTGCCGAGCATCATCATGCCTTCGAGGCCGATGTTGATGACGCCCGCCCGCTCGGCCCACAGCCCGCCCAGTCCGGCCAGTCCGATGGGGACGGCGGCGCCGAGCGCGGAGGAGAACTGGTCGCTGTTGCTGAGCTGTTCGTCCCCGGTGACCAGCCGTACGAGGGAGAGCAGCAGCAGCCCGCCGGCGATCAGCAGCAGGACGACGGGGTAGGACAGCTTGCGGCGGGACGCGGCCTTGCCGGCTCCGCTCCGGGGCGCGTCGCCCTTGCCGCCCCGCTCGGACACGGTATCGGTGCTCATGCGGTGGCCCCCGCCTTCTCCTCGGTGCCGGGGTCCTCGGATCCGCCGTCGGCTCCAGCGTCGGCGGCACCGGCATCGGCGCCGGGGCCGCCGGATGCCCGCGCGCTCAGTTCCTCGCCGACCTCACGCTGCTGTCTGCGCAGCACCTGGCGGCGGACGACCTCGTAGGCGATGACCACGCACAAGACGATGATCCCCTGCATCACGCCGATGATTTCCTGCGCGTACTCCTCGAACTCCAGCTGGATGCCGGTGCGCTCCAAAAAGCCCCACAGCAGCGCCGCCAGGGCCATGCCGACGGGGTGGTTGCGGCCCAGGAGGGCGATGGCGATGCCGGTGAAGCCGACTCCGGTGGGGAAGTCGGTGCCGTAGCTGAAGGACTTGTTCAACAGCGTCGGCATGCCGACCAGTCCGGCCACCGCGCCCGACAGCAGCATGCTGGTGACGACCATCCGCCGGACGCTGACGCCGCTGGCGGCGGCCGCCGACTCGCTGCGGCCCACCGCGCGCAGGTCGAAGCCGAAGCGGGTGCGGCCCAGCACGAACCAGTAGGCCAGCCCGATGACGGCGGCGATGACGACCGTGCCGTAGATCGGGTCCGGGTTGGTGGGGAGGGTGAAGAAGTGGCTGCCGGCGGGGATGTCGGGGGTGTGGAACAGGTTGCCGTCCTTGACGGCGAGCCGGTCCTCGGCCAGGAAGTAGCCGATCAGCGAGCCCGCGATGGAGTTCAGCATGATCGTGGTGATGACCTCGCTGACGCCCCGCGTCGTCTTCAGCACGCCCGCGATGCCCGCCCACACGGCGCCGACCGCCATCGCGGTCAGGATGATCACGGGTATCTGGAGGATGCCGGGCAGCGACAGGGCCCCGCCGACGACGGCGGCGAAGAACGCGGCGACCCGGTACTGGCCGTCCACGCCGATGTTGAACAAGTTCATGCGGAAGCCGATGGCCACGGCCGCCGCCGACAGGTAGTAGGGGATCGCCTTGTTGATGATCCAGACCTGGCTGTCGCTCTTCGAGCCGAAGTCGATCATGACGTAGAAGGCGTGGAACGGGTCCTTGCCCGTCGCCGCGATCACCGCGGACGACAGCACGAACGCCGCGACCAGTGCCAGCGCCGGTGCCGCCAGCGCCGACAAGACGGTCTGCACACCGAACTTCCGCTTCAGGCCGCTCACTCGGCGTCCCCCCTCTCATCGTGCTCCAGGTGGCCGCCGGCCCCGCCCGTCATGGCGGTGCCCAGCTCCTCGGGGGTGACCGCCGCCGGATCCGCGTCCGCGACCAGCCGCCCCCGGTACATCACCCGCAGGGTGTCGGACAGGCCGATCAGCTCGTCCAGGTCCGCCGAGATCAGCAGCACGGCCAGCCCCTCGCGGCGCGCCTGGCGTATCTGGTCCCAGATCTGCGCCTGCGCGCCCACATCCACACCCCGGGTGGGGTGGGCGGCGATCAGCAGCTTGGGGCGGTGGCTCATCTCCCGGCCGACGATGAACTTCTGCTGGTTGCCGCCCGACAAGCTCGCGGCGGTCACCTCGATGCCGGGGGTGCGCACGTCGTACTCCTCGACGATGCGTCCCGCATCGCGCCGCGCGCCCTTGAGGTCGAGCAGCTGCGGCAGCCCCCGGACGCCCAGCAGGCGGCCCTTGGCGTTGGGCTCCTGCGTGGCGTGCCCGAGGATGCGGTTCTCCCACAGCGGGGCCTCCAGCAGCAGTCCGTGCCGATGGCGGTCCTCGGGGATGTAGCCGATGCCGCTCTCGCGCCGGGTGCGGGTGGGGGTGTGCGAGATGTCCTGGCCGTCGAGGGTGACGGTGCCGCCGGTGGGGTCGCTCATGCCCATGACGGCCTCGACCAGCTCCGCCTGGCCGTTGCCCTCCACCCCGGCGATGCCCAGCACCTCGCCCTTGTGGATGGTGAAGGAGATCCCGTCCAGCACCGCACGCAGTGCGCCGTCGGAGTCGGTGGCCGACAGCTCCAGACCGGCGACGCGCAGCATCGGGATGTCGGTGACGGTGGACTCACGCGTCTCGGCCGAGGGCAGTTCGCTGCCGACCATCAGCTCGGCCAGCTCCCGCGCGTTCGTCTCCCCCGGCAGGACGGAGGCGACGGTCGTACCGCGCCGGATGACGGTGATCGCGTCCGCGACCGACAGCACCTCGCCCAGCTTGTGCGAGATGAACAGCACCGTCAGGCCCTCGGACTTCAGCTCCCGCAGGTTGTCGAAGAGCGCGTCCACCTCCTGCGGCACCAGCACCGCGGTCGGCTCGTCCAGGATCAGCGTGCTGGCGCCCCGGTAGAGGGCCTTGAGGATCTCCACCCGCTGCCGGTCGGCGACCCCCAGCTCCTCGACCAGCACATCGGGGCGTATCCCCAGCCGGTAGGCGTCCGACAGCTCCTTGACTCGGGCGCGGGCCCGGGAGCCGATGCCGTGCAGCTTCTCCGCGCCCAGCACGGTGTTCTCCAGCACGGTCAGGTTGTCGGCCAGCATGAAGTGCTGGTGGACCATGCCGATACCGCGCGCGATCGCGTCGGCCGGGCTGTGCAGGGCGACCTGCTCGCCGTTGATGCTGATGGTGCCCTCGTCCGGCCGCTGCATGCCGTAGAGGATCTTCATCAGCGTCGACTTGCCCGCGCCGTTCTCCCCGACGAGGGCGTGCACGGTGCCGCGCCCCACGGAGATGTCGATATCGCGGTTGGCGACCACGCCGGGAAACCGTTTGGTGATGCCCCGCAGCTCGACCGCCGCGCCGGGGCCGGGGTCTTCACCCGGTCCCGGCGGCGCGCTGTCGCTGGGCTCACTGGACTCGCTGGACACGTGAGTGACGTACTCCCTCATTGAGCACCGATGCACCTCCCCGCCCCACGGCCCGGCCGGACCGGCCCGCGAGAGCGGCCGGATCGCGGGGACATCCCGGGGTGACCGCGGGTATCCGCGGGTTGCGCGAACTGCCCTGACCGGCCACGGCACCCGCGGGACACCGTACGTACCGCGGCAGTGCGCCTGGTACGTACGGTGCGGGCGCGGGCCGGCTCACGGCTTGGCGGGAACCTTGATCTTGCCGGAGGTGATCTCCCCCGACGCCTTGTCGATGTCGCCCTTGATGTCGTCGATGAAGCCGCCGGAGGTGGCGACCGAGACGCCCTGCTCCTTGAGCGAGAAGGTCTGGTCGCCGCTGAGCGGCTTGCCGTCCTTGACGCTCTTGATCAGCTCATAGACCGCGACATCGACGTTCTTGACGGCCGAGGTGAGGATCGCGTTCTTGTACTTCTCCAGGCCCTTTTGCCGGTACTGGTCGGAGTCCACCCCGATCGCCCAGGCGCCCTTGACCTTGCTGACCGCCTCGATCGACCCGGCGCCCGACTGGCCCGCGGACGTGTAGATCACGTCATTGCCGCGCGCGAGCATGCCCTTGGCCATGTCCTTGGCCCGCGCGGGGTCATTGAACCCCTTGTCCGAATCCTTGTACAGGTAGTCGGTCTCGACCTTGATCTTGGGGTCGGTGTCCTTGACGCCCTTGACGAAGCCGGCCTCGAACTTCTGGATGAGGGCGTTGTCCACACCGCCGATGAAGGAGACCTTGTTCTTCTTGGTCTTCTTGGCCGCCGCGACACCGACGAGGTAGGAGGCTTCGTTCTCCGCGAAGGTCATACCGACGACGTTCTTGCCGTGCGACGCCTCGTCCACCACACCGAACGTGGTGTCGGGGAAGTCCTTGGCCACCTTGTTGATGGACTTGCCGTAGTTGAAGCCGACGCCTATGACGGGGTTGTACCCGGCCTCGGCGAGCGAGGTGAGGCGCTGCTCGCGGGTCTCCTCGGTCTCGTTGTTACCGGCGGTCATCTCCCGGGTCTTGACGCCGAGTTCCTTCTCGGCCTTGTCGGTGCCGCGCGCCGCCGCCTCGTTGAACGAGTGGTCGTCCCGGCCACCGACATCGAAGGCCAGCCCGACACCCTTGTTCTTCTTCTTACCGGCGGACTCAGTTGAACTCTCACCGCATGCGGTGGCGGTCACCGCGAGCGCCGCGGTGACGGTGACCGCGGCAACGAGCTTGGATACCCGACGCAAGAGGACGTTCCCTCCGAGTGTTGGAAGCGCCTCTTCCGGGCGCTGGCTTCGGGCACAGATTAACGCGCGTAGATTTCCCGCAGAAGACGGTTCGCGGGCTGTTATCGGATCGTCGCGATCGGGGCGCCGACGGCGCCCGGACCGCACGCGCGGCGGTGGCCGGACCGCGCACGAGGCGGTGGCCGGACCGCGCACGAGACGGTGGCCGTCACCGCACACGAGACGGTGGCCGTCACCACGCCGCGCGGCGGCGCCCCGACCGCACACGAGACGGTGGCCGTCACCGCGCCGCGCGGCGGCGCCCGGCCGACGAGCCGGACGGTGCCCTGGTCGGCCCGGCCCACCGGACAGGGGCCCGGAGGCCCGGAGCCCCGGGCGACGAACCGCACGGCGGCCCGGGGGCCCGACTGACGAACCCACGGCCGCCCGGCCCTCTCGGACGACGAACCCACGGCGCTCGCGAACCCACGGCAACCGGTGACCGGCAGACCGACGCAGACCGGCAATACCCCCGGCCACCGGTGAACCGACCGCCCGGAGGGCCTATGGGCGCCGAAGAATCCACGACGGTGCGGTCCCCGCCGGACGCCCCCTCCGGACGACGGGGCGGAATGGCGGTCACCAACCTCCGGCGCCCCGGGGGCCCGCTCGGGCCGGGGAACGGCGGCAGTCCACCAGCCGCACGTCCCCGGCGCACCGGATGCGGGATACGCCGGAGGCCAGGGGCGCCGGATGCCAGGGGCGCCAGAGGCGTGGCGGCGCCGGAGGCGCGCCTCAGCGGCCCAGGAGGGCCAGCGCGGTGAACAGTTCGACGCCGGTCGTGATCGCCGACTCGTCCGCGTCGAAGTCGCCCTGGTGCAGATCGCGGCTGCGCCGCTCGCCCGGGGGGCGCACGCCCAGCCGGGCCATGGCGCCGGGCACATGCTCCAGGTACCAGGAGAAGTCCTCGCCGCCCAGGCTCTGTTCGGTGCTCTCCACTGATCCGGCGCCCGCGCGGGCCGTCATCGCCTCGCGCAGCATCGCCGTCACCGACGGTTCGTTGACCACCGGCGGCACACCCCGCACATGGTTCAGCTCACACTTGGCACGGTAGAGCGCGGCCACCTCGTCGATCGCCGCGTGCACCAGGTCCGGCGCCTCCCGCCACGCGGGAAGATCCAGGCAGCGCAGTGTGCCCGAGAGTTCGGCTCGCTGCGGGATGACGTTGCAGGCGTGCCCCGACTCGATGCGCCCCCACGTCAGCGCCAGCCCCGAGCGGGCGTCCACCCGCCGGGCCAGCAGCGCGGGCACCTCCGTGACCAGCTTCGCGGCGGCCGTGACCAGGTCCGTCGTCAGATGCGGGCGCGCGGTGTGCCCGCCGGCGCCCGAGAGCGCCACCTCCAGCCGGTCGCAGGCCGAGGTGATCGGCCCAGCCCGCAGCCCGATCCGGCCCGCGTCCACCTTCGGGTCGCAGTGCAGCGCGACGATCGAGCCGACGCCCTCCAGGCCGCCCCACTCCACCACCTCGGCGGCGCCGCCCGGCAGCACCTCCTCGGCCGGCTGGAACAGCAGCCGCACCGGCCTCGGCAGCGCCCCGGCCCGCGCCAGCTCGGCCAGTACCAGCCCGGCGCCCAGCACGACGGTGGTGTGCACGTCGTGCCCGCACGCGTGCGCGCGGTCGGGGACGGTGGAGCGGTAGGGCACGTCCTTGGTGTCCGGGATGGGCAGCGCGTCGATGTCGGCACGCAGCGCCAGCATGGGCGCGGGGGCCGCGGCGGAGGCAGCGGACGCGGAGGTGGGCGGGGCGGTCGCGGCGCCCGGCCCGGCCGGCTCGGCCAGGCCCGGGTGGATGTCGCAGATCAGCCCCGTGCCCAGCGGAAGCACCCGGGGACGCAGCCCCGCCCGCTCCAGTCTGGTCTTCAGCGCCGAGGTCGTACGGAACTCCTGATGCCCCAGCTCGGGGTGCATATGGAGATCACGTCGGAAGGCGGTCAGTTCACGCCGGAGGGACTCGGTGACACGGCCGGGCAACTCGGGAAGTACGCCTGCGGATTCGCGTGCGTCTACCTCCGGGGCAGGGGACAGGAGTTCGTTCATGTCCGAAGGGTAGGCGCACAGGCTCCGCAACTGACCAGAGATCCACCAAAGTTCAGCCCCTCAGGGGAAGAAAAACTAGGCCGGGCGGCGGTTATGTCCCTTTGCGGCTGGGTATACCTACGCGTTTTACCGTGCCGTTCGAGTAGCTGGGCAGAGCGGACCCAGGACGAGCGCCACATCGCAGGAAGTGTCCGCCGCCGACAGTTCACGCGCGTCGCCCGGCACAGACAGCCGCCCGTTCCAGGGGACCCGACGGCGGCTCGCCACCGAGGAGAGCGGGCGATCCGCGGTCGCGGCAGGTGGCCGTCCTCCGCCGTACCCGCCAAGACCGCCAAGACCGCCAAGTCCCGCCAAAACCCGTCGAGTCCGGCCGACCGGACTCCTGCCGAAACGGCCTCTCGCTTGTCCGGTGAAGGTGTGCGCCAGGTTGCAGTAGTTGCTCAATGCCGCCTCGGCAAAACGCGGATGCCGCTGGTCCCGGAAACCACTCGGTGGAGCAGGTGGCAGGGGCGTGGAAGAAGACGTGCGGCTACCGCCCGCTCACGGCTCGTTGACCACCGCCACCCGTATCGAGATCCGCGGGACGCGATGGTCAACGCGAAGGGAGGAAATCCGCATGCGGGTATTCCCTTTCGGTAAAACCCCTTTACGGTGAAAGGTATGAACGCGGTGGTGTTTCTGCTGACGCTAGGCGCCGTTTGTCGTATTACCAGATTCATAACCAAGGATGAGCTGGCCGCGGGATTCCGCTCATGGGTGGCCGACCGGTTCGGCGATGAATCGAAGATCTCTTACATGGTCACCTGTGGTTGGTGCACCGGCGTCTGGGCCTCCATGTCCGTCGTCCCACTCGCCTATCTGATCGGCGGCACCACTGGCTTCCAGGCTGTCGCCATGACGCTGACGTTGTCCTACCTCGTCGGCCTGGCGACTACCTGGCTCGACTGAGGCACTCGAAGAGGAGGAACTTCCATGGGATGCAACTGCGGTGGGCGCGCCCGCCGGACCGTGACCGTCTACCGGCTGATCCTGCCGAACGGCGTCACACGCGACTACCCCACCCGCCGCGAGGCCGAAGCGGCGAGGGCGCGCAACGGCGGCGGGACCATCGTCGCGGTGAACCAGTAACCCGTTGGCCGGCCCAGGCAGTTCCTGGGCAGAGGCGCCTGGGTGCGGAACCTCCCGACATGAGCGCGGCGCGGTCCGGCAGGCCCGGGAGGAGTGCCCGGATCCCGGCCACGCCCGCGCCACCACGCTCGCGCGCCCTCCATGGCACGGGCCTGGCCACGGTCCGCTGATCGCGCGGAAGTCGGGCCGGAATGCTCGGCGTCGGACCGCTCACATCGAGCACGGCCGCGTAAACGGCACCGGTCGACACGTGAGGCCCTTCGGTTCCGTCGGATCCCTGCGGCACGAAATAGCGCCTCTCAGGAAATTACGCCTGCCCGGGTTTCGGGAACCGCGGACCCCGCGACGCCTCATGCTTTCCCTCTCCCCTGGCAGGTGTCCGGCCTTTGGACCGCGACGCTATCGACGCGCCCCGGCAGTTGACCGGAGTCCTCTCCACACCTGGCTCCGGCGTGTCTCGCCCCGCTGCCGCCGCCAACTCCCCCTATTCGCGGGGCGAAGATCCCCGTTGTTGGGATTATCGTACAGCTCCGACCGATCATTGAGCCGGACGGGTGATATTACATGCACCTGTCTGGCGCAGCGATTGACTCCGCCGCCTACTGGAATTACCACAAGCGGGCCGTTCAATCGATACGGCGGCTGGATCACAAGGGCGTCAACCGGATCTGTTTTTGGCTGCCTTGCTGTCCCCGTCTCTCCGCGGAAGGGCCCCATTCACCCCGTACAGATGAAAATGGGGGCTGCGCCAAATGGCAAACACCACCACCACTCTCACCTCGTCGCCCAACCCCTCCGTCTGCCATGAGCTGGTCACATTCACCATCATCGTCGCCCCGGTACCACCGGACACCGGGACTCCGACGGGCACTGTCAGCGTCATCATCAGCGATGACGGGCCCACACTGACCGGCACGCTGGATGCCGCCGGGCAGGCGCAAGTCAGCATCAGCAACCTCAGCGTGACCACCCACCAGGTGATCGCCATCTACAACGGCGACGCCGAGTTCACCTCCTCTGCCTCCGGCCTGCTGGACCAGGTCGTCAACGCCGCCCCCACCACCACGGTGGTGACAGCGAACCCGGATCCGTCGGTGTGCGGCGAACCGGTCGAACTGTGCGCCACGGTGACCATCGACCCGCCCGGTTCGGGGACACCGACCGGAACGGTGACCTTCACCGGCCCTGGCGGACTCAACCAGACCGTGCCACTGGACGCGTCCGGTGAGGCATGCCTGACCACCACAGCACTGGCCACCGGCACCATCACCGCCACCTACAACGGCGACAGCTGCGCCGCAGCCTCAACCGGCAGCACCAACGCGACCGTGAACGGAGCCTCCACCACCACCGCCGTCACAGCGAGCCCCAACCCCTCCGTGTGCGGCCAACCGGTGACGGTCTGCGCGACAGTCACCATCGACCCACCCGGCTCGGGGACACCAACCGGCACCGTGACCTTCACCGGACCCGGCGGACTCAACCAAACCGTGCCACTCGACGCCACCGGCCAGGCATGCCTGACCACCACCGTGCTGGCCACCGGCACCATCACCGCCACCTACAACGGCGACAGCTGCGCCGCAGCCTCAACCGGCAGCACCAACGCGACCGTGAACGAAGCCTCCACCACCACAGCCGTCACAGCGAGCCCCAACCCCTC
>NZ_BAAARJ010000028.1:65183-67106 GCF_039532135.1 Streptomyces axinellae
CCGTGTGCGGCCAACCGGTGACGGTCTGCGCGACAGTCACCACCAACGCACCCGGCTCCGGCACACCAACCGGCACCGTGACCTTCACCGGACCCGGCGGACTCAACCAAACCGTGACACTCGACGCCACCGGCCAGGCATGCCTGACCACCACAGCACTGGCCACCGGCACCATCACCGCCACCTACGACGGCGAAGCACCCTGCTTCGCCGGCTCGTTCGGCACGGTCGACGTCACGGTCAACCCGGCCGACACCACCACAGCCGTCACAGCGAGCCCGAACCCCTCCGTGTGCGGCGAATCGGTCGACCTGTGCGCGACGGTGACGACGAACGCGCCGGGCTCCGGCACACCTACGGGAACAGTGACCTTCACCGGCCCTGGCGGACTCAACCAAACCGTGCCACTGGACGCGACCGGTGAGGCATGCCTGACCACCACAGCACTGGCCACCGGCACCATCACCGCCACCTACAACGGTGCGGCCTGCTTCAACCCCTCCACCGATACGACCGACGTGACAGTGAACCCCGCCGCGTCGACGACAGTGGTGACGGCGAGCCCGAACCCGTCCGTGTGCGGCCAGCCGGTGACGGTCTGCGCGACAGTCACCACCAACCCACCCGGCTCGGGGACACCGACCGGCACCGTGACCTTCACCGGCCCCGGCGGACTCAACCAAACCGTCACACTCGACGCCACCGGCCAGGCCTGCCTGACCACCACCGTGCTGGCCACCGGCACCATCACCGCCACCTACAACGGCGAAGCGCCCTGCTTCGCGGGCTCGTCGGACACTGTGGACGTCACGGTCAACGCGGCCGACACCGCGACAGTGGTGGCCGCGTCGCCTGACCCGTCCGTCTGCGGCGAATCGGTCGACCTGTGTGCGACAGTCACAGTCCTGCCACCCGGCTCGGGGACACCTGCCGGCACCGTGACCTTCACCGGACCCGGCGGACTCAACCAAACCGTCACACTCGACGCCACCGGCCAGGCATGCCTGACCACCACCGTGCTGGCCACCGGCACGATCACCGCCACCTACAACGGTGCGGCCTGCTTCAACTCCTCCACCGATACGACCGACGTGACAGTGAACCCCGCCGCGTCGACGACAGTGGTGACGGCGAGCCCGAACCCGTCCGTGTGCGGCCAGCCGGTGACGGTCTGCGCGACAGTCACCATCGACCCGCCCGGCTCGGGGACACCGACCGGAACGGTGACCTTCACCGGCCCTGGCGGACTCAACCAGACCGTGCCACTCGACGCCACCGGTGAGGCATGCCTGACCACCACAGCACTGGCCACCGGCACCATCACCGCCACCTACAACGGCGACAGCTGCGCCGCAGCCTCATCCGGCAGCACCAACGCGACCGTGAACGAAGCCTCCACCACCACAGCCCTCACAGCGAGCCCCAACCCCTCCGTGTGCGGCCAGGCGGTGACGGTGTGCGCGACGGTGACCACCAACGCACCCGGCTCCGGCACACCGACCGGCACCGTGACCTTCACCGGACCCGGCGGACTCAACCAAACCGTGACACTCGACGCCACCGGCAAAGCCTGCCTGACCACCACGACACTGGCTTCCGGCACCATCACCGCCCACTACAACGGCCAGGGGCCCTGTTTCGCCGGCTCCACGGACACCACTATGGTCACGGTCAACCCGGCCGACACGACAACGACAGCGACTGTGTCGCCGGATCCGTCGGTGTGCGGTCAGTCGGTGACGGTCTGCGCGACAGTCACCACCAACACACCCGGCTCGGGGACACCTACGGGAACGGTGACCTTCACCGGACCCGGCGGACTCAACCAAACCGTCACACTCGACGCCACCGGCAAAGCCTGCCTCACCACCACGACACTCGCCACCGGCACCATCACCGCCCACTACAACGGCGCCACCTGCT
>NZ_BAAARJ010000029.1:0-66814 GCF_039532135.1 Streptomyces axinellae
CCAGGGGTTTGCGGGGTGTGGGGAAGGGGGCGTTGAAGGGGCGGGCTGCGGACGCCTTCTGGGAGAAGGTGGGGCTGGAGCCGGTCAAGTGGGTGAAGGCGGCGGACGCGTGCGAGAAGGCTGCCGGTGCGCTGGAGGATTTCGCGGGCACGGTGGAGTGGGCGCAGGGCCAGGCGCGGGAGGCCGTGGCCAAGTACAAGGACGACAAGAAGAAGGCCGCCCAGGAGCAGTTGGACGAGGCGCGATCCCAGCGTGACGAGGCGGCGGGGCGGGCGCGCACGGCGGTGCGGGCGGCGCGGGACGCGGCCCCGCCCAAGCCGTCTTATGCGGAGCAGGCGAGCGACGGGCTGACGGGTCTGCAACTGGATGCCACACACTTGACGGGCGGTGTGATCAAGGGCGTCGCCGGGCTGAACAATTTCGTGCGGAGTGTGAATCCGGTTGATCCGTACAACTTGACGCATCCGGCGGAGTACGTCACCAATCTGAATTCGACGGTGACGGGTATCGCGCGGGTGGCGAATGATCCGGTCGGCACCGGTAAGCAGATGTGGGAGACGTTCAAGAAAGACCCGTCCGAGGGTGTGGGCCGCCTCATTCCCGAGTTGCTGGGCACCAAGGGTGTGGGGCTGGCGACCAAGGCGGGACGGGCGGGGAAACTGGCCAAGGAACTGGCCAGTGGGCGCAGGGCGTTGGAGAAGAAGGGGCCAGGGCAGGCGGCCCGCAGGGGCGAGGAGACCCCTTCGGGCCGCACCGACCCGGTGGACCTGGCCACAGGACTGATGTATCTGCCGCAGACCGACCTGACCCTCCCCGGGACGCTCCCGCTGACGTTCAGCCGACGCGTGGAATCGGGCTACCGGCTCGGCCGCTGGTTCGGCCCGTCCTGGGCTTCCACGGTGGACCAGCGCCTGGAGACCGACCCCGAAGGGGTCGTCTTCGTCGCGGAGGACGGCCGCCTGCTGCACTTCCCGCATCCGGCGCCTGGGCTGCCTACGTATCCGTCGGCGGGCGCCTCCCGGATGCCGCTGGAACGTACGGAGGACGGCGGGTACCTGTTGACGGAGCCGGAGACGGGATGGGTGCGCCACTTCGCCCCGCCGAGGGGTGCGGCGGACGCGCCCGAGTACGGCGTGGCTGACGGGGTCTGCCGTCTGGAGCAGATCACCGACCGTAACGGCCACTTCATCGTCTTCGAGTACGAGGAGGGGACGGGAGCCCCGAGCCGTCTGGTCCACAGTGGCGGCTACGAGGTGAGACTGACCGTCGAGGACGGGCGCGTCACGGCGTTGAGCCTGGTGGACGGGGACGGCGTAACGGCGGTCATGCGCTACGGCTACACCGACGGTCACCTGACGGAGGTGGTCAACTCCTCGGGCCTGCCGTTGCGGTTCGAGTACGACGACGAGGCGCGGGTGGTGTCGTGGACGGATACCAATGAGCGCCGCTACGACTACGTCTACGACAACGTGCACCGCGTCATCGCCGAGGGCGGCACCGCCGGGCACATGCAGGTGCGTATCGACTACGACGGCCACGACGAAGCGACGGGCCACAAGGTCACCACCCTCACGAGCGCGGCCGGACACGTCACCCGCACCCTCTTCAACGAACACGGCCAGGCCGTCGGCGAGATCGATGCGCTGGGCCACCGCATCAGCATCGAACGGGACGCGTTCAACCGCCCTCTGTCCCGCACGGACGCGCTGGGCCGCACGACGCGGTTCACCTACGACGAAGAGGGCTGCCTGGTAGCAGTCGTTCGTCATGAGGGCTCGAAGATCACAACCGTACGCAACGAGTTGGGACTTCCGCTTGCGATCACCGACCCTGATGGCGGGGTGTGGCGCAACGAGTGGGATGAGAGAGGCAACCGAATCTCCCTGACCGACCCAGCGGGACACACCACGCACTTCGCCTACGACGGTCAAGGTGCCTTGACTCTCGTTTCGGACGCGCTGGGCGCCACGACTCGCCTGCGCTGTGATCCGGCTGGGCTCCCAGTGGAGATCACCGACCCACTAGGCGGCACCACGCGTTACGAACGAGATGCGTTCGGCCGCCCAGTACGCGTAACAGACCCGCTCGGTGCGTCGACGGAACTGTCCTGGACGGTCGAAGGTCGTCTGACCCGCCGCATCGGGCCGGACGGCGCAACCGAACGCTGGGAGTGGGACGGCGAAGGCAACTGCATCCGCCACGTGGACGCCGCAGGCGGCGAGACCCGTTACGAGTACACCCACTTCGACATGCTCGCGGCCCGCACCGGCCCGGACGGGGTGCGCTACGAATTCGCCTACGACGCGGCACTGCGCCTCACCCAGGTCACCAACCCCCACTGCCTGACCTGGGACTACACCTACGACCCCGCCGGCCGCCTGATTGCTGAGACAGACTTCGACAACCGGACGCAGCGCTACGAGCTGGACGCGGCAGGTCAGCTGATCAGAAGGATCACGTCGCTGGGAGAGGAGATCACCTACGAACGGAACGCACTCGGCCATACCGTGCGCAAGAACGCTGCGGGTGCGGTGACGACATACAGGTATGACGCGGCGAGTCGCCTGCTGGAGGCGTCCGGACCAGACGCAGAGGTCCGCTACCAGCGGGACAAGCTAGGGCGCGTGAAGACCGAGATGGTCAACGGGCGGGTACTGACGTATGTATACGACGCCTTGGGGCGCTGTACTCGCCGAGTGACCCCGACGGGTGCAGTCTCGGTGAGCACGTATGACCAGCGGGGCAACCGCACTTCGTTGATCGCATCGGGCCATAGGCTGGATTTCACGCACGATGTAAGAGGACGCGAGACTGGGCGCCGCATAGGGAATGAGGGGCTCAGGCTGACGCAGGTGTGGGATCCGGCCGGCCGCTTGCACCGCCAGTCTCTGGCTGTTCAGGAAACGGTCCAGCACCGGGAATACACCTACCGGGCGGACGGCTGTCTGACCAGTATCGATGACCTTCTGTCGGGTCGCAGCGAATTCGAGCTGGACGCGGTGGGCCGCGTGACAGCCGTGAATGCCCGAGGCTGGAAAGAGTCCTACGCCTACGACGGGGCAGGAAACCAGACACATGCCTCTTGGCCGACAACGCATGCGGTCCCGGAAGCGACAGGTGCTCGAACCTACGAGGGCACTACCGTCAAGACGGCGGGCCGGGTTCGTTACGAGCATGACGCGGCAGGTCGCGTCGCGCTCCGTCAGAAGAATTTCCTGTCGAAGAAGCCCGACACCTGGCGCTACAACTGGGATGTAGAGGACCGCCTTGTCCGGGCCGTCACCCCGGATGGCACAGTCTGGCGCTACGAATACGACCCGCTTGGACGTAGAACTGCCAAGCACCGTATGGCCGGCGATAAGCCTGTGG
This sequence comes from Streptomyces axinellae, assembly GCF_039532135.1. NCBI lineage: Bacteria > Bacillati > Actinomycetota > Actinomycetes > Kitasatosporales > Streptomycetaceae > Streptomyces > Streptomyces axinellae. The sequence continues at coordinate 3,370 of NZ_BAAARJ010000029.1, forward strand.
AAACTGTTACCTTCACCTGGGACGGTCCCACGCTGATCGAACAGACCACTACGGCCCCCAACTTCACTCATCCGGTAACCCTCACTTGGGACTACAAGGGCTTCACCCCCCTGGCGCAGACCGAACGACTCATAAACGAGATGACCCAGCAGGAAGTGGACTCGCGCTTCTACGCGATAGTCACCGACCTGGTTGGCGCCCCTACAGAACTCGTCTCGGAAGAAGGCGAGATTTCCTGGCACGCCCGGTCCACCCTCTGGGGTACCACCGCCTGGCACGCGGAGAGCGCTGCGTATACTCCGCTGCGTTTCCCCGGCCAGTACTACGACCCCGAAACCGGCCTCCATTACAACTACTTTCGCCACTATGACCCTGAAGTGGCTTGCTATGTGACGGCAGACTCCCTCGGCCTACAACCTGCCCCGAATCCGAGAAGTTACGTCCATAATCCACACGTGGTTTCGGATCCGTTCGGGCTGACTCCTGACGACTATCGCGACGGGCCGCCCCAGGGGATCACGCAGGAAAAATTCGACGAGATGAGCCAGATGGTGCGCGAAAGAGCGGGTCATCTCGGAGACGATATAGTCGTCCAGGGAAGCAGAGCGGCCGGGACGGCGAGGCTTGAATCTGACATCGACTTGGCAATTAGAGTTTCTCCTCAGAAATTTGACGAACTGATTTCTGAACGCTTCGGGAAGCCTAACCCTGAAAGTGCCAAGGAGCGAACAATGAACTGGGCCGTGGAGACGGGTAAGATTCAATCTGGTGAAGCCGGCCTCAGATCTCTGAGGAAGGCTCTTGAGAAACACCTCGGCATGGATGTTGACATTTCCGTGATACGCCGGGGAGGTCCATTCGATAATCCTCCCTTTATTAAGGTGCCATAGCAATGGAAGACAAAGACTTCGATGACTACTGCAAGATTTTCATCAAGAAGGACTCGACCATCGCGGTGATGGACATGGTGTCCGCGCTGACCGGCGGCTCCTTTGAGCGGCGTACGATGGACCTCCCTCATATGGTCATTGATGTCCTTTCCAATCCAGATAAGGGGCTTCAAGAGGACTTCGTTGCGTGGCCTGTGATAATCGAAGTCGAGAAACCGGGGGCTACGCGGTGGGATGACTATCTGGAGGGAGTTCGGGCTATGTTGATTTATTTCTGGGAGAGTGAGACGCCGGCTGTAGCTGCCTGTGATTTCGAGGATGAACTCCCATGGAACGGCGGGATCAGCAGAATCGCGAAGTGACCGTGTGAGACATTCGACGGGTGAATCTCCTGGTAATCCTGGCTGGGTATCACGGCCCAGGGCTCGTGGGGGGGATATCCGAAAGAGGCGTCAAGTGGTGAATTGTCGATTTGTCACTGAAGTTTCGTTTGGCCAGGAAAGCTCTGCGGGCCCCCTTGGAGGCGCTCCGTTCCGACCGTGGAGTCGGGCGGGCTTTTGGGAAGCCTCCTCCGATCGCATCCCGTCGCGATCGAGGTATATGAGACGGAGAAGCGTAAGGCGCTGGCCTCTTCATAGGGTGAGACGTATGCGGAGGGTGTAGGTCTGTGGCTTCTCCCTGTTCCAGGTAGTTCGGCTGCCCTCTGGAGGACCCGCCGGTGAGTGCCGCTGGGCGTTATTGCAGGGTGGAGGGGGCCCACACCGCTCACAGATCAGGAAGAACCATGTTCGGGCGTTTCTCGTTCTCCCCGCAGCTGCGCAGGCCCGTGATCGTGGTGCCAGGGGTGGTGGCTGTGCTTGCCGTGGTGGCTCTGCTCATCGTTCTCGCTACGAATGGGGGGTTCTCCGGTGACGGGGACGGGGGTGCCTCGCGGAAGAAGGACGACGGGGCGGGGCAGCGGCCCGGTCCCGGGCACACGCCGAAACCGGAGCACACGCCGAAACCGGGCGACAAGCCGCGGCCTGAGCCGAAGACCGAGCCGACCCTGCTTCAGCAGGGGAGCGGCATGTACCCGCGGGCGATTCGGCTCGCGCACAACGGGCGGGCCAACGGCCGGGTGCTCGTCTCGACCGTCACCCATTCAGGGGGTGACGGTTTCGCTCGGTTCCAGGAGAGCACCGACGACGGCGCCAGCTTCCACCGGGCGGGCACCGTGGCTGATCCGAAGGCGGCGAAAGGGCGTGGCCTGTGCTGCGGGGTGTTGTACGAGCTGCCGCGGCGCGTGGGGGACATGCCGGCCGGCACGCTGCTGTGGGCGGCTTCGGCCGGGCAGGAGGAGAAGAACCGGCGTATGACCATCCGGGTCTTCAAGAGCACTGATCTGGCCCGCAGTTGGTCCTATCTTTCCACGGTGGCCACGGCTCGGGCCGACGGCGGGCTGTGGGAACCGGAGTTCTCCGTGGACGCCGACGGGAAGCTGGTCTGCCACTACTCCGATGAGACCGATCCGGCACACAGCCAGAAACTGGTCGCCGCCCGCAGCGGGGACGGCGTCTCGTGGAGCCCGCCGCGCGATACCGTGGCCAGTTCCCTGGGCACGGACCGGCCCGGAATGGCGGTGGTGCGCCGTCTGCCGGACGGGAAGTACGTGATGACGTACGAAATCTGCTCGTCACGTGGGCAGTTCGACTGTGTGGCGCACTACCGTACGTCTCCCGACGGGTGGGACTGGGGCGATCCCGCCGGTCTGGGGATCCGGCCCGAGACAGCGGACGGTGAGTACTTCAAGCACGCGCCCACGCTGGCCTGGGCCCCCGGGAAGGGGAACTCGCGGGGCAAGCTGCTGCTGGTCGGCCAGGCGATGTACCGAGCGGACGGGAGCCGGGCTCCGGACAGCGGCCGGGTGATCTGGACCAACAGCGACGGCGGCCGTGGGCCGTGGCGGAAGGTCGCCGCGCCGGTCGCGGTCAAGACGTCCGAGCTGGGTCCCTGCCCCAACTACAGCTCCAGTCTGGTTCCGTCCGCCGATGGCGGCCACGTGCTGGAAGCGGCGACGGACATGGTCCAGGGCCAGTGCAGGCCCTACTTCGCCACCCGTCCCCTGTGAGGGGCCGGGCGACCGGCCGGTGCCTTTGATGTGCCGTGCTGACTCCCCGCGCACGGCCCCGGCAGGCGCGGGAACGGCATCCGGGTGCGCCGTTTGCCGGTCCGGCAAGTGTTCTTGGCCGCTGGTTCCGGACTGACGGAGGCTCGGGCAGATGCCGGGCAGATGCCGGGCGCTGACGGGGTGTCTGCCGTACCGGCCCCGAGGCGGGTCCGGCACGCCGGTCCGCCTGAGCACCCAGGAGTACGTCATGTCGCAGTCCCCCGCCCACTCCGCCCTCTCATCTCTCTCCGCCCACTCCGTTCCCACCAACGGTCCGCTCGCCGCTCCGCCGGGTGCCCGGCACCGGATGGCCGCGGTGCCGGGTGGCGGCCGGATCCACCTGGTGGAGCAGGGGACGGGGCCGCTTGTGCTGCTCGTGCACGGGTTCCCGGAGGGCTGGTACTCCTGGCGCCACCAGCTGCCCGCTCTCGCGGCGGCCGGTTACCGCGCCGTCGCCGTGGACGTACGCGGCTACGGGCGCTCCTCCAAGCCGGGCGCTGTCGCCGACTACCGGATGCTGGCCCATGTCGCCGACAACGCGGGTGTCGTCCACGCGCTGGGGGAGCGCACCGCGACCGTCGTGGGGCACGACTGGGGCGCCACCATCGCCGCGCACAGTGCCCTGCTGCGCCCCGACGTCTTCACCGCTGCGGCCCTGCTCGGCGTTCCGTACACGCCGCGTGAGGGAACGCCGCCCACCGAGGTGTTCGGCGCACTCGGCGGTGCCGAGGAGTTCTACGTCGGCTACTTCCAGCGGCCGGGGCGGGCCGAGGCGGAGATCGAGGCCGATGTGCGTGGCTGGCTCGCGGGCTTCTACGCCAGTCTCTCGGCCGACACCATGGCAGGTCCGGAGACCGACCCCGGCCCCGAGCGGGGTTCTGCGTCCGGTCCCGGCTCCCGCCACCGACCGGGTGCTGCCCGAAACGGTGGCGGTGGCCCGTACTTCGTGCCGGAGGGGGGCCGGATGGCCGACCGGTTCGTCGTCGGGACGCTGCCCGGCTGGCTGAGCGAGAGCGAACTGGACGCGATCGCGGGGGAGTTCGAGCGTACGGGGCTGACGGGCGCGCTCAACCGCTACCGCAACGTCGATCGCGACTGGGCGGATCTGGCCGCCTGGGACGGGGCGCCGCTGCGCGTGCCCTCCCTCTTCGTCGGCGGCGAACTGGATGCCTCGGCGGCCTGGCTGGCTCCGGCGATCGAGGCGTTTCCCCGGACCGTGCCGGACCTGCGGGGCTCGCACCTCCTGCCCGGGTGCGGGCACTGGGTGCAGCAGGAGCGGCCGGAGGAGGTCAACCGCCTCCTCGTGGGGTGGCTGGCGAATCTCTGAGCCGACCGGGAGCGACGGGAGCGACGGGAGCGACGGGAGCGACGGAGTGGCGGTACCGGGGACAGGGTTCAGGAAGCGGACGCTCAGTCGTGCGGGGTGAGCAGCGCGGCGAGCGGGACCGTGATGTCCGCGCGGCTGGGCGGACTCGTCGCGACGAGGGACTGGACGAGCAGCCCGTCGAGCACCTGGACGAGCGCCGTGGCGGTCCGCTCGTCCGTGTGCCGCGCCAGCACCGCGTACTCGGCCTCCGCGTACAGCAGGGCCGAGGCGCGCAGCTCGGGCCGTCGCATCGCGGCCGTCAGCAGCTCGTAGGAGGCGATCAACTCCTCGCGCGAATGGTTCAGCTGGTCCTCGACCAGGTCGGCGAGCGCTTCGACGAGGCCGGCGGGGGACACCTCGCCCAGCTTTTCGCCCCAGGAGCGCAGCCAGTGCGCGTAGCGCTCGCTCAGCTGCCGGGTGGCGGCGTCCAGCAGGTCGTCGAGGGTGGCGAAGTAGTACGTCGTCGAGCCGAGCGGCACGCGCGCCTCGCGGGCGACCGCGCGGTGGCTGACGCCCGCGATGCCGTGCTCCAGCAGCAGCCGCTCGGTGGCGGCCATGATCCGCTCCCGGCGCTCGGGGTCGGCCGGTCCGCGCTTGGCTGCCATCGGTACTCCGTCTCTCCGGGCGGTCTCTCCGGGCGCCGGGAAGATGAGGAAGCGCGGTCCCGGCGCGCTTTTTTGTGTACCCTAGTACACAGATTTATGTACGAGCGTACACAAACGTCGGTGCGGGAAAACCGCACCCGGCAGAGGGGAGGCGCTGCGAGATGGCGCACAACGCGACCGCGAAGGCCGGCCCGCGCGAGTGGGCCGGCCTGGTGGTCCTCACGCTGCCGGTGCTCCTGATCGCGGTGGACCTCACCGTCCTCGGCTTCGCGATCCCCGCGCTCAGCGCGGACCTCGCCCCGTCGAGCACTCAACTGCTGTGGCTCGTGGACATCTACTCGTTCGTGCTCGCCGGGCTGCTGGTGACCATGGGGACGCTCGGTGACCGGATCGGCCGCCGCAAGCTGCTCATGATCGGCTGTGCCGGCTTCGGCGCCGCCTCCGTACTCGCCGCCTACGCGCCAAGCGCCACCGGCCTGATCTCCGCGCGCGTCGTGCTCGGCGTCGCCGGAGCCACGCTGATGCCCTCGACGCTCTCCCTGCTGCGCAACATGTTCCGCGACGAGCGGCAGCGGCTGGTGGCCGTCGCCGCCTGGGGGTCGGCGTTCAGTGCGGGCTCCGCGCTCGGGCCCGTCATAGGAGGGGTGCTGCTGGAGCACTTCTGGTGGGGCTCGGTCTTTCTGATCAACGTGCCGATCGTGGTGCTCGCCCTCATCGGGCTGCCGCTGCTGGTGCCCGAGACGCGCGATCCGGCGCCCGGCCGCTTCGACCTGCTGAGCGCCGCGCTCACCTTGCTGACCGTGCTGCCCGTCGTCTACGCCATCAAGACCTTCGCGCACGGCGACGAGTTGAAGGCGCTGCCGTTCCTCGCCGTCGGCCTGCTCTTCGGGTATGTGTTCGTGCGGCGCCAGCGTTCGCTGCCCGATCCGCTCATCGACGTCTCGCTGTTCAGGATCCGTGTCTTCTCGGCCGCGATCGCCACCAACGTGCTGGTGGTCTTCGTGATGGCCGGATCGCTCTTCTTCATCCCGCAGTTCCTCCAGCTCTCCGAGGGGCTCTCCCCGCTGCGCGGCGGGCTCCTGCTGCTGCCGGGCGCGGCACTCTCGGTGGCCTCCGGCTTCTTCGCCGCCGCCGCGGCCCAACGGGCCGGGCTGCGCCGCCTGGTCACCGGGGGCCTGGCCACGGCGGCAGTCGGCTACGCCGTGATGACGGCGCTGCCGCTCGGGCACGGGGCCCTCGTGGTCACCGTCGCCTTCTGCCTCATCAGCCTGGGCGTGGGCACGGTGATGACGCTGACCGACAGCATCGTGCTCTCCACCGTGCCGCCCGAACGCGCGGGTGTCGCCTCCGCGGTGGCCGAGACCGGTCTCGAACTGGGCGGCGCGCTCGGTGTCGCGGTGCTGGGCAGCGTGCTCTCGTCCGCGTACCGCATGGGTCTGGACCCGGTGGAGGGCGTGCCCGCCAAGGCGATGGCAGGTGCGCGCGAGACGTTCGCCAACGCGCTGAGCCGGGCCCAGGAGACGGGTGGCGCGGCCGGCCGGTCGCTGGCCGATGCCGCGCGGGACGCGTTCGCCGGAGGCATACAGCTCACCGGGATCGTCGGCGCGGCCCTGCTGGTGTTCGCGACGGGGCAGGCGTGGGTGCTGCTGCGGGCCGAAGGGCAGGCGCCCGAGGGCGGCGCCGCGAGGGATGCGGGGGCCGGAAGTGACCGGGGCGACGGGGGTGGCGGGGCCGACCGTCCGCTTGACTCTACAGTCCTGTAGATTCAAAGGTGCCGGTCAACCGACACACCGATCCCGGGAGGACACCGTGGGAGTTTCACTGGCCAAGGGCGGCAACGTCTCGCTGAGCAAGGAGGCACCGGGCCTGACCGCGGTCCTTGTCGGGCTGGGCTGGGACGTCCGCACGACCACGGGCAGCGACTACGACCTGGACGCCAGCGCCCTGCTGTGCAATGCCTCCGGCAAGGTCCTCTCCGACCAGCACTTCGTCTTCTACAACAACCTCACCAGCCCCGACGGTTCGGTCGAGCACACGGGCGACAACCTCACGGGCGAGGGTGAGGGCGATGACGAGTCGCTGAAGGTCAACCTCGCGGCCGTGCCCGGCGAGGTGGACAAGATCGTCTTCCCCGTCTCCATCCACGACGCCGAACGGCGCGGCCAGAACTTCGGACAGGTCAGCAACGCTTTCATCCGCGTCGTCAACCAGTCCGGCGGCACCGAACTGGCCCGCTACGACCTCACCGAGGACGCCGCCACCGAGACCGCCATGGTCTTCGGCGAGCTGTACCGGCACGGCGGCGAGTGGAAGTTCCGCGCGGTCGGACAGGGCTACGCCTCCGGACTCGCGGGCATCGCACAGGACTTCGGCGTCAACGTCTGAGGGGCGGGCAGCGCGGGTGGCGCCACGCGGTGCTGGGCGCGCCGGGGCGCCGGAGAGCGGACATCGGGCGCACCGATGACGCCGCGTGCCGGTGCCGTCTGCCGTCTGCCGTCTGCCGTCTGCCGTCTGCCGTCTGCCGCCTGCCGCTTCGGCGTGGGCGGCGCGGCGTACGGCCCGTACGGACTGGAGGTACGGCATCGTTCCGGCGCCGTACTTCCAGGCCGTACCTCCATCCCCCTCCTGTCCGCCGGCTCCGCCTCCGTCCGACCGCAGTTGAGACACCCTTGGGGAACCCATCGTGACCAGCCGCACCGACCCCCTCCGCCTCCACAAGCGCGACAGACCCGACTTCGAGCGCGTACTGCACCAAGCCCTGCAGAGTGACCACGTTCAGCAGGCGCTGCGTGCCTCCTCGTCGGGGGCGGCGGCTGCCGTGGAACTCCGGGCGCGGGCCCGGGACGACGCGGACAGCATCGTCTCGGCGTCGCGCGAGGAGTACGCCGCGTACCTTCGGCTGCGGACCGGTGCCGACAAGCGGGCCGCCCGGCTGACCCGGCCCTCGGGAGCACATGGACAGGGCCTGCCCGCCGCGCTCGCCGTGCTGACCCCGGCCATCTCCGGCACTGCCGCCGCGATCTTCCTGTTACTCGGCTACGGCATGCGGCTCACCGGTACGCACCAAGAGCTGGCCGGGTCCCTGGTGCGCACCGGCTGGGCCGGTGCCGCGCTCGCCGCCCTCGCGCTGGCAGCCGGTATGGCGGGCGTCCTGCTGGCCGCGCTGCGCAACCGGGCCGCGGCCAAGCGCAGCCACGGCCGGGCCGGGGAACTCGAACAGGCCAGAAAAGACTGGCAGTCCGCGCTGCTGGAGCGCGGCATGCTGCCCTTCGTCCAGCACCTGCTGGCGCAGTGGGGAACGGGCGGCCCCGAGACGGACGGCTCGTCCGCGCCCGCGAAGCCGCCCCCGCCCCGCCGCTACTCCAGCCCCGACTTCACGGCACCCGACTACTCGGGCCCCGACTTCGGCCGCTGAGCGCGGAGTCCGGGTGCCCGGCGGATCGGGGTGCCGCAAAAGGGCGCGGGGAACCGCGTGCCCAGCGCGAACGCGCCCGCACTCGGCAGAGCACGAACAGGGCACCTCCTGCTCACCAAAGGGGAGCGCGGGGTCTCGGCGGGGTGCGGACCGGCGCGCGCCGACTCGCGCGCCGACCGCGCGCTGTCGCGGGCGAACAGCGGCCCCGTGTCGGTGGGGCAGGCCCGGACCCGTCCCGTGCCGCCCGTCCCGGGGATAGGCCGATCCGGCGATTGGCGCAAGGTGTCAGCGCGCCGCTGCGCCCCCGCGCTCGGGGGCAGGACGATGCGTGCCATGACTCAGGTCGTACGAAGTAGACGGATCGCGGCCCGCACAGCCGCGCTGCTGTGCGCCGTGGTGCTGGCCGGCGGGCTGCCGCAGCCGGGGGCGACGGCGCGCTCCCGCCCCGGGCCCGCCGAGCCGGCGGCGCAGGTGCCCGAGCGGATCGCCGTGCTCTACCGCGAAGCCTCCGCCGCCTCGGCGCGGTTCGAGCGCGCGCACCGCAAGGCGGACCGGCAGCGGGCGGTGGTCACCAGGACGCAGCGGGCCGTCAGCCGCGGCAAGAAGCGGCTGCGCCGCCAGCACCTGCAGCTCGGCAAGGTTGCCCGCAGCCAGTACCAGCAGGGCGGCTGGACCCCGGGTGCCCAGTTGATGATGACCCGTTCGCCCGAGAGCCTGCTCGAACAGCTCCGCGCCCAGCGGCAGGGCGACCACGCGTTCGTACGGTTGCTGCACGCGACCAGGACGACGCAGCACCGTCTTGAGCGCAACCGGGCGCGCGGCCGGGCCGTCCTGCGCAGGCTGAAGAGGAACGAGGCGCGGGAGGCGCATGCCAAGCACACCGTGGAGGCGCGGCTGGCGCAGGCCGAGCGGCAGCTGCACCGGGCGCGCGCGGCCCGGGACGCGCGCGCGGTGGGTCCGGTGACGCGGGCCGCGCAGGCGCTCCCCGTCGCCGAGGGGGACGGCTGTGCGTACGCGCCGCCGGATTCGGGCCGCCGGGCCAAGGGCGTCACGCGGGCCAGGGGCGGGAAGTGGACGGCCCCGGTCTCCGACTACGTGCTCTCCGCGGGCTTCGCCTCCTCGGGTGAGCGCTGGGCGCACCACCACACCGGCCAGGACTTCGCGGTGCCGGCCGGTACTCCCGTACACGCCGTGGGCGCGGGGAAGGTCGTGTCCACGAACTGCGGCGACGCTTTCGGGAACCAGATCGTCATCCGCCACTCCGACGGCTACTGCACGCAGTACGCGCACCTGTCGCGTATCCATGTGCGGGCGGGCCAGAAGGTGGCGGCGGGGGAACTGATCGGCCTGTCGGGCAACACCGGCAATTCCACCGGCCCGCACCTGCACTTCGAGGCGCGGGTGACGCCCGGCATGGGCTCGGGCGTCGAACCGGTGCGCTGGCTGCGCGATCGCGGCGTCCGCGTGTAGGGAGCGGGAGCGGGGCCCGGTGCCGCCCGGCGCCCGGCCCCACGGACCGGCGCCGGGCCCGCACCCGTCGGGCGCGGGGTCACTCAGTGCGGCGAGGAGAGCCGCGCCTTGCGCCGTCGTCCCAGCCAGGTCTGTACGACCACGACGAGGACGAGGAAGGCACCGCTGACGACCTGCTGGTAGGCGGAGTCCAGGGAGCCGATCTGGTTGATGACGTTCTGGATGACCTTCAGCAGCAGCACGCCGACCAGCGAACCGCTCACGAAGCCCATGCCGCCGGTCAGCAGCGTGCCGCCGATGACGACGGCGGAGATCGCCTCCAGCTCCATGCCCTGCCCCAGAATGGTGACGCCCGAGGCGAGCCATGCCGCGTTCAGCGCCCCGGCCAGCCCGGCGAGCAGCCCCGACAGGACGTAGACGGACACCTTCGTGCGGACGACGGAGGTGCCCATCAAGGAGGCGGCGTCCTCGTTGCCGCCCACCGCGTAGACGTTCTGGCCGAAGCGGGTGCGCCGCAGCACCAGCCCGCCCAGCAGGAACAGCGCCAGCGTGATCCACACCGGGACGCCGAGCCCGAGCAGTCTGCCCCGGCCCAGGTCAGCGAAGAGGGAGTCCTTGGCCACCAGGAAGGTGTCGGCGCCCTCGTCGGTGATGTTCAGCATGATGCCGCGCGCGCCCAGCATCGCGGCGAGCGTGACGATGAACGGTGCCAGCCGCACCCGGGCGATCAGCACCCCGTTGACCAGCCCGATCGCCCCGCACACCACCAGCGGCAGCAGCAGTGCGACCACCGGGCCGTGGCGCGAGCCCCAGGCGGCCAGTACGCCGCCGAGGACGAACACGGAGCCGACGGACAGGTCGATGCCGCCGGAGACGATCACGAACGTCATGCCGAGCGCGACGATCGCCAGGAACGCGGCCGAGACGGCGACGTTCTCCAGGTTCCCCGCGGTGGCGAACGAGTCGAACGAGACCGAGGCGATCAGCGCCGTCAGCACCAGCGCCACCAGTGCGCCGTGCCGTTGCGCGAGGGCACTCAGCCGCTCGGCGCGGGCGCCGCCGCCGAACCGTCCCCGGCCTTCGCCGGACCCTCCCCGGCCGCCGCCCTGGGCACCGCCGGGGCCCGTGCCGTGCCGGCCGCCCGGCGCGGGGGCGGCGGGGCCGTTGCCCGGCGGGTGCGGTCCGGGCCCGCCGTCCGCGCGTTCTCGGGTGTTCGTGGCGCTCACCGCTTCCCCCTCTCGCGTGCCGCGTAGACCGCGAGCACGATGACCACGGCCTGCGCGAGCTGCGTCCAGGAGGGCGGCAGGTCGTGTTTGATGAGCGTGGCCGTCAGCAGTTGGATCAGCACCGCGCCCGCCACGGTCCCGCCGATGCGCACCCGCCCGCCGCTCAGCGGCGTGCCGCCCACGACGACGGCGGTGATCGCGGACAGCTCCATCAGCGTGCCCAGCGAGGTCGGGTCGCTGGCCTGGAGGCGGGCGGTGGCCAGGTAGCCGGCGATGGCCGCGAGCACCCCGGAGGCGACGTACACGCAGATCAGCACGCGCCGCACCGGCAGCCCGGACAGCCGCGCGGCCGGGCGGCTGTCGCCGATGGCCAGCAGCTGCCGCCCGAACGTCGTACGCCGCACCGTGAAGCCCACCAGTACCACCAGCAGCAGCGCGATCAGTGCCGGATACGGCACTCCCAGCAGGTCGCCGGAGCCCAGCGAGCGCATGCCGGGGTCGCGTACGTCCTTCAACTGCGGCAGCAGCACCAGCGCCAGGCCCCGGCCGCCGACCATCAGCGCCAGTGTCGCCACGATCGGCTGCACTCCGACGAAGGCGATCAGCGACCCGTTGACCAGGCCGACCACCACCCCGCCGAGCACCGCCGTCAACAGCGCGACCCACGGCCCGTAGCCCAGGTAGAGGGCCACCAGCGAGGTGGAGAGGGCCATCACCGAGCCGACGGACAAGTCGATGCCCTCGGATCCGATGGCCAGCGCCATGCCGAGCGCGACGATCAGGATGGGCGCGACCTGGACGGCCTGGGTGCGGAAGTTCTCGGCGGACAGGAAGTGTTCGGTGAAGGCGACGTTGAACAGCAGCAGTACGGCGACGCCCGCGTAGACGCCGTACGCCTGGAGCCAGGCGGTGACGGCGGCCTTGTCGGGCCCCGTACGGCGGACAGCGATCTCAGCCATGCGGTGCCTCCTCGGCCGCGCGCGCGGACGGCTCCTGCCCGCTCTTCTGCGACGTGCGGGGTGCGCTGCCCGGCGGTGTGCCCTGTGCGGCGCTCCGGGGTGTGCCGGGTGCCGCGTCCTGCGGTGTGTCCGGTGCCCCGTCCCGTGGACCGTCCTGTGCCGCGTCCCCCGGCACGTCCGCCCCCGCGTCCCCCGGTACGTCCGCCCCCGCGTGCGCGGGTGGGTCCGCCTCCGCGTCTGCCGGGCTCTCCGCGTCTGCCGGGCTCTCCGCGTCCGCCGGGCTCTCCGCGCCGGCCGGGTCCTCCGCCGCCGCGGCGATCGCCTCCATCAGACGATCCTCGGTGACCTCGTCGCCGGACAGCTCGCCGACGACAGCCCCGTCCCTGAGCACGACCACCCGGTCCGAGCCCTCGATCAGCTCTTCCAGATCGGAGGAGATCAGCAGCACGCCCAGCCCGTTGTCCGCCAGTTCGTCGATGAGCTTTTGCACCTCGGCCTTGGCGCCCACGTCGATACCCCGGGTCGGCTCGTCCAGCAGCAGCACCTTGGGCTCGGTGGCCAGCCAGCGGGCCAGCAGCACCTTCTGCTGGTTGCCGCCGGACAGTTCGCCCGCCTTCTGCCGGGGCGAGGACGCCTTGATGCGCAGCCGTTTCATGAACGTCTCCACCAGCGCGTCGATCCGCGCCTCGGAGACCAGCCCGCCCCGGGAGAGCCGGGGGAGCACCGCCAGCGCGATGTTCTCCCGCACCGAGAGGCCCGGCACGATGCCCTCGGTCTTGCGGTCCTCGGGCAGCAGCGAGACACCCGCGCGGATGGCGGCGGGCGGTGAGCCCGAGCGCAGCGGGGCGCCCGCCACCGTGACGCGGCCCTCGCTGAGCGCGAGCGCGCCCGAGACCGCCTTGACCGTCTCGGTACGGCCCGAGCCCAGCAGCCCGCCGAGGCCGACGACCTCGCCGGGGCGCACCTCGAAGGAGACGCCGTGCAACTGGTGCGGCACACTGAGCCCTTCGGCCCGCAACACCGGCTCCACGGCCGCCGCCGCGTGCTCGCCGCCGAACTTCGTGGTCCCCTCGGCCCGCACCTCGCCGATCTCCCGGCCCAGCATCAGCGACACCAGCCGCAGCCGCTCCAGTTCGGCCAGCGGCCCGGTGTGCACCCGGCGGCCGTCGCGCAGCACGGTGACCGCGTCGCACACGGCGTACAGCTCATCCAGCCGGTGGCTGACATAGACGACGGCCACGCCCTGTTCCCGCAGCCGCCGGATGACGCCGAAGAGGGTCTCCACCTCGCGCGGCTCCAGTGACGAGGTCGGCTCATCCATGATCACCACCCGTGCTTCCACGGAGACCGCGCGGGCCAGCGCCACCATCTGCTGGGCACCGACGCCGAGTTCGCCCAGCGGGCGGCGGACATCGGCGCGCACGCCGTACTCCCGGAGGGTCTCGGTGGCCTCGCGGTGCATCCGGGAGAAGTCGATGAGGCCGAGGCGGGAGCGCGGCTCGCGGCCCAGGTGGAGATTGCGGGCCACGCTCATCAGCGGGACGAGGTTGACCTCCTGGTAGATCGTGGAGATCCCGGCGCGCTGGGCGGCCAGCGGGGTGGCGAACTCCACGCGCTCCCCGCCGTACCGCACCTCGCCCTCGTCCGGGCCGTGGACCCCGGTCAGCACCTTGATCAGGGTCGACTTTCCCGCGCCGTTCTCGCCGATCAGCGCGTGCACCTCGCCGGGCGCCACGCCGAAGTCCACGCTGTCGAGGGCCAGTACGCCGGGGAAGCGTTTGGTGAGGCCGTGCACCGAGAGCGCGTGCATCAAAACGCCTTGCTCAAGTCCCGCTCCGCGTTGGCGGGGGTGTAGGCGCTGTCCTTGATGACGATGTCCTGGCCGACCTTCTTCCCCCGGGTGAACTCATCCAGCGTCTGGAATGCCAGCGGACCGAAGCGGGGGTTGGACTCCACGACTCCGTAGATCCACTTGTCCACGATGCCCTGGACGGCGTTGCGGGTGCCGTCCACGGTCACGATTTTGACGTCGCCCGCCTTCTTGCCCGCGCCCTTGAGCGCGTTGACGGCGCCGAGGCCCATCTCGTCGTTCTCGGCGTAGATTCCGTCGATGCCGGGCTTGGACTGGATGAGCTGCTCGGTGACCTGCTGGCCCTTCTCCCGCGCGAACTCGCCCGTCTGCTTGAAGACCACCTTGAGGCCCGGCGCCTTCTGCTTGATGCGCTCCGAGAAGCCCTTGGTGCGCTCGGTGGTGACGTTGTTGCCGGGCGCGCCGAGGAGGATGGCGACCTCGCCCTTGCCGCCGGTCGCCTTGATCATCTGATCGGCGGCGCGGCGGCCCTGCTGGACGAAGTCGGAGCCGATGAAGCTGACGTAGTCCTCGCACGCCTTGGCGTTGATCTTCCGGTCCACGGTGACGATCGGGATCTTCTTGGCCGCCGCCTGCTTGAGGACCGGCTCCCAGCCGTCGGAGTTCAGCGGCGCGATGACCAGCAGGTCCGCGCCCTTGGAGATGAGGTCCTGCACATCGCTGATCTGCTTGGAGAACTGCGACTGCGCGTTGGCCGTCAGCAGCTTGACCCCGCGCTTCTTGGCCTCCGCCTTGATGGAGGCGGTCTCCGCGATGCGGAAGGGGTTGGCTTCCTTCTCCGACTGCGAGAAGCCGACGGTGGCGCTCTTGAGGCCGGACTTCTTGCCGCCGTACGTGTCCAGGGTGCAGGTCTTGGCGCCCTGAGTGGGCTCGGCCGCCACCTGACCGCTGTCCTTGCCCCCGCCGGAGGCGGTGGACTTGTTGTTGTCGTCCTCGGACTTGGCACAGCCGAGGGAGAGAGCGAGAGTGGTGAGGAGCGCTGTTGTCGCTGTGAGGCGTCTTGCGAGCGGCTTCATGGTGGGGTTTTTACATCGTTGGAACGGCGCGTGTAAATACTCTGTACGGCAACTTGTGCGGACACGCGCGGAGTTGGTCGCTCCCCGCAGTGTCGTCAGCGACGGCGCCGGGTCGGCGGGGCCCGCCCGCCGACGGCCCGGGATGCCTGGCGACGTCCCCGCACGCGAGCGGACGGCCCGCAGCGAGAGTGCGACCGCCCTCCATCGGGGGCCCTCAGCGCCACTGTGGGGCCGCGCCGCCCGCCCGGGGGGCCGCCGCCTCGATCCTGTCCCGGATCTCCCGCAGTACGGCGACGATCCGCTGCTCCCGGCCCTCGGCCAGCCGGGCTGTGGGCACCGAACAGCTGATCGCGTCCATCGCGGGGGTGTCGTAGCGCAGGGGGAGGCCGAAGCCCGCGATGCCCGGTACGCCTTCCTCCCGGTCCACCGCGTATCCCCGCTCCCGCGTCCGCGCCAGGTCCGCCGCCAGTGCGGCGCGGTCGGGGCGGGTGTGGGGGTCAGTCGCTCCAGCGGGCCTTTTGGCAGGGGCAGTTCGCCTTCGTCGCGCTCGGCCAGCAGGGCCTTTCCCAGTGCGCCCGCGTGGGCGGGGAGGCGCCGACCCACCCGGCTGAAGGGCCGCGGGTATTCATGCGACCATGACGGCCGACACGGCCACTGCCACCACGGCGTCGCGGCTACCGGGACGCCCTGTCGGCGGCGTACGCGTCGTCCCGCTCACCGACCCCGGCCCCGGCGGTCTCCCCGCCTGGACACACACATGAACACCGGACCCGACCTCGTGGGGGCCACCCGATGACACCGGCAGCACCGACCGACACCCCGCAGGCCCGCAGGCTCACCATCGCCGAAGTACGTCTCACCCCGATCCTGGTGGCCGACCCGCCGCTGCTGAACACCCAGGGCGTCCACCAGCCCTACACCCCGCGCCTGATCGTCGAAGTGGTCACCGAAGGCGGCGTGACCGGCATCGGGGAGACCTACGGCGACACCAAGTACCTGGAGCTGGCCCGCCCCCTCGCCGAAAAGCTCCTCGGAACCGGCGTCACCGATCTCAACCGGCTCTTCGCGCTGGCCCACGAGGTCGCCGTGGACGCCTCCCGGGTCGAGAACTCGGTGGACGTCGGCGGGCTGCGCGGCGTCCAGACGGCGGACAAGCTGCGGCTCTCGGTGATATCCGGCTTCGAGGTCGCCTGCCTGGACGCCTGGGGCAAGGCGACGGGCCTGCCGGTGCACGCGCTGCTGGGCGGCAAAGTGCGCGAGCGAGTCGAATACAGCGCCTACCTCTTCTACCGCTGGGCCCGGCACCCGCAGGGCGCGGGCGGTCAGAGCGACGACTGGGGCGCCGCGACCGACCCGCCCGGGGTGGTCGCACAGGCCGAACGCTTCGCCGACACCTACGGGTTCAGCTCCTTCAAGCTCAAGGGCGGCGTCTTCGAGCCCGAGCAGGAGATCGCCGCGATCCGCGCACTGGCCGCACGTTTCCCCGGGCAGCCGCTGCGGCTGGACCCCAACGGCGCCTGGTCCGTGGCTACGTCGCGGTATGTCGCCGGGGAGCTGCGGGAGGTCCTGGAGTATCTGGAGGATCCGACCAGCGGGACCGGCCAGATGGCCGAGGTCGCCGCGGTCGCCGGAGTACCGCTGGCCACCAACATGTGTGTGACCACCTTCGGCGAGATCCGCGAGGCGTTCACCAAGAACGCCGTCCAGGTCGTCCTCTCCGATCACCACTACTGGGGCGGGCTGCGCAACACCCGCGAACTGGCGGCCATGTGCCGCACCTTCGGCGTCGGCCTGTCCATGCACTCCAACACCCACCTGGGCATCAGCCTCGCCGCCATGACCCACGTCGCGGCCACCGTGCCCAACCTGGACTACGCCTGCGACAGCCACTACCCCTGGCAGGCCGAGGACATCATCACCGAGCGGCTCACCTTCCGCGACGGCCGTCTCGATGTCACCGACACCCCCGGACTCGGCGTCGAACTCGACCACGACAAGCTCGCCCCCCTGCACCAGCGCTGGCTGGATGACGACGGCACCATGCGGGACCGCGACGACGCGGCGGCGATGCGCCTCGCGGTCCCCGGCTGGACCACCCCCGCCATCCCGCGCTGGTAGCCGCCGGCCGGCCGCGCTCCGGGCGCCCTCGGCGGTCGCGAGCCGGCCCCGGGCTCAGTCCAGCGGCGGGCCCGCGCTCCGCCCCACCGTGCTCTCCCGCTCCAACAGTGCGAATTCCGGCTGGAGCTGGCGCGGGCCGCCGCCCGGAGCCTCCTCGGGGGGACCGTCGGTGAGGCGGCCGACGATGGACTCCACCGCCATGCGGGCTATGGCCCGCTTGTCCGGGGCCACGGTGGTGAGCGTCACCGCACCGTAGCGGCCCTCCGTCAGATCGTCGAAGCCGACGACCGCCACGTCCTGCGGCACCCGCAGCCCCCGCTCGGCCATCACCCGCATCGCGCCGATGGCGATCAGGTCGTTGTAGGCGAACACCGCGTCCGGGTGCTGCCCGGCGTCCAGGAGCGCGGCCATCGCGGTGGCGCCGTCGGCCCGGTCCCAGCCCTCGACCCGGGCGATGAGCGCCTCGTCCGCGGTGACGCCCGAGGCCGCCAACTCCGCCTGCCAGCCCAGCAGCCGCAGGTGCGCCGGATGGCTGTGGCGGTCACCGCGGGCGCCGAGGAAGGCGATGCGGCGCCGGCCGATGTCCAGCAGGTGGCGCACGGCGGCGCGGGCCGCCGCGATGTTGTCGATGGCGATGTGGTCGTAGGGCAGGTCGTAGCGGCGCTCGCCGATCAGGACGAGCGGCGCTTCGTCGGTGCGCGAGGCAAGGTCTTCCGCCTCCAGTTCCAGCGGGTTGAGGATCAGACCGTCGATGACCCGGGCGCGGAAGCCCTGGGTGACCAGGAGTTCGCGCTCGCGGCGGCCCTGGGTGTGGTCGAGGAGGACGGTGTAGTCGTGCTCGGCGGCCGTATCGACGACGGCGCCGGCCAGCTCGGCGAAGTAGGGGTTGCCCAGTTCGGGCACGGCCAGGGCGATGATGCCGGTGCGGCCTTTGCGCAGGTGGCGGGCGGTGAGGTTGGGCCGGTAGCCGAGGGCGTCGATGGCGGCCTGCACCTTCTCCCGGGTGGCCGGTGTGACGTGCTCGTACTTGTTCACGACATTGGAGACGGTCTTGATCGACACTCCGGCCTGTTCCGCCACGTCCTTGAGACTCACCCGCACCTGGCCACCGCTTCCCTTGTGATCCCGCTGTGATCCTGCCGCTGTCACGCACCTGGACAGGGCGCGGCAGGCATGCTGTTATGCCAACTGCCCCTGGTTTCCAACGTTATACAAGACGGATCACGCCAGGGGCAGAGTCGCTCCCACCTCGTGCACACCTCATCCGGAGGCTCCGTGAGACGCGCACCCACCTGGACGGTGGCGATCACCGCCGCCCTCGCCCTCTTCGCTCTCCTCGCCACAGTGCTGGGTATGAGCCCCTCGGTTTCGGCCGCCGCACCCCCGAAGGCCACCGACCGGGACGGCTCGGCGCCGCACGGCCTCAAAGGCGAGTACTGGACCCAGTCGGCACCCAGCGCCTACGACTTCGGCACGCTCAAGGCCACCGCCTTCGACCCCTCCCTGGACTTCAACGACCTGGAGCCCCGCCTCAAGGAGCGCACGGGCCAGGCCGACCACTCCAGCATCCGCTGGACCGGCAAGCTCACCCCACAGAAGACCGGCCAGCACAGCTTCCACATCACCGGTGACAACGGCTTCCGCCTGTGGGTCGATGGCAAGCTCGTCATCGACCACTGGGTCGCCGACTGGGACAAGGAGCAGAACTCGGGGCCCGTCGAGCTGAAGGCCGGCACCGCCTACGACTTCAAGGTCGAATACTTCGAAGAGGTGGGCGGCTCCAACATCCACGTGCGCTGGACCCCGCCTGGCGGCAAGAAGACCGCCATCCCGCAGTCCGCGTACTCCCTGCCCGCGGACTTCGACTACGACGGCCCCGGCGCCGTCCACGTCCAGAAGTCCGGGCGCACCCTGGAACTGGGCTTCGGCCAGCGCCTCGCCCCGCCGCCCGCCCGCTTCCGCGACCACTTCAAGGCCGTCATCGGCGGCGCCGAGTGGCCCGTGGGCACGCCCCGCCTCGACCCGCGCGACCGCACCAAGCTGCTGGTCCCGCTGACGGAGCCGGTCGTCGGCCAGGGCGGCACCGCCGATATCCGCTACGACGGCGAAGGCGGCCTGACCAGTGCGGACGGCAAGACCGTCGGCGACTTCTGGACCTCCGGCGACAACCGCTCCACCTACCAGCTCAAGACCCGCTGGGCCAAGGACGTGCGCCCCGGCAACGCGCTGCCCGAATACCCGCGCCCGCAGCTCAAGCGCGAACAGTGGCAGAACCTCAACGGCACCTGGCAGTTCGCCGGGGCCGAGAAGGGCGAGCAGCCGCCGGTCGGCAAGCACCGCAAGCTCAAAGAGAAGATCCTGGTGCCCTACCCCGTCGAATCCCAGCTCTCCGGCGTGGAGCGGCACGAGGAACGCATGTGGTACAAGCGCACGTTCACCGTTCCGAAGGACTGGCGGGTCGGCTCCGGCAAGCGGCTGAACCTCAACTTCGACGCCGTGGACTGGCACGCGACCGTCTACGTCAACGGCAAGCGCGTCGCCGACCACAAGGGCGGCTACGACCGCTTCACCGCGGATGTCACCGACGCCCTCAAGCCCGGCCGTGACCAGGAGATCGTCGTCGGCGTGTACGACCCGACCGACTCACAGGGCGGCGAGAACCCGCCGATGGGCAAGCAGCGCCTCAGCCCCGAGGGCATCTGGTACACGCCCTCCTCCGGCATCTGGCAGACCGTGTGGATGGAGCCTGTCTCCGCCGACCACACCACCGATGTGAAGACGACGCCCGACATCGGCGCCGAGAAGGTCACCACGGCCGCACGCGGGGTGGAGGACGGCGTGCCGGTGACGGCCGTCGCCTACAACGGCAAGAAGGAGGTCGGCCGCGCCACCGGCAGCGGCAGCGAGCCCTTCGACGTGCCCGTCCCCGGCCCGCACCTGTGGTCGCCCGACGACCCGCACCTGTACAAGCTGAAGGTCACCGTCGGCAAGGGCCGCACCGCCGACACCGTCGAGAGCTACTTCGGCATGCGCGAGATAGCCGTCAAGACGATCGACGGCAAGCAGCGCATGGTCCTCAACGGCAAACCCGTCTTCTCCATGGCCACGCTCGACCAGGGATTCTGGCCCGACGGCCTGCACACCCCGCCCACGGACGAGGCCCTCGCCTACGACCTGAAGGCGCACAAGAAGATGGGCTTCAACTCCGTGCGCAAGCACATCAAGGTCGAGCCCGACCGCTGGTTCTACCACGCGGACAAGCTGGGCCTGCTGGTGTGGCAGGACATGCCCGCCATGGCCACCGGACGCACCCCCGACAACGCCGCACGCGCGCAGTACGAGCACGAGATGAAGCGCATGATCCAGCAGCACGACAGCCACCCGTCGGTGATCATGTGGGTCACCTTCAACGAGGGCTGGGGCCAGTACGACCAAGCCCGCGTCGCCGACTACGCCAAGGGCCTGGACCCCTCGCGCCTCGTCAACAACATGAGCGGCCACAACTGCTGCGGTGCCGTGGACGGCGGCAACGGCGACATCTCCGACGCACACGGCTACCCCAGCGCCCAACTGCCCAAGGCCGACGGGAAACGCGCGCTCGTCAGCGGCGAGTACGGCGGCCTCGGTCTTGCCATACCCGGCCACGCCTGGCCCGTACGGCACACCTACGTCGGCGTGGAGAAGGAGAAGTACACCGAGGAGTACCTCACCAAGCTGAAGGAGGTCGAACGGTTCGCCGCGTGCGACGGCAGCAGCGGCGCCGTCTACACCCAGATCACCGACCTGGAAGGCGAGTTGAACGGGCTCCTCACCTACGACCGCGAGGTGGTGAAGCCCGATGTGGCCCGCCTCAAGGCGGCCCACCAGGCCCTCATCGAGGGCGCCGCGAAGGGTTCTTTGACCTGTGACCGGTAGTTCCCGGTGCCGGGAGGGGCGCTAGCCGCGCACCGAAGCGCCGGACGGCTCGCACCGAGCTGTCCGGCGCTTCGGCGTGGACCGGCCCCCTCCCGGAGGAGAGGGCAGGGTTCCCGGAAGAAGGAGGCCAGGCTCCCGGAGGAGGTCAGGCCCCCGGAAGGCGGAGGTCAGGCCGGGAGCGGGACGGGAAGCTGGGAGGGGTCGAGGTAGACGTGCTCGTGGGAGATCATGCCGCCTGTGAAGGTGAGTATGGAGCACCAGTGAACTTCGTAGGGGCCGGTCTCGGGGTGGGTCCCGTGCAGGACGGCCTGAACGGATACGCGCTCGCCCTCCCCGATGACGCTCAGGAGACGGGCCGCCTTCCCGGGCAGGAGCTTCTGGAGCTGAGCCTCCCACGCCCGGACCGCTTCCCGGCCGTGGTAGGACTCGCTGCCCGCGCTCATGAAAGCGGCTTCGCAGTCTTCGGTGTAGCAACGGCCGAAGGCGGTGAGGTCGCCTTCGTTGTGGAGGTCGATCCAGTGCTGGACCGCTGCGAGGTGATCGTTCTCAGCCATGATGTCCGTTCAACTCTCGTTGCTGCGTGGGGTCGGGCGTCCAGATCGCGCCGCCTCCGGGCCGGCGACCGGGCTGGTGATCCTAGAGGGCGGTCAGGTACCGAGCGAGAGCGGGCTGCCCGCGCCGCAACTCGGGGCTGTGCGCGGCGACAAGGGCGCTGATCCGGGCGAGCACCTCCTCCGCCGAACAGCTCCAGCTCGCGGCCGAGCCTGCGGTGGTCGTACGTGGTGGCCTCCTCGCTGAGGGCAGGGCGGGCGATCGCTTCGGTACGGCGATCGCTGCCCCGCGAGCGGGGCCCCGGGCCCACGACGAAGCCCCGGGGCACTCGCCCCCGGGGCTTCGATGGACATCGTTCAGCGCGCCGGGACGGTCTCCGGTGTCCTCGTCCATGCTGCTGCGCGCGTCATGCGGCAGGCCGTAACAGGATCCGCTCTCGCGCCCCACGCCCTTTTCCGGATGCGGGGCCCGGTCTTCCGCTGCCCCTTCCCGCGTGCCGCTGCTGCCCGTTCCCGCGTGCCGCGTGGCCGTGATGCCGTAGCGGGAGAGTGCCACCGTGTGTGAGGGTCTGACCATGGACGAGCGGGGCGTGGACGAGCAGGTCATGGGTGAGCACGGTATGGCCGACTGGGAGGCGCGCGTCGCCGAGGTGTGGGCGAGGCTGGACGCGCTCGTGGAGGAGCGGGGGAGCGGCGGCTTCCGTGCCGTCATCGAGGAGCTGGCCGCCGAGTTGCCCCGGGGAAGCGCCGTCGCCGACTTCGAGCGGGCCTCCTCGTTCGACTCGACGGGGCATCCGGAGCGTGCCGTGCCCCTCTACCGGGAGGCGCTGCGCGTCGGGCTGACGGGAGAGCGGCGGCGCCGCGCGGTCATTCAGCTGGCCAGCTCACTGCGCAACCTCGGCCACCCGGAGGAGAGCGTCACCTTGTTGCGGGCCGAGCTGGCGGCGGGGTCGGACCAACTCGACGATGCCGTACGCGCCACCTTGGCCCTCGCTCTCACGGACCTGGGCCGGGCCCGCGAGGGGGTCTCGCTGCTCCTGCTCGCGCTCGCCCCTCACCTGCCGCGATACCAGCGCTCGATGGCCGGTTACGCCCGCTTGCTGACGGCCGCCGGGTCGGAGGCGGGGGCTGAGTCCGAGTCCGATTCCGTCTGAGACTCCTTGCGCATCGCGCGGGTCTCGCTCTTGAGGATCCGCAGCGACTTGCCGAGCGCGCGGGCGCTGTCCGGCAGCTTCTTGGAGCCGAAGACGAGAATGACCACAATTCCGAGCACAAGCAGGTGCCAGGGCTCCAGGCCGTTACGCAACATCGCGGGCCGTCCGCCTTCCGCCGTCGTTCAGGTCGTCCAGGGTGAGTCGCCGCGACGGGTCCGCTCGCGCGGCGCCGCCTGTGACTCTACATAAGTGTAGAAGTTGCGGTCCCGCTCCGTGCGGGCGGCCCCTGGGGACGGGGTGATCAGTCGCCCACGGCGCGGCCCGCCTTGGCCCAGTTGCCGCGCAGCTTGTCCAGATACGACTGGGCCATGCTGCCCGGCTTCACCCCGCGCGCGAAGGCCAGCATGTTGCCTGCCCCGGCGTTGTAGCCCAGTGCCAGCAGCTCGTCCCGGCTGAGGCCCCCGCTGCCGCCGCCGCTGTCCGGGCCGAGTCGCGCCGCCAGGTCGTGCAGGTGCCAGGCGGCGGCTTTGAGGGCCAGATCGCGGTCGTCGGGCAGTTCCTCCCACGAGCGCGAGGCGAAGTCCTTGCCCCGCTTGGTCTCGTCGAAGGCCGCCCGGTGCATGTTGGCGATGCCGAACGCGGCGTCCGGCTTGAACCGCTGCCAGGAGCGCTCCAGTTCCGGATCGTGCGGCTTGTACGCCTCGTTGTAGAGGATCGCCATCAGCAGCCGTGGGCTGATCCCCGCCTCCCGCGCGTGGGTTCGGACCTGACGGGCGTACCGCCCCGGCTCGTAACTCCCCTTGCCGGGCCCGGCGGAGGGTGCGTCCTCCGGTGTGCGGGACGGCTTGTCGGAGGGCTCCGCATCGGAGGACGGCCGGTCCGGGGAGCGGTCGGAGGAACTGGGCGAGGGGCTCGCGTGCTCCCCCTTCGCGTCGTTGTCCCCGTTCCGTGCCATCCCCCACACGATCAGCACCAGGAGCGGCACCACCCACCAGCGCCACTGTGTCCGTCCCTCGGCCATCCGCCGCCTCCCCTCGCTCCAGGCCCCCTCCCATGGTCGCGCATCCCGCGCCGGTCCCGCCCTCCGGCCGCGGCGGCGGGCGCCCGGACAGAGGGCGGCGGGCGCGGCGCACCCGGCCCCCGTCGATCGTCGCCGGGCGAACTCAGTGCGGTGACAAGGCAGATGGCGGAGCCGAGGGAGGGGGCTCCGAGGTCGCCAGGCGGTCGAGGGTGGCGAGGACGGGGGCGACACCGTCCTCGGCGCGCAGCCGGCCTGCCACCCGCGCGGCCCGGCGGGCATAGGCGGGGTTGCGGACGGCGGCCGTCAGCGCGGCGGCGAGACGGTCCACGGTCAGCTGCCGCAGGGGAACGGCCACGGGCGAGACGCCGAGTGCGACGAGCCGAGCCGCCCAGAAGCCCGCGTCGAACTGCACGGGAACCGGCACCGCCGGTACCCCGGCGCGCAGCCCGGCACCCGTCGTGCCCGCGCCGCAGTGATGGACGACGGCCGCCATCCTCGGGAAGAGGAGAGCATGCGGCACGTCGCCGACAGTGAGCACCTCCCCGCCGCCCCCGCGACTCCCGGCATGCCCCGCACCGCCTTCGCCGCTCTCGCGGTCCTCGTCGGCGCGCAGGCCCGCCCATCCGCGCTGGATCACCCCGCGCAGCCCCGCCGCGCGCAGCGCCCGCACCACCAGGGCGCTCGTACCCGCCGGGTCGGGCACGGTCGCGCTCCCGAGGCCGACGAAGACCGGGGGCGGGCCCGCGTCGATGAAGTCCCGTACGCGTGCCGGGAGTTCGGCGTCCGGCGGATCGTAGGGCCACCAGTAGCCGCTCACCGTGAGGCCCGGCCGCCAGTCGCGGGGGCGGGGCACGACCAGCGGGCTGAATCCGTGGTGCACCGGCCACAGCCGACGCTCCCGCGCCGCGTGCCGGGCGGTGCGGGCCGAACCGCGCGGAAGGCCGAGCAACTGCCGTACGGTCGTGCGCAGCGTGGGGGTGAACATGCCGTCCACACCGGCGTTGACCACATGTGCCGCCAGCCGGTTGCCCGCGGGGCCGAAGGAGCGGGTGCCGATCACCGAGGGGCCGAAGGCGCCGGTGGGATGGAGCGGCTGGAGGTAGACGCCCATGCTGGGGACGCCCAGGCCCTGTCCGATGGCGTACCCGAGGGGCGCCAGCGAACTGGACAGCAACAGCACCTCGTTCTCCCGGGCGACGCCCACCAGTTCGGCCGCCATCTCGGCCACCACGGTCCGCCCGATGCTCATCAGCCGCAGGATCTTGCCCGCGCCCGTGGTGCTGTCGTGCAGTCCCCGGCCGCGCTCGGACTCCAGTACGGCCCGGGGATCGACCGGCAGCGGGTGGAAGCCCACCCCGGGCGCCGCCACCACCGAACGGAACGAGCCGTGCGTGGCGAGCGTGACCTCGTGCCCCGCCCGCGCCAGACCGTGGGCGAGGCCCGTGTAGGGGGCGACGTCACCCCGGGACCCCGCCGTCATCACCGCAACGCGCATCACCCGAGTATCCGCGAGACGGCCTCCGGACGCGATGAGGCAACGCAGGGCACCGGGGGCGCCTCCGCGCTGAAGCCGCCTCGCGTCGAAGCCCGTCCGCCCCGTGCGGGAGCCCGGGGCGGACGACGCCGGAACGGGGTGCGGCGGCCCGCGTCGGTCGCGGGCCGCCTCTTCGTTCATCCAGCTGCCATGTTCGGTCAGCTGCCAGGCGCACGTTCGCTCATCGGCACCCGCCGCTCAGCACCCGGCGCTCCGTGTTCCCGTCCCCCGCACCGCGCCTGCGCGGCGCACAGCCCCCGCATCGGGGCACCCCGACATCCAGGCGGCCGGGCGATCGGACGACTGCGTCAGCCCGCCACCCCGGAACGCTCCTCGCTCCGGGCGCCGGACGCGGCCTCGGCCCGTCCCGCCGCCTTGTTGTGCTGCTCCTCCCAGGTGGACAGTGCCAGGCCGCAGGCGTGGTCCACGTGCCGCAGCCCCTCCAGGCGCAGCTCCACCCGGCGGTCGGCGGGCAGGGCGTCCAACTGGTCCTGGAGCTTGGGCAGCCGCAGGAACGTGGCGTTGCCCAGCACGATGACCTGGAGCGGCAGCTCAGCGCCCGGGTCCTCGGTCTCCACGTGCACGTGGGAGGTCTCCCAGGCGGTCTTGACCACGGACATCAGCAGCCCCAGCAGCACGCCCTGGAACATGTCCGTGATCACGATCGCCAGCGCCGTCACCCCCAGCACCACGGCCTCGGCCCGGTGCTCGCGCCACATCGGCACCAGCGACTTGAGGGGGATCAGCTTCCAGCCCGCGTGCACCAGCACACCGGCCAGCGCCGAGACGGGGATCAGCTCCAGTGCGGCGGGGAACGCGGCGGCGAAGATCAGCAGCCACACCCCGTGCAGCACGCGGGAAGCCTTCGTCCGGGCGCCCGCCGACACGTTCGCGGAGCTGCGGACGATCACCGCGGTCATCGGCAGCGCGCCCAGCACGCCGCAGACGGTGTTGCCCGCGCCCTGGGCCATCAGCTCCTTGTCGTAGTCGGTGCGCGGGCCCTCGTGCAGGCGATCGACGGCCGCAGCGCTGAACAGCGACTCGGCGGAGGCGATCAGGGTGAAGGCCAGCACCGTGCCGAGCATGCCGACAGAGGCGAGCCCGCCGAAGTCGTCGAGCCCGGGGGGCTGTACGGAGGCGAGCAGGCCCTGCACCTCGATACGGGCGACGGGCAGCCCGAAGACGCCGGTCGCCACCGTCGCCAGCAGCACGGCGGCCAGCGGCGCGGGCAGCACCCGTGCCCCGGCACGCCACTTCGGCCACAGCGCCAGCACCAGCACCGTCGCGGTGCCGATGCCGAGGGCGGTGAGTGCCGTGCTGTCGCTGAGGGTGTCCACGGCGAGTCCGCCGAGGCCCAGGAGCTTGTCGGGGCCGCTGCTGGGCGCCTTGGCGTCGGTGAGCGCGTAGAGCTGTCCGGCGATCAGCACCAGGCCGATGCCGGCGAGCATGCCCTGGACGACGGAGACCGAGATGGCACGGAACCAGCGGCCCAGCCGCAGGGCGCCCATCGCGAGTTGGAGGAGCCCGGCGACGAGCACGAGCACGCCCAGGCCGCCGAGCCCGTAGGTCTTCACGGCCTCGTAGACCAGCACTGTCAGGCCCGCGGCGGGGCCGCTGACCTGGAGGCTGCTGCCGGGCAGGAAGCCGGTGACCAGGCCGCCCACGATGCCGGTGATCAGGCCGACTTCGGCCGGTACGCCGGAGGCTACGGCGACGCCCACGCACAGGGGCAGCGCCACGAGGAAGACCACGAGGGAGGCGGTGAAGTCGGCGCGCAGCGTGCCCGGTCCCCCCGGGGGACCGAGACGTGCGCGGACATACGGAAAGAGGGTTTTCATGCGGTGAACCTCACGAGGAGTCGGCGTTGTGGTGTCGCGCGGCTGCTCGTGGGACCTCAGTGCCGGAAGACCTGGTTGAGTACGGAAACCTCGACGGATCTGCGCCAGGGCATGCCCGCGCTGCCCGTCTCGGGGAGCGGCCCGGTGTTCGGGCCCGTGCCGGCGGCCGGCCGGCGGCAGTCCAGGATCCGCTGGTGCGGGCCGGAGGGGGAAGGGCCGGCCAGGGTGCGGGTGGCATGGGGCGTGCGGCGCGTGTGACAGTCGTCCTCGCCGTGCTCGCCCTGTCCCGCGAGGGGGATCACACCCTCCTGGGTGACCGGGCCGGGCCGGTCGGCGGCCCATGCCTGGTGTGCTCCGGTGTTGCCGACGGCCAGCAGGAGGGTCAGTACCAGCGCGACGAGATAGCCACATGCGCGCACGGCGTTCACGCTGCGGCGCATGGAACTCCTCACGTCGCGGGCTCGCCCCGGGTCTGTCCGTCGGTGTCCTCCATCGTCGCCCACGACATGTAAGGGATCATGGCAGGCCCGGTAAACCCTGGGTGAACTCCGCGAGGAGGCGTGTGCGTACGGCGCCGTACACCGCTGTTCACGCCGGATTCCAGGCCCTGGCGTCGAATTCCCGCCACAGGGCAGACGCGAATTCGACGCCGGGGCCTACCCCTTGAAGGCGCCCTGGAGCAGCCCGGAGACGAAGCTGCGCTGGAAGAGGAGGTACAGCACGGTGATGGGCAGCATCACGAGGATGGTCCCGGCCGCCAGCATCGGCACATCCGTGTTGTTCTGCCCCACGAAGAAGCCGAGACCCGCGGGCGCCGTCCGCTTGGTCGCGTCCTGGATGAGCACCAGCACCAGCAGGAACTGGTTCCACGACCACATGAACACCAGCACCCCCAGCGTCGTCAACGAGGGCCTGGCCAGCGGCAGAAGCACCCGGAAGAGCACCGTCCAGGACGAGGCCCCGTCGATGCGCGCGGCTTCCACCAGCGAGGGCGGCGTCGTACGGAAGTGGGTGCGCATCCAGAAGACCCCGAACGGCAGGAACAGCGCGATCTCCACCAGGATCACGCCCCAGTAGGAGTCGGTGAGCCCGATCCCGCGCAGGTCGAAGTAGAGCGGCACCACGATCAGTTCGACCGGGATGGTCAGCCCCGCGACGAACAGCGCCGCCACCGCGTCACCGCCCGGCAGCCGCATCGTCCCCAGCGCGTAGCCCGCCAGGCCCGCGAGCACCAGCGAGGCGGGCACCACTCCGACGGCGATCAGCAGGCTGGAGCGCATCAGATCGGAGAACCCGGCGACCGACCACGCCTGCCGGTAGTTGTCCAGGCCCCAGTGCTCCGGCCAGGTCATGCCTACCACGGGCTCGCCCGAGGGCTGCATGGAGGCGAGGAAAACACTGAGGAACGGGACGATCACCGCGACCGCCAGCACGGCCGGCAGCGCGTAGCCCGAGGCCCGCACCGTACGGGAGACGGCGCTCATGTCTGCGGCCTCGACAGCCGGTTGATGACATACACGAGTACGAGGATCAGCAGGCTGAGGACCACACCCAGGGCCGAGGCGAGGCCGACCCTGCCGTCGGAGAAGGCCAGCCGGTAGACCAGCAGCCCCGGCACGGTCGTCTCCTCACCGGGGCCGCCGCCGGTGGTGACGTAGACGATGTCGAAGCCGGCCAGCGCCGCCACCGTGGTCACCGTCAGCGCGACCGCCAGCTCGCCGCGCAGCTGAGGCAGCGTCACCGAGACGAACTCCCGTACCGGCCCGGCCCCATCCAGCCGCGCCGCCTCGTACAGCTGCGGGTCGATCTTCTGTACGCCGCTGAGGAAGAGCATCATGCACAGTCCGCTGAGCACCCAGGCCCCCACAATGCCGACCGCGACCAGCGCCCAGTCGAAGTCGCCCAGCCAGGCCCGGGACCAGCCGCCGAGCCCGAGGCCGTCCAGCGTCTCGTTGATCAGCCCGTCGTCCCCGTACAGCCAGCGCCAGGTCACGCCCACCGCGACCAGCGGCACGACCTGCGGGAGCATGAACAGCAGCCGGAACGCGCCCATCCCCGGCCGCCGGCGCGGCGCGCCGGCGGCCGAGGTCCCCGGGAGGATGAGCAGGCCCGTCATCGCCAGGCCCGCGAGGATCGGCAGGAACGCGAAGAACACCACCAGGATCAGCGCGTTGAGGACCGAGCCGCGCAGCGCCGGGTCGGCGAACACCTCCCGGTAGTTGTCGAGCCCCGTCCAACTGCCCAGCGTCACCCCGTCCCAGTCGAAGAGGGAGAGATAGGCGGAGTGCAGCGCGGGCAGCACGGCGAACAGCAGATAGACGGCGAGCGCCGGCAGCACGTAGAGATAGCCGCGCCACGCGGCACGGCCGCGGCGGCCCGCGCGCCGCGTGCCGGGACCGGGCCTGGTCCGCACCTGTGTATTCAAGAGATCCGCGTCCCCCTCCGGTCTCCGTGTCCTGGGCTCCGTGTCCTCATCCGGTCCGTGCCCTCTCCCGCGTGGTGTGCTGCCGCGCCCAGACCTTCTGGAGCGCGTCGAGGTAGGCCGACGGCGTGACGCGGCCGGCGATGAGCTTCTGCACCCCGGCGCGGAGCGGATCGAGCATGTTGGGTGCCGTGAAGTCGGGGAAGTGGTTCATGCCGTCGTCGGCCGTGACCCGCCGGTGGGCCCGCGCGACCTCGCCGAGCAGTCCCCCTGGCATCGGGACGGCCTTCTCGTCGGGCGGTAGGAAGCCGTTCGCACTGACGATCCTGGTGGCCTCGGGCGAGCCGAGGAAGTCCAGGAAGGCACCGGCCGCCTGCGGATGCCTGGTGCGGGAGGAGATGGCGTAGGAGACGCTGAAGCCGGAGGTGACGGCGCGCGCGTGCGGCCGGGCCCCGGGCATCAGGAAGAATCCGGCCTTCTTTCCCATGGCCTCGGACAGCTGGCCCGCCGCCCAGTTCCCGTTGATCAGGAAGACGCTGCCGCCCCGGGTGAACTGGCCGGTGGAATCGACCTGGGCGGTGCCGTTGGCCGACTCGTCGAGATAGCCCTCGCGGCTCCAGGCGGCCAGCGTCTTCGTGGCGGCCAGGGTGCCCGCGGTCTTGATCGTGGCGCCCGGCGCGCCCTTGACCCAGTCGCGGTAATCCTTCGGCGGCATCATGGTGTTGACCAGCTCCGCCCACAGGTGGAGCCCGCCGGAGTCGAGCGCGCCCACACCCAGCGGAGTCATCCCGGCTTTCTTGACAGCTGCGAGCTGGCCCTCGAACTCCCGCAGCGTGCGCGGCGGATGAGCGATCCCCGCCTTCTTCGCCAGCTCCTTGTTGTAGTAGACCCCCGTCATCGACAGCCCCGCAGGCACCCCGTACAGGTGCCCTCCCGAGGCGGCGCGCCTGCCGGAGCCGGTGAGCTGGTCGAGACTCGCGGCCGGGAACTTCGCGCGCCAGCCGTACGCGTCCCGGTAGGGCGCCAGATCGAGGATGTCGCCGCGCGCCGCGATGTCGTCCATGCCGACGGCGAACTGGGCGAGGTCGGGCGCGTTGTCGGACGCCATGGTGAGCTTGACGCTCTTCACGTAGTCGGCGAACTGCGTGTACGAGGGCTCGACCGTGATGTTCGGGTGCTTCTTGTGGAACGCGGCGATCAGCGCGTCCACCATGGCGGGTGCGTCCGCGAAGGTGAGCTTCAGCGTGATGTCCCCGGCCGGTACGGCGGTGGACCGGGGCACGGTCCGGGGCCTGCCGGAGTCGGCCGCGCTGCCCGGCGTGAGGGCCCCGCACGCGGTGGCCGACGGCGCGAGGACGGCGAGCAGGGCCGCCATCGCGAGGACGGGGCGCCGCACCGAGCGGTACGACGAGCGCCGGGGTTCGGCGCCCCGGTCCCTATTCCGGTTCGCGCTCCGGTTCGTCTCCATACGCGCCCTCCGGGGGACACGGGGCGTGCGGCAGTGGGACAGCGAACGGGTCAGGACCGTACCAGCGGGCACCGGGCCCGGCCAGACCGCCCGGCGGGCACGCAAGTCCCGGTGGGTCGGTCACGCAAGTCCTGGTCGCCGAAGGGGCGAGGGGAGCGCCGGCGACGGAGGGCCGCCGCCGGCGCCGTCGGTCAGGAGAAGAGGACGGAGCGCATCTTCAGCCGCTCGGAGGCGTGGCCGGTGCGGGGCCGCAGGCTGAAGTGATCGCCGGTGCAGTCCGGGCCGGTGAAGACCACGGCGGTGGAGTCCGTGCGGTTTCTGGGGGAGTGGGCCGCCGGCAGCCTCGGATCCGCCAGCCCCGGCAAGGTCACGCACTCGCGGCTGGGCGGGTCCACCAGAAGGGCCGGGCGCGGGCCCCCGGGGGTGTCGTACGTGTACGAGAACTCCCCGGTGGCGGCCCCGGCCGGGGCCGCGGCGGACAGGGCGAGCGCTACGGCGCCGAGACCGGTCGCGAGGGTGTGACGCAGACGCATGAGGACTACCTTTCCTGCCGGCTGCCAGGCCGTGTGCCGGGCCTCCCTTCACTGCCCCGCGCCCCCGCCGGGATGCGCGCGCCCCCGCGCTCACACGAAAGAGCGGCGCGGCGGCAACGGTGCCACTATGGGAGAAGCCCATCCGTGGAGGCAGCGATGTTCGAACCGGATGACATCCGGGAGTGGCGCGGCCAGGACGTGGTCGACGAGGACGGACACAAGATCGGCTCCCTGGAGTCGGTCTACGTGGACACGGCCTCCGACCAGCCCGCCTTCGCCACGGTGACCGTGGGCATGCCCACCCGTCACCGTCTGGTCTTCGTCCCGCTGGCGGGCGCCTCGGTGGGGCCCGGCCGAGTGAAGGTCAAATTCCCCAAGAGCCAGGTCAAGGGCGCCCCGTCGATCGGCACGGACGATGTGCTGCCCGCCGAGGAGGAGGCGGCCGTCTTCGGCCACTACGAACTGCACTACACCCCGGGCGCCAGTGGTGAGCGGCGCCTGGCCCGCCGCTGACCGGATCGGAGGGACCGCACCATGGCGCTGTTCTTGTTGCTGATCCTCGTGGCCATCCTGCTCGGTGTCTTCGGCGTGATCGTCAAGGGCTTGCTCTATCTCTTGTTCGTCGGCGTCATCGTCCTGGTGGTCGCCATCGCCTACGGCATGTTCCGCTTCCGCCGCACGGGCAGACCCCCGGTCCGCTGAGGCGGGCCGTGCCCGCGACGCCTGCCCGCGACACCTTCCTGCGCCCCGGCCCCCGGGCGGCCCGCCTTGTCGAAGCGGTCCGCCATTTCCGAAGCGGCCCGCCTCTTCCCAAGTAGGGGCGAGCGGGGGGCGGAGCCCGATTCGCCCAAGTACCCCATGGGGCAGGCTCGTTATACTGGCGGGCCGGCCGGCGGATCCACGGAGGTGCGGCGGGTGAGCGGACTCGGCGAGGGCGCTGGGGAGGGCGGAAGCGGCGCGGCAGCGTGCGGGCCCGGTCATGAACGGCTGGCGGCGCTCTGCCACCGGCTCACCTCCGCACCGGACATGCCGGCCCTCGGCGACCAGGCGGACCGTCTGGTCGCGCACCTGATCTCCCAGCTGCGCGCGGGCCGTTCCCCCGACGAGCTGGAGGACGCCTTCGACGAACTGGAGGACGTGCTCCTCGCCGCGGGCTACAGCGCGGGCCTCGGCACCTACCGTTCGGACACCCCGCCCGCCTACCAGAGCTTCCCCGGTCCCGGATCCGGCCGCGCCCGGCTCTACGTTCTCGCCTGCCCGCGCGGCCACTGCTCCCGCGTCGAGGCACCGGCGTCCGAGGGCGGCGAGCCGCCGGTCTGCCGCGTCTTCGGCGGGCCGCTGCGCGAGGTCGGGCTGCGCCCGTGAGCGCGTTCCTCAACGCGCTCGGCGGCAGACTCGCCGAACGCTGGCTGGCGCTCCTGGCGGTCCCCGGCCTGGTCTACCTCGTGTCCTTGGCCACGGCGGTCACCCTGGGCCAGCGCCACTGGTACGACTTCGGGCGGCTGCGGACGCGCTTGGACGCGCTCGCGACCGCGCCCGGCGCCGACAGCGCGGGCGCCCTCGCCGTAGCGGCGGTCGCCGTGCTGGCCGGGGCCGCGGTGGCCGGTACCGCGGCGCAGGCCGCCGGAGCGCTGGTAGAGAAGGTGTGGCTGATGGACGGGCACGGGCCGCTGGCCCGCCGGCTGACCGGGCGCCGCGTGCGCCGCTGGCGGGCGGCCGACGCCGAATACCGCGCCGCCCTGGTCGCCGCGGGCCGGGCCCGGATCGGCGGTACGGCCGACGCCGACGCCCGCACCGAAGAGGCGGAAGCGCGCTACGCCGCCCGCAACCGGATCTCCCTCGTCCCGCCCCGGCACCCGTTCTGGACCGGCGACAGGATCACCGGACCCGACCGCCGCGTCTGGCGCGCCTACCGCCTGGACCTGACCCTCTCCTGGCCGCACCTGTGGCTCCTGGCCCCCGACACCACCCGGACCGAACTGGCCACGGCCCGCACGGCATTGAGCGCGGCTGCCCGCCTCACGGCCTGGGGTCTGGCGTACGCGCTGCTGACCGTCTGGTGGTGGCCGGCGGCACTGGTGGGCGCGGCGACGGTGGCGACGGGCATGACCCGGGGGCGCGCCGCGGCCACCTCGTTCGCGGAACTGGCCGAGGCCCTGGCGGACTTGCACGGCAGGGACCTGGCGGCGGCCGTGGGGGCGGAGTGCGAGGGGAGTTTCACGACGGCGGTGGGGGAGCGGGTGACCCGCCTGCTGAGCAAGCCGGACTGACGTGCCCTCACTCAGGCCCCGCCCCGGTCCGAGCCGCGCTTCGACTACGGCGCCGCTCGTGATCCGCGACTCCTCAGTTGTCCGAGCCGGTGGCCGAAGGCGGCACCTCGGCGACGAAGAACAGGAAGCAGGGTTTGGCCGACAGGTCGTGGAAGCCCTCGGGGAAGAGTTCACGGGCGGCCGGGTCGGGCTGCGGCTCGCTGATGGTGGACAGGCGGAAGCCGGCGGTTGTGAAGGCATCGGTCATCGCGTGCAACGGCTTGCGCCAGAACTTCATCGGGACGGTCTGCCCGCCGAACGACCAGTCGAAGGTATAGCTGGTGGTCGCGAAGTAGTCGGGTCGGGGTTCCTGGATCGTGTAGGCCACGAAGGGGTGGTCCACCGACGCGATCAACCGGCCGCCGGGCCTGAGGACACGCCGCAACTCGGCCAGTGTCGGCCCCCAGTCCTCCAGATAGTGCAGGACGAGGGAGGAGACCACGTCGTCGAACGTGCCGTCACCGAACGGCAGGCGGTCGCGAAGGTCGGCATGGTGGATGTCCGCGTCGTCACCGAGCCGTCGCTCTGCCAGTGCCAGCATCTTGGCGCTGGTGTCGAGGCAGGTGACGACGGCGCCGCGGTCGCGCAGTGCCGCGGACAGGGGGCCCGAGCCGCAGCCGGCGTCGAGGATCCGGCGGCCGGCCACGTCTCCGGCGAGGTCGAGCATCGCGGGCCGCGCGTAGTACGCGTTCACGAGAGCGCATTCGTTCTCCGCCGAGTACGCCTCGGCGAAACTGTCGTAGTCATTCACCCTGCCCGGGTCCGCAGGCCGGGTGGGGCGCTCGGGCCCATCGGTTACGCGTTCCATCGCCGCAGCTTAGTCGGCCAGGGATCCGCCGGGAGGGGCCCTTGGCGCGGCCCCGCCCGCGACGCCGTCGCCCGCTGTCGGTACAAGGACGGTTCACCGTCCGGTGCGGGGGTGTCCGTGCGGGAGGAGACCTTGAGGAAGAGTGTCAGGACCGCGCCGAGCGCGTAGGAGGCGCCGAACATCACATGACGCACACCAGCCCAGCGGGCCGAGGCACGGACTCACCAGCGCGGGACCGGCCGGGGTGCCGAGCCCTGCGCCGAGGTTGGGACCGGCCATCGCCGCACCCGTGCGCCGGGGCGCGACGCGCGGTCCGTCGCCGCCGGACTGTCCTGCACCCGGGTGGGAGCACGGGCGGGGCAGCCGGACCGGGCAGCGGTGGACGCCCGCCTCGCCGGTACGGACCCGCGCCCGGACGCGGCCTCGTGACGCGGGCCGAGCCCAGCCCGTGCGAGGGCCGTTCCAGGGTCTCTCGTTTGGATCGTCGCGGGTCCGCGACGACGGCTACGGCACCTCGCCGCATTGTCGGAGCATCCGAGTACGCCCAGTACGAGGAAGCTCCTCCGCCTTGCGAGGCACCGCATCCGACGCCGCGGCCCGATCCACGAAGATCCACACGAGAGACCCTACGGGTGATCGACCGAGCGGAGCAGCAACTCCAGTGACAGATCGGCCCTGTTGCTCACCCGCAGCTTGCGGTAGACCCGTGTCAGATGCTGCTCCACCGTGCTGACGGTGATGAAGAGGGTCTTCGCGATCTGGGTGTTGGTATGCCGTTGGGCGGCCAGTACGGCAACGCGCAGCTCCGCTTCGGTGAGATCCCGGACGAGTTCGTGGTCGGTGTGCGAGGGCGCGAGGGAGGGGGCCGGGGGCAGTGAGGCTGCGACCGGCGCCGTCAGGGGGTCCTCCCGCTCGGGGGCCTCCGCCGGCGGCACGAAGCCGTACTTCGAGGAGAGTTCGGCGATCCGGCTCTCCAGCTTGCGGGCCTGCTCCAGCCAGCCCAGCTCCTGGCACATGCGCTTGAGCGCCGTCATGGTCCGGGCCTGCTCATAGCAGTCCCCGGATTTCACCAGCAGCTCCGCCGACTCCCGTAGCAGCGGCAGCCGTTGCTCGGGAGCGCTGGTGGCGGCCAGCACCCGCAGCGCCATGCCACGGGCCCGGTACTCCTCGGGGCGCAGCCGCGCCAGCTGCTCCTCGGCCTGGTCGCGGGATTCCTGGACCCGGCCCATCTCCAGTGACAGTTCCGCGGCGCGCACCCGCCACGGCACGAGCGCGGGCAGCTCCAGGTGCCACTTGTCCATCAGCTCGCCGCATCTGTGCAGGTCCCCCAGTGCGGCCGAGGTCTGCCCGACGGCGGCGAAGTACTGGGCCCGCGCCTGGAGGTAGTCCAGGCCGAAGGGCGTCTGGAACATCGCGGCCGGGACCGGCACCCGCAGGTATTTCTCCGCCTCCCGGCACCGGCCCTTGGCGACCATCGCCGAGACCAGACTCGCCAGCGGCAGCCCGAGCAGCACCCCCCAGCCGCCCGGCGGCGCGATGTCCAGCGCGACCTGCGCCGAGCGCTCCGCCGCGTCCAGCATCCCCCAGCGCATGTCCACATGTGCCCTGGTGGCCAGCAGGAGGGCGCGCCACATGGGCGCGTTGCGCTCGGTCGCCTCCTGGAGGAGCGCGTCGCACCAGTGGGCCGCCGTGCGCAGCCGCCCGCTGAGGACCAGCGCAGCCAGGGCCGCCGCCGCCGGGCCGAGGGAGCGGCCGTCGAGGCGGGAGCGCTGGAGGACCTCCTCGGCCTCGGTGACGAGGGTGCCGTCCGCCTCGCCCTTGAGGACGGAGCTGAGAGCCAGCGCCGCCATGCCGGTGGTGTTGCGGGGCCGCGCACCCTCGGCGGGGGACAGCCTGCCCAGCAGCTCCGGGAACGCGCAGCACATCCAGGCGTGGGTGAGCGTCAGCGCCTCCTCGTGGCCTGCCTCCGGCAGTTGGGTGCCGATCTCACCGCGCTCGACGGCGTCGAAGACCTCCTTGGCCTGTTCGATGTCGCCCGACCACACCAGCTGGGAGACCACCGACAAGACGGCCGGCACGGCCAGCTTGTCCTGCCACACGGCGCGGGTCAGCTCCGGGAGATAGCGCCCGGCCACGGCCGGATCGAGCTGCCACTCGACGTGCACGAGCGCGGCCTTGACCGTGGCGAGCATCCGTTCGTCGGTGCACCCCTCCTGGGCGAGCCGCAGGCAGTCGGCCGCCAGATACACCCGCCCCTCGTCCACGGCCTGGTCGGCGGCCTCCAGCAGGGTCTCGGTCACCCACGGCTCGCTCACCGGGTCTCCGGCGATCAGATGGCGGGCCTGGGCCACGGCGCTGGCGCCGAGTGTGTGCAACTGCCGTGCGGCGTCCGCGTGCAGTCGGGAGCGCTCGCCGGGGGAGAGGGTGTCCAGTACGGCGGAGCGGGTCGCCTTGTGCCGGAACCCGGTGCCCTCCAGCAGCCCGGCGGAGTTGAGGACATCGACGCACTGCGCGACCGTGGCGTGGCTCTCGCCCAGGATCTCCTCCACGGCGGAGGTGGGGTCGCCGTCGGCGAGGACGGCCAGGCCCTGGGCGACGGCCAGTACGGCATCCCCGCACCTGTGCAGGCAGTTGGACACCGCCTGGTGGAACGCGGGGCCCGGAGGCGCTTCCAGCAGCGGGTCGAGGGCCGCCGCCTGCTGGTCCTCCAGAAGTGCGCGCATCAGCAGCGGGCTGCCGCCGCTGATGTGGTGCCATATCCCGGCGTACTGGTCGGCGTGCGCTTCGCCCAGGGTGGCGGCGATCATCCGGAAGACGTCGCGCCGGGAGAGCGGATTCATCCGCATGATGCGGGTGAAGGGCTGCCGGGACACTTCGGCCTGGAACCACTGGTAGCCCTGCGGGACGCGGCTGCTCTCGTTGAGCACGAGCAGAATGCGGGAGGACCGCAGGCGCCGGATGAGAAAGAGCAGGCACTCCAGGGAGTGCTGGTCCATGTAATGCGCGTCGTCGACACCGATGATGAGCGGCGCCGACTGGGCCCGCTCGAAGAAGATATTCGCCAGCTCGCGCCGTGCCCGTACATCGGCGCCGCCTCTGCCCGGGGGCGGCAGGAAGGCGGGGGGTTCCACCGTGGAAACGGCGTGGACCAGAAGCCGTTTGTGGCGTTCCGCCTCATCGTGGGAGGGCGTGCCACTGTGCAGCAATTGCCCGATCACACTGAGAGGCTGGTCCTGCTCCGACCGGGAAGCCGTGGCGTCGAGAAAGGCGGCACCTTGCCCGATCGCGTGTTCCCCGAAGGAGTGCAGCAGTGTTGTCTTTCCCGAGGCGACCGAACCGCTGACGACAATGACAGCGCCGTTTCCTTCCAGACAC
Source organism: Streptomyces axinellae (assembly GCF_039532135.1). Classification (NCBI taxonomy): domain Bacteria; kingdom Bacillati; phylum Actinomycetota; class Actinomycetes; order Kitasatosporales; family Streptomycetaceae; genus Streptomyces; species Streptomyces axinellae. The sequence continues at coordinate 41,379 of NZ_BAAARJ010000029.1, forward strand.
TTCGAGAAATGCGACCTTAAAAGTTCGTACTCCGTATTCCTTTCCACCGTTCTCCCAAGTGTCCCCGTCGTCATCCGGGCATGCGTAGTTCACACACCGGTTGCTGCTACCTTGGCGAGGCGGTGGGCATCCCGGCCCGACCCGGCCGTTCGAACATGCCCAACTGTCCCGCGCATTCGTGGCTCATGACGCCCAGAAAGGGAATGCGGTTCTGTGTAGTGCCAGTGCTTCACCCCCGTGTAGTCCTGGCCCGCTTCGGTAAGTATGGCACGTGACCGTATGTATCCCAAGATAGCCCCCAGCCAACCACCATTGCTGACAGTATGTTTCAGAACTGGGCGCGTGGTGTGAACTGTGGGTTGAGCTCATATCCGCCAGAAGGTGACCGAGGCAGTGGGAACCAGTCTTTTTCGAATCGGCGGCCCGGCGTGCGACGGTCCCGCGTGCGGGGGCCGGGCCCCGGTCTCTCCGTCGGGCGGCCCGCAGCGCCCGACGAAAAGGCCGGGTCCCGCGCCCGAAGAGCCGCCGCCCCCCGGTTCGCCGCCGGGCAGCCGCACCGCCACCCGGCCGCGGTCGAACAGCCGCCGCCGGGGCGGCCACCAGGTCCGGCCTGGGCGCGCGGCCGGTGTGCCGGGCACGGCCCGCGGCGGTGCCGGATGTACCCAGGTCCCGGGGCCGGGCGCGGTGAAGTCAGCGGTTCCGTCCGCGACGTGAGCGGGACGGTCCTGACGGTGGGTGATGCTGCCGGTCAAGGACGCGGACCACGGGGGTGCTCCCCTTTGGTGGCACAGCGGGCGCACAGGGGGGCCGTCCGCTCCGTCCGGCGCCACGCGGGCGCACACCTGACCGCTCCGGGATACCGCTCTGCGCCGCTCGCCCGCACTGCGGAAGGAGCCTTCCGCGCCCGGACGGCGCGCGCTACCGGATCGCGCGCCCCCTCCGGGACCGGCCTCCGCGCACTCCGCACCAGGCATGCCGGACGGCAGTAACTGGCGTGCAATCACGTGCCGTTCCCCTTTCCGGCTCCCGAAGCGCATCGCATTCTGCCCTCTTGTGCTGGACCCGTCCACAGCGCGTGCTGACGCAATGGTTCCGTTTGCTTCGGATAGGGGTCGGCATCAGGCCCTGTCCGGTGCCTCCGCCGTACTGTCTCGTATCCCGGAACCCTCTTTGCGGACGCTTTGGGTCCGCTTCTGTTCGGCAATCGGGGCCCCTAGGGGGACACTTGATCCATAGGGGGGTGGTTACGGGTTCCTCGCACGTGGTGGGGTACGTGAGTATCGAAGGAAATGCGTCAATGCCCCGGATGGAGGGTGTTTGCGATGACCGGAATACACCGAGAAGCCTCGGAGGAGTCCGCGGTCGAGGTACAGCTCACCGGAGGACCCGTCGAAATCCCGGAGACAACAAGAGTCCGTCAAGGTCTCATTAATGACGGGATAGTGAAGATCGCCCATCGCGGCGGCTACGAACACTTCGAACTCGTGACACCGGACACCGAGCGCGAGGGGAACACACCCGTCGTCTTCCGGTGGACCATGCGGACGAAGATCGCCGAATAGTGTTCAGCGCTCACGGGGAATTGCAGCGCACCACGGGGAGGAGCACATCATGACGGTATCCGCAGAAGAAAGGGACAGGTGGGTCAGACGATTCCGGGTCTGCCCTGAGAGTCACGTGAGACTGGTGTGCTTTCCGCACGCGGGCGGGTCGGCGAGCTACTACTTCCCCATGGCGCAGGGCCTCGCACCCGGCGTGGAAGTGCTCGCCGTGCAATACCCCGGCCGCCAGGACCGCCGCCAGGAACCGCACATCCCGACCATCAGCGAACTCGCCGACCGCGTCCACGAGGCGCTCGGCGGCTGGACCGACCGCCCCTACGCCTTCTTCGGCCACAGCATGGGCGCCGTCCTCGCCTACGAGGTCGCCGGCCGGTGCGAGCGGCAAGGCGGCGCACCCGCCCCCGTATGGCTGTTCGCCTCGGGCCGCTCGGCTCCGTCGCGGGGCGTACGCGGTGACGTGCACCGCCGCGACGACGAGGGCATCCTGGCCGAACTGCTCCGGGTCGGCGGCACCGACCGCAGGCTCCTCGACGACGAGGAACTGAAGGCCGCCGTCCTCACCGCCACCAGGAACGACTACCGGGCCATCGAGACCTACACGCACACCCCCGGGACCGCGCTCTCCTGCCCCGTCACCGCCCTCGTCGGGGACGCCGACCCCAAGGTCGGGACCGACGACGCGGACGCCTGGCGCGAGCACACCACCGGACCCTTCGCCCTGCGGGTGCTGCCCGGCGGCCACTTCTACCTCAGCGAACAGTGGCCGGAGGTCACCGCGACGGTCACCGCCGCCCTCCGGCAGACCTTCCCGGCCTGGGAGTTCGAAGGGAGCAGCTCGTGAAGTACGAGACACTGGGCCCACTGCGCGTGATCGACGGCGACCACACGTCCGCCATAGGCGCCCGCAAGATCGAGACCGTACTGGCCGTCCTGCTGATCAAGGCCGACCAGGTCGTCACCTCCGAACAGCTCATCAACGAGGTCTGGGGCGACCAGATCCCCCGGCGCGCCACGGCGGGACTGCACGTCTACATCTCCCAGCTGCGCAAGTTCCTCAGCAGGGAGAACCGCCCCGGCAACCCGGTGGTCACCCGACCCACCGGCTACCTCCTGCACCGGGGCACCGACGAGATCGACTTCCAGTCCTTCCTGCACCTGGCGGACAAGGGACGCACCCTGGCCCGCGAGCGGCAGCACGAGGAAGCGCTGGAGACCCTGGAGGCCGCCCTGTCGCTGTGGCGGGGCGCCGTCTTCGGTGACCTGCGCAGCGGCGCGGTCATCGGGGGATTCGTCGCGTGGCTGGCCGAGACCCGGCTGGAGTGCCTGGAGATGCTGGCCGACCTGTACCTGGAGGTGGGCCGACACCGCGAAATGGTCGGCAGGCTCTACTCGCTGACGGTGGAGCACCCCCTGCGGGAGGCGTTCTACCGGCAGCTGATGCTGGCCCTGTACCGCTCGGAGCGGCAGGCCGACGCGCTGCACGTCTACCAGACGGCGCGCAGTCTCCTGCACGACGAGCTGGCCGTGGAGCCGTGCAGAGCCCTGCGGAACCTGCACCACGCGATCCTGGCGGCGGACGACAGACTGGACTTCCACGCCGCGCCGGCCTGATCTGACCACGGCACCGGCAGGCCCCGTGCACGGGACGCACGCGGGCCGTCCCCCGGTGACCCGGCCGGCAGCACGGCACACCGCACGTCGGCAACGCAGCGCCACAGCAACACAAGGCGAGTAGGCAAGGCAAGTAGGCCGAGCAAGCCAAGCAAGGCGACGAGATGTCGCACAGCCGCCCGTGGGGCCGGTATCGGCACCCCCGCCCACGGCGGCATCCCCCGCGGGCCCTCTCCACCGGCCCCGCCCCGGGGCGGACCCCTCAGCGGCCGGTACCCAGCGCCTCGCCCAGCCGACGGCGCGCCCACATTCCCCGCCAGGCCAGCCCCACCGCGGCAGCCTTCGGCCCCCGCAGGCCACGCATCCGCGTGAGCGCCCGTAGGCACCACATGCGGGTCTCGGCCGTATGGCCGGGTGAGCCGTGCACATCGTCGATGGCCAGCAGCCCCACATCGCGCACATGGCGGCGCAGCGCCGCCGGGTCCGCCGCCGGAATGATCTCGTCCCGGCCGCTGACCACACAGCGCACCGGGATCCGCAGCCCTTCCAGTACGGCCTCGTCGAGCGCGAACTCCCCCATGGATCCCAGCACGTCATCCCGGTCGCGGGAGTCGAGACCGCGCAGCCGGGCCAGGGCATCGATCGTGACCCGGGGCACCGTGCGGTGCCACTCGCGGTCCCGGAAGAAGGCGCTGACCGGCGCGCCCGCCGTCACCACACCCCGGATCCGGGAGTCCTCCGCCGCGCAGCCCAGCGCCAGATGCCCGCTGAAGCTGAGGGCCAGCGCGTACGTACGGGAGACATCGGCCCGGTCCGCGACGGCGTCGAGCAGCCCCGACAGCATCCGGGAACTCTTCGGTCCGTAGCGCAGCGGGTTCTCCCCGATCCCGGGCAGTTCGGCCACGATCGCCGACATCCCCAGGTGCCGCACCGAGGCGAGCACCGGCGCCCACAGCTCCTTGACGGAGACGATGCCGCCCATGATCACCAGGAGCGGGCGGGGCGCCGCGGCGTCCAGCCCCGCCGCCCAGCAGCGCATCCGGCCCTCGGGCAGCTCGGCCTCCAGGCTTTCGATCCCCAGCGCCGGGCGGGCGGAGCGCCACTGGTCGAAGGCGTCCACACAGGCGTGCTGAGCCTCCTGCCGGGCGGGCCCGTCCACGAACGGGAAGCGCGCCATGGCGAAGTAGCGGCACGCCTCCAGCGGCATGTCCCGCTCGATCAGCCGCCGTCCCACCGCGCTCCACTCGCCCGCCCAGGAACCGGGGCCGCCGCCCTCGTCGGTGTGGATACGGTCCAGCAGCCCGCGGTAGTCGGTGATCCGCTGGCCGCGCGCGTGCACGACCACGAATTCCTTCAGTTCGGCGAGGTCGTTCACGGCGTCACCCGCTCCCCGGCCCGCGCGCCGGTCCTGCCCGCCGCGTCCGCCCTGTTTCCCGCCTCCGCCCCGTGCGCCGGGTGCCTCTCCCCGGAGCGTGCCCCCTCGCGTGCGTCCTCGACCGCGTCCTCGTCCGTCGGGGCGGTGAAGTCCTCCAGCGCTTCCTTGAGTTCGCCGAGCACGTCGGCCGCCTCCGCGCCGTCGATGACCCGGTGGTCGAAGGTCATGCTCAGTGGCAGCAGCGGCGCCGTCGCCAGCTCTCCGTCCCGCACCACGGGCCGCTCGGCGACCCGGCCCAGGCCGAAGGTGAGCGTCGTACCGCCCACCGAGTAGAAGCCGTTGACCGCGCGGTGTCCCAGCGAGGTCACCGCGAAGGTCCCGTTGGTGCCCGCGCGGCGCGCCAGCGGGCGGGTGCCCAGCCGGTAGGCCAGCGGTCCCAGGGGCCAGGGCAGCCGGTGCAGGGTGCGGACGGCGGCGAACTCCCGCATCGTGTCCGGGTCCCCGTGCCGGTAGTGGTCGATCTGCCGCTGTATACCGGCGAGTTCCTGGCTCTCCAGTCCGGGCAGGACGGCGGAGAGCACCACCCGGCGCCCCTCCAGCGTCTTGTCCAGCGTCACCTTCCCCGCGACGGTGGCGAAGCGCGCCACCCGGGGCCGCCGACGGCCGCGTATCGCCGCGTTCGCCTCCGGATGCCGGGCCAGCACCCGCGCCGCCGCGTGCAGCACGTACGTCACCGTCGAGTACGGGCGCTCGCGCAGCCCGCCCGCCACGGTGGCCGCGCCGTGGGCGCGCACCGCGCTCATGTCCACGTCCGTGTCGAGGAAGACCGGCGCGAACGCCTTGATCTCGTCCAGGAAGTACAGCGTGTGGCGTCGCTGCCGGGCCACCGGGGCGCCCCGCGCGCGCTCGGCGCCGCTCACGCCGGCACCGCCACCAGCGCGTAGATGTCGTGCAGGCAGGCGGCCTGGAGTACGTCGGGCAGCGAGACCCGCCGCCCGGTGGCGCGCTCCAGCGCGGACAGCAGGGTGACCAGCAGCAGGGAGTCCCACTCGGGCAGCTGGTCGAAGGGGAGGTGCGCGTCCTCGTCGGTGAGCGGCAGGCCCACCTCGGTCCTGACGAGGGCCATGAAGTCCTCGAATGTCGTCACGGCGCGTTCCTTTCGGGGTCGCTGTGGGGATCCCTCTCGGGACTGCTTCCGGGATCGCTCTCTGGGTCGCTTCCGGGGCCGCCCGCAGGGCCGTCCCCGGGCTCTCGGCCGTCCTCGTACTCTTCGGTCAGCCGCACGTGCGCGGGCGGTTCGGGCACGGGCTCCAGCAGGTGCCGGAAGGTGGCCGTGGTGCCGTCGTCCTCGACGGGTGTGAAGCCGTTGCGGACGTAGAAGTCCGCGACCTTCGCGTTCTTGGCACTCTTGCGGTAGGCAGCCACCACCTCCCCGGCGCCTTCCGCGCGGGCCCGCCGCAGCACTGAGGCCAGGCACGCCTGCTCGATGCCCCGGGCGAACACGCGGCAGCTGAGCAGGAAGTTGTCGATGTGGACGGTGCCCTGGGCGCGGCGCAGGAAGACCGCGCCGACCAGCCCGTTGTCCCCGAAGCGGTCGCCGGAGCGGACGGTGAGCACCCGCGTGTCGTCCCCCGCGCACAGCTCCCGCACCTCGGCGGGCTGGAGGCGGTGCGTGGTCAAATTGAACTGGTTGGTGCGCAGCGTCAGTTGGGAGACCCGGGCCACATCCTCGGGCCCGGCCGGAGCCACCCGCACACTCACCCGCAGCTCGCGCAGATAGTCCGCCAGTGAGTCGAAGGTGTCCAGGAAGTCCTTGCGCACCAGCTCGTCGCGGTAGCGCACGGCCCGGCCCCGGTCGTCGTCGGTCACCTCCCGTACGTCGAACCAGCCGTCGCGCAGCAGCTTCTCCAGATGCAGCGCCGGCTCGTCGTCAACGGGGACGACCGTCACCTCGGGCAGCGCGTGCCGCACCAGGCCGCACTCGTAGGGGCTGTCGTCCACGAAGACGAAGCTGTCCACGCCCAGGCCGAGCGCGTCCGCCGTCTCCCGGAGCGCCTCGGGCTTGGGCCCCCAGCCGGCCGCCACCCGTACGAAGTCCGCCTCGCGCAGCAGCATTCCCGGGTGGTCGCGCAGCACCTCGCGCACCGGCTCGGGGTCGTTCTTGCTCGCCGCCACCAGCAGCACGCCCTGCGCGGCCAGCTGTCCGGCGACCCGCTGGAAGGCGTGGAAGGCCGCCCCCCGGTAGCCGTCGGCCGGCTCGACCTCGATGCCCTCGGGCCCGTCCTCGCCCAGCACTCCGCCCCACACCGTGTTGTCCAGGTCCAAGGCGAGCACCTTCTTCGTACGGCCCGTCAGGTGCCGTGCCAGGTGGCCGACCTCCCGCGCGTACCGGGCCAGCAGCCCGGGGGACAGGTGTGCCTTGGCGTAGACGCTCAGCCGGGTGTCGGCGGCGGCGCCCTCCTCGGCGAGCAGCGGATCCAGGTCGATCACCAGCACGGACGGGTACGTCTCGCCCAGCCGCAGCAGCCGCGCCCCCGCCTCCCGCCAGACGGCCCCCAGCCGGGCACGGGCCCGCAGGCCCACCAGCTGCGCCGCGTAACGCCGGGGCAGCGGGAGGGTGTTGAGGACGAGGGTGCCGCCGCAGCTCTCCCCGAAGCGCCGGGCCAGGCCCTCGATCAGGTCCAGCTTCTGGCCCAGGACCCGCTCGACATCCCCGGGGCGCCACGGCGCCGGCACCTCGTCGAAGACCACAGCCGGATCGAGCACGCAGGTGACCAGGTCCGGTGCGCCCGCGTACAGCTCACTGGCCGGGTCGCCCAGCTCGAAGACGTAGCTGTCGAAGTCCGTCACGCGGGGCCGCAGCAGGATGCCGTGCCGGGCCAGCTCCCCGGTGAGCGCCGGCAGCAGGCCCGAGAGGGTGCCGTGCCCGGTGACGGCCACGGTCAGCGCGGGCACCCGGGGGTGCGCCGCGGTGACCGCGTCCGGGTCCAGGCGGGTCAACAGCTGCCCGGCCGCGCTCAGTTCAGGCCCGGTCGCGGTGGCGAGCAGCTCTTTGACGCGCGGATACTCCCCGGCCAGCCGCCCGGCGGCCTGAAGCGCCCGGAGCGCGGCGGCGGGCGGGACCGGGGCGATAGCGGCCCCGGCTCCGGCCTCGGCTCCGGTGCCCGCGCCGGTGTCCGTCCCCGCGCTCGCTCCGGCGCCCGCCCCGGGGGTGGATGCTGTGGTGGCCATGCCGCTCAGCACACCTCCAGTGCGAAGCCCGCTTTGATCCACTTGCTGGACTCGATGGCGATGCCGACCGTGCGGTCCCCGGTGGTCATCCGGGGCAGCGCCCGCTCCAGCTGGAAGAAGGGCAGCGCGTTGCCGGTGTTGCCGATATCGACCACACAGCTGATCTCCTGGGCGCTGGGCACATCCAGCCGCTCGGTGATCTTCTCGGTCATGGTGCCCGAGAGCTGCGGCGGCAGGAGATAGTCGATGTCGGTCTCCTTCCAGTCCAGCGCCTCCAGCATCTCCTCCAGCGTCTCGGCCGCCATCGAGGGCACCGACTGCTCGATGGCCTTGTAGTCCTCACTGATCGGCTGCCGGTCCGAGTCGCGGTCCCCGCGCCCGAACCACTCCACGGTCTGTCCCGGCGCCCGGCCCAGCCCCACCAGCCGCAAGAACACGTGCCGCAGGACGGCCGTGCCGGGCCGGGGCTCGGTGCTGAGCACCACGGCGCCGGCGCCGTCCCCGAACAGCACCCCGTTGACCTGCTCGGAGGTGGGGAGCGACGCGGCGTCGGTGGAGAGGTCGATGTGCTTGGCGCAGTTCTCCGCGCCCAGCACCAGCGCGTTGCGGTACCGGCCCGACAGCAGCATTTTGTGTGCCACGTCCAAAGCCTGCACCGCGCCGCTGCAACCTGACTGGAGCTGGAAGGTCGGCACATCGTCGATGCCCAGCCGGTCGGCGATGAGGTTGACCGTCGCGGGCATCAGCATGTCGGGGGACGCGGTGCCCAGCACCATCACATCCACGTCCGCAGCGCGCAGCCCCGCCCCCTGGAGCGCCTTGGCCGCCGCCGTCTCACCCAGGTCGGCCAGCGAATAGCGGATGGTGCCCGTCTCCAGGTCGAGGGCGAAGTGCCGGGTGCGGGTGCCGATGAAGGAGTCGATCCACAACTCCCATACCGAGGGCATGTTGAAGCGGTCGGCCAGGGTCGCGTTGTCGACGGGCGCGCCGGGCAGCGCGGTGCCGACCGAGAGGATATGGATGTCGGGCTCGTCCATGCCGGTTCCTTCCGAGGGTGTGATCTCCAGATTCGGGCAGCGCTCTGAAGCCGCCCTAGACCCGGCCTTCGCCGCCCTTGGAACGCCCCGCGTCCCGGGCCGGGTCCGCGGGCTGCCCGAACCACCGCTCCAGCGCGGCGCGCAGGCCCTCGTCGTCGCTGTCATCGGTCGCCCACGCCACCCGCCCGTCGGGCCGCAGCAGCAGCCCCGTCGCGGCGATGTGCGCACTGGGCTCCGCCATCACCACATCCACGCGGCCCCGCCAGCCCTCGGTGCCCCGCAGGCCCAGCAGCCCGCCCGACAGGTCCACCACCACGCCGCGCCCCGGTCGCAGCAGTTCGGCCAGGCCGCGCGCGCCCTCCGACGTCTCCAGCGGCACGTCCCCCGGACGTCGGCCGGTCAACGGGTGTGCCGTGCCGCCCTCTTCGGAGCCCGCGGGGTAGGTGACGTCCAAGGCGCCCGCCAGCCGCACCAGATGCGCGTTGACGTCGTCATAGCCGATCAGCTCGGCCAGCAGTTCGCGCACCGGCGCGATCCGGTCCATGGGGTGCATCAGCGCCGTCTGCGCGAGCGTGGTGCGGCAGGCGCGGGCGCCGACCGGGTGCCGCTCGGCGTGGTAGGTGTCCAGCAGCCCCTCGGGTGCCCGGCCGTGGACGGCCGCCGCCAGCTTCCAGCCCAGGTTGACCGCGTCCTCGACGGTGGTGCTCAACGCCTGCCCGCCGAGCGGGAAGTGCACGTGCGCCGCCTCGCCCACCAGGAAGACCCGGCCCACCCGGTAGCGGTCCGCGAGCCGGGTGACGTGGAACCAGCGGCCGAGCCAGTGCGGGCTCTCCAGTGCGAGATCGGCGCCGGTGATGTGCCGTGCGCGCTCCCGCAGTTCCGCCGGGCTCGGTTCGGCCTCCGGGTCCGGCGGTGTGCGGCCCAGCTCGCCCGTGAGCACCCGCAGCGTCGTCGGGCCCGTGGGCGTCACGGTGAACAGGCCCTCGTCGTACTGGCGGGCGCCCAGGTGCGGGAACAGCTCCTCGGTCATGTCCAGGTCGGCGATGATCCCGTAGAACGGCGAGTCCTGGCCGGTGAAGCCCACATCCAGCAGCTCGCGCACGGTGCTGCCCGCCCCGTCGCACCCGGCCAGGTAGCCGCACCGCTCGGTGTGGCGGGCGCCGTCGGGGCCCGCCACGGTGAGCGTGACGCCCTCCTCGTCCTGCTCCAGGTCCGTGATCCGGTAGCCGCGCCGGATGTCGGCGCCCAGCTTGGCCGCGTGCTCCTCCAGGCGCCGCTCGACCTGCTGCTGCGGCACGGCGAAGTTGTAGGCCCGCTCCTCGGGCAGCTTGCCCGGATCGAGCGCGAGGTGGGCGAAGAACGCCTGCCGGAATTCCATGCCGTCCGCGCGCAGCGCCTCCATCACCCCGCGCTGGCCTAGCAGTTCGACGACGGTCGGGTTGATGGCCACGCCCGGCGCGGTGCGGCGCGGCTCGGGAAGCGGGTCGAAGACGACGGTGGGCACGCCCGCCGTGCGCAGTTCGCAGGCGAGCATCAGCCCGGCGGGTCCCGCCCCCGCGATGGCGACCTGGGTGTTCATGAAGCGGCTCCTTCGGTGTGCGGCACGGTCATGGCTGGAGTCCGGGGCGCAGGTGCTCGGCGAGGGCCGCGGCGCTGGGGTGGTCGAAGACCGCCGCCGGCGCCAGTTCCACCCCCAGGGGGCGCAGCCGGGAGCTGAGTTCGAGCGCGGCGAACGAGGTCAGTCCCAGCTCGAAGAAGTCCCGGTCGGGCTCGACCTCCCCGGGGCCCGTCAGCCCCAGGACGGCCGCTGCGTGCTCGCGCACCGCCTCCTGGAGGAGCGGCAGCCGCTCGGCCTCGGACGCCTCCCGCAGCAGCGCGCGCAGCCGCGCGTCCCGCGCTTCGGCTGCCGAGTCGCCCTGGGCGCCCTCGACTGTGGCCCGTGCCTCGGGCAGCGCCCGGAACAGGGGGTGCTGCCGTCCGGCGGGCAGCCCGGCGAGGAAGGGCTCCCATGCGACGGAGGCCACGGTGACGGCCGCGTCACCGCCCGGCGCCCCGGTCCGGGCGAGCACACCCATGGCCAGCGCGGGCGCGGTATACCCGACCCCGGGGAGCGTCGGCTCGGCGCCGGGGCGGCCGGGTGCGGGCGGGCCGCCGGCGTCGGCGGCCCCGGACTCGCCGCCCGCGTGCGGCTCCCCGCCCGGGTACGGCTCCCCGCTCCCGTCGTCGCTCGGCCCCCAGGTGACGGCGAGCGCGGGCAGCCCCGCCGCGCGCCGCTTCCGGGCCAGGCCCTCCAGCGCAGCCGGTACGGGCCCGCCGAAGGGGTCGGCCGAGCACGCCAGCGTGACGAACGCGGTGACCCCGGCGGCCCGGGTCAGCTCTTCCAGGGCCCGTACGGCCGCGACCTGACGCGCCACGGCCTGCGCTTCCGCCGCCGCTTCGGTCTCCGCCTCCGCTCCGTACGCCGGGCCCTCGTCCGGCGCCGCGACGTGTACGACGCCCGTCAGCGCGACACCCGCCCCGGCTTCCTCCGCGTCCGCCGAGGCGCCGCCCGGCGTCGCGTCCCGTGCTCGGTCCAACGGCGCCCCGTCCAGGGGGGCCCGGTCCGGCGGCGGCCCGTCCGCTGCCTCGCCCAACAGCCGGGCCAGCGCCGGACGGTCGTCCTTCTCGGCGGGGTCGGCCATCGCGTACCGGGTACGGCATCCCAGCGCGGCCAGTTCCTCGCGCAGCGCGGTGACGGCGGGGGACCCGGCCGGGGCGGTGCCCGCGAGGAGCAGGACCCGGGCGCTCTCCCGGGCCAGCCTGCGCGCCGCGTGCGCGCCGGTCGCGGTGTGCGCACCGGTCACCAGGACGGCGCCGTGCGGCTGCCCGCGCCGGTCATCCGAAGCGCCCGCCAGCGGTGTGCGCACCAGCCTGCGGGCCGCTGTGTACGCGGCGCGGAGGGCCAGTTGGTCCTCGCCGCCCGATTCGGCCAGCAGCTGGGCCGTACGTTCCATGACGCGGGGGTCCACCTCCGGCGGCAGGTCCACCAGGCCGCCCCAGGTGTCCGGGTGGGCGCGGGCGAGTACCTGGCCCAGGCCCCACAGCGGTGCGTGCGCCGGGCAGCTCACCGGATCGCTGTCCCCGGTCTGCACGGCGCCCCGCGTCACGGCCCACACCGGAGCCCGTACCGAGGCCGCCGCCAGCGCGGCGGGCAGCGCCGAGGTCAGCGTGAGGGAGAGCGTGTCCGTGCCCTCGGCCGAGGGTTCCGGCTGCCCGTCGGCCCCGAGCGCCAGCAACGAGAGCACGCCGCCGACTGTGCTCGCGCCGCTGCCCAACTCCCGTGCCAGCGACGCCAGCAGAGCCTGATGGGCCCTCGCCCCGGCGCCTGCCTGGGCTCCTGCCTCCCGGGCGGCTCCCGCTCCGGCCCCGGGTTCCGGTTCGGCCGTCTCCGGAGGCGCCGCCGCGTCCACCGGAACGGGGACGGGGACGCGCAGCACTCGCGCGCCGCGCTTCTCCAGCGCCTCGGACGTCTCCTCCGTGAACCGGTCCTGTACGAGCCCTTCGCGGACGAACACCAGCCAGGTGCCCTTCAACGGCTGCGCCGGGGCCTCGCCCAGGTGCTCCCACGAGGTGCGGTAGCCCCACGTCTCGCGTCGGCGCCACGCCTTGAGGCGGGGCAGTACGGCACCCAGCGCCTGGCGCTGTTCGTCGGGGAGTTGGAGCAGTTCGGCCAGGCCGCCCGGGTCGGCGCCGTCCACGGCCTGCCAGAACGCGGCGTCCGCCGGGGCCCCGGCCCCGGCCGCGGGGCCGGATTCAGCGGAGCCCGAGGTGCGCTCCAGCCAGTAGCTCTTGTGCTCGAACGCGTACACCGGAAGCTCCGGGGGCGGCCCCGCCGCCCCCGGAGCTCCGGCCGGTTGCGGCACCGAGGCGCCGAACCAGTCCGGCCAGGCCACGGGGTGCCCGGAGACGTGCAGTTGGGCCAGCGCCGTCAGGGCCGTACGCGCCTCGGGACGGCGGGCGCGCAGCAGCGGCACCAGCGTCGCCCCACCGGGCCCCTTGCCACCCCCCTTGCCGACGGCCTCGCGGTCGCTGTCGCCGTCGCCGGGCTCGGCAAGGCACTCCTGGGCCATGGCTGTCAGTACGGGGTCGGGGCCCAGTTCCAGGTAGCGGGTGACGCCCTGGCCCTGGAGGGTGCGGATGCCGTCGAGGAAGCGGACGGTGCGGCGGATGTGCGCCGTCCAGTAGTCGGGCGAGGTCAGCTCCTCGTCGGTGGCCGCCCGCCCCGTCAGGTTGGAGACCAGCGGGATCCGGGCCGGCTCGTAGGTGAGCGTGGCCGCGACCTGACGGAACTCCGCCAGCACCGGGTCCATGTGCGGGGAGTGGAAGGCGTGGCTGACCTGGAGTTGCCGGGTGCGGCGCCCGCGCTCCTTCCACTCGGCGGCCAGCTCGCGTACGGCGTCCTCGTCACCGGACAGGACACAGGAGTTCGGGCCGTTGACCGCCGCGACGGCCACCCGGCCGTCCCCGCCCGCCAGGGACGCCAGGATCTCCTCCTCGCTCGCGCGTACGGACACCATCGCGCCCGGCCCCTCGGCCCGCTGCATCAGCCGGGCGCGGGCCGCGACCAGGGTGCAGGCGTCGGGCAGGGAGAGGACTCCGGCGGCGTGCGCGGCCGTCAGTTCGCCGACCGAGTGGCCGCCGAGCACATCGGGCCGCAGCCCCCAGGAGGTGACCAGCCGGAACAGCGCGGTCTCCAGCGCGAACAGCGCGGGCTGCGTATAGCGGGTCTGGTCCAGCACGGCGCTGCCGGGCGTGCCCCTGTCCGCGAAGACGGCCTCACGCAACGGCTGGTCCAGGTGCGGGTCCAGGTGGGCGCACGCCGCGTCGAACGCCTCGGCGTACACCGGGAACGTCTCGTACAACTCCCGCCCCATGCCCGGCCGTTGGCTGCCCTGGCCGGAGAAGAGGAACGCCAGCCGTCCGCTCGCGCCGCCCGCCGTGTCGCGGACGACTGAGGCGCTGGGCGCGCCGTCGGCCAGCGCGTCCAGCCCGGACAGCAGCGCGGAGGTGTCCGCGCCGATGACCGCCGCGCGGTGGGGGAAGTGCGAGCGGGTGGTGGCCAGCGCACGGGCGATCCCGGCGGCGTCCGTGCCGGGGCGCTCGCTCACGTGGGCGCGCAGCCGGGCGGCCTGCGCGCGCAGCGCGGGCCCGGTCCGCGCCGAGAGCAGCCACGGCAGCGGCCCCCGGACCGTCACGGCCGCATCCGACGCCTCCGACGCACCCGGTTCACCCGGCTCGCCCACCTTCCCGGGCGTACCGGGCAGCGCCTGGGCCGGGGACGGCTGCGGGGCCGCCTCCAGCAGCAGGTGCGCGTTGGTGCCGCTGATGCCGAACGAGGAGACGCCGGCCCGGCGCGGGCGCCCCGTCTCGGGCCAGGGCGTGTTCTCGGTGAGCAGCCGGACGTGCCCGGCCGACCAGTCCACGTGCGGGGACGGCTCGTCCACGTGCAGCGTCCTGGGCAGCACGCCGTACCGCATGGCCTGCACCATCTTGATGACGCCCGCGACCCCGGCCGCCGCCTGGGTGTGGCCCAGATTCGACTTGACCGAGCCCAGCCACAGCGGCCGTTCGGCCGGGCGCCGGGAACCGTAGGCGGACAGCAGCGCCTGCGCCTCGATGGGGTCGCCCAACGTGGTGCCGGTGCCGTGCGCCTCGACGGCGTCGATGTCGGCGGGCGCCAGCGCGGCGCTGTCGAGGGCCTGGTGGATGAGCCGCTCCTGGGAGGGCCCGTTGGGCGCGGTCAGCCCGTTGCTGGCGCCGTCCTGGTTGATGGCGCTGCCCCGGATGACGGCAAGCACGGGGTGCCCGTTGGCCCGCGCGTCCGACAGCTTCTCCAGCAGCACGAGGCCCACGCCCTCGCCCCAGCCGGTGCCGTCGGCCGCCGCGGCGAACGACTTGCACCGCCCGTCGGGCGCCAGCCCGCGCTGCCTGCTGAACTCGACGAAGACGCTGGGCGTCGCCATCACCGTCACGCCGCCCGCCAGCGCCAGCGAGCACTCGCCGCGCCGCAGCGCGTGCGCCGCCAGGTGCAGCGTCACCAGCGAGGACGAGCACGCCGTGTCCACGGTGACGGCCGGGCCCTCCAGGCCCAGCGTGTAGGCGACCCGGCCCGAAGCGACACTCGTGGCACTCCCGTTGCCCAGGTACCCCTCGAAGCCCTCCGGCGGGTTCGGGTACAGGCGCGCCGCGTAGTCGTCGTACATCACCCCCGCGAACACCCCGGTCCGGCTGCCGCGCAGCGACTCCGGTACGACGCCCGCGCGTTCGACCGCCTCCCACGCCGTCTCCAGCAGCAGCCGCTGCTGCGGGTCGATGGCCAGGGCCTCGCGGGGGCTGATGCCGAAGAACGCGGCATCGAAGCGGTCCGCGTCGTAGAGGAATCCGCCCTCCTTGGCGTACGAGGTGCCGGGCCGCTCCGGGTCGGGGTCGTAGAGCCCCTCCAGGTCCCAGCCCCGGCCCGTGGGGAAGCCCGCCACCGCGTCGGTGCCGTCCCGCACCAGCCGCCACAGGTCCTCCGGGCCGCGCACCCCGCCCGGATAGCGGCAGCTCATCGCGACGATCGCGACCGGCTCCGGCCGCCCCGACTCGGCCTCCACCAGCCGCTGCCGGGTCTCATCCAGCCGTTGCCGGGTCTCGTGCAGATCGGCCGTGACCCACTTCAGATACTCGACGATCTTGTCTCGGTCCGTCATGTCAGGCCCCCTTCAGCTCCTTGTCGATGAAGTCCAGGACCTCTTCGGCCGAAGCCGCCCGGATCCGGTCCGTCACGCTCTCCTGGCCCACGGCGCCGTCTTGCGCGCCGTCCCCGGCGCGCTCCCCGGCCGCGGCGCCTTCGGGGAGCGGGCCGCCGGGCGCGGTGGTGCGCGCCTCGTGCCACTTCGCCATCAGGACCCGCAGGCGCCGCCCCACCGCCTCGCTGCCCTCACCGGCGCGCGGCAGCGCGGTCAGCGCCTCCTCCAGCCGGTCGAGATCGCGCAGCACCGAGTCCGAGGCATCGGCCGGGGCGGGCGCCAACTGGGCGCGCAGGTAGGCGGCGAGCGCCTCGGCCGTCGGATAGTCGAAGACCAGCGTCGCCCGCAGCGTGAGGCCCGTCGCCGCGCCCAGCCGGTTGCGCAGCTCGACGGCGGTCAGCGAGTCGAAGCCCAGCTCCTGGAAGGCCCGTTCACTCTCGATGCTCTCGGGCGAGCCGTGGCCCAGGACGGCGGCGATATGACCGCGCACCGTCTCCAGCACCAGACGGTGCTGCTCCTCCTCGGTCAGCCCCGCGAGCCGCTGGGCCAGCGCGGGCCCGCTGTCCGCGTGCGCCCGCCGGACGGGGACCCGCACGACCTCGCTCAAGATCGCCGGCAGCAGTCCGGCGGACGCCTGGGAGCGCAGCGGACGCATGTCCAGCCGCGCCGGCAGCAACAGCGCGGCCCGGGGCCGCAGCAGCGCCGCGTCCAGCAGCTCCAGCGCCTCCTCGGTCGGCAGCGGCACCAGCCCGTTGCGCGCCAGCCGGGCCTGCCCCGCGCCTTCGAGATGCGCGGTCAGAGCGCTGCTGTGCTCCCACAGCCCCCAGGCGAGGGAGGTGGCGGGCAGCCCGAGGGTGTGCCGGTGGTGGGCGAGTGCGTCGAGGAAGGTGTTCGCGGCGGCGTAGTTGGCCTGTCCCGGGCTGCCGAGCGTGCCGGCCGTCGAGGAGAAGAGGACGAACGCCGCCAGGTCCGCTTCCGCCGTCAGCTCGTGCAGATGCCACGCCGCGTCCGCCTTGGGGCCCATCACGGTGGCCAGCCGCTCGGGGGTGAGCGAGGGGAGGGTCGCGTCGTCGAGCGTCCCCGCCGCGTGCACGACGGCGGTCAGCGGGTGCGCGGCGGGCACGTTCGCCAGCAGCCCGGCCAGGGCCTCCCGGTCGGCCGCGTCGCAGGCGGCGACCGTCACCTCCGCGCCGTGCGCGAGGAGTTCGGCCTCCAGCTCCAGGGCGCCGGTCGCCTCGTGACCCCTGCGGCCGGCCAACAGCAGGTGCCGCGCGCCGTGTTCGGTCACCAGGTGCCGCGCCACATGTCCGCCGAGGGTGCCGGTGCCGCCCGTGATGAGGACGGTGCCCTCCGGGTCGAGCGCGAAGTGCGCGCCGTCCGCCGGGGCTTCGGCCCTCCGCAGCCGTGGTACCCGCGCCTGTCCGCCGCGCAGCGCCACCTGCGGCAGGCCCGAGGCGACCGCCCCGGCCAGCGCCGCCGCCGACTCGGGCGTCCCGTCGTGGTCGATGAGCTGGATGCGCCCCGGGTTCTCCGACTGCGCGCTGCGTACGAGCCCCCACAGCGCGGCTGCCGCGAGGTCCGGCGCCGCGCTTCCGGGCGCGGCGGTGTCGGGCGCGGCGGTGTCGGGCGCCTCGGCATCGGGCGCCGTCTGCTCATCGGGGCCGGTGACGACCGCTTTCTGGGTGAGGACGACCAACTGGGTGCCGGTGCACCGGCTGTCGGCGAGCCACTCCTGGAGCAGGGCCAGCATCCTGGCCGCCTCCGCGTGTGCCGAGCGCGCCGGGCCGGGGGCGGGGGTGGCGGGTGAGGTCTGCCCGGACGGTGCGACGAGCAGCACCTCCGGCAGCGGGTCGTCCTCGGCGGAAGCCGCCAGCAGCGCCGCCAGGTCCGGCCACTCCGTCACCCGCGGGCCGTCCGGCGCGGTCGGCGACCCCGGTACCGGGACCGGCCCCACAGCCGCCCACCGGGCGCCGGACGTCTGGCCGGCAGGGTCGCTCCCGGCCGGGAGCGGTCCGGCCGAGGGCCAGGCCAGCTGCCACAGGGCCTCGGCGTCCGGGGCCCGCCCGGCACGCAGCAGTTCCGTGCCGAGGGGGCGCAGGCGGAGGGCGGCCACGTGGGCGACCGGCACACCGTCCGGGCTGGAGAGCCACAGGCGTACGCCGTCCTCTTCGACCGGAGTCAACCGCACGCGCAGCGCGCGGTGTTCCCCGCCGAGCCCGGTCAGTGACACCCCGGTCCAGGAGAACGGCAGCCACGCCGTCCGCTGCTCCTCCCGCTCCTGGTCTCCCGTGCGGGCGAGCACCAAGGGGTGCAAGGCGGCGTCGAGGAGCGCGGGGTGCAGGGCGTAGCCCGTCACGTCGGCGTCCTCGGGCAGGTCCACCTCGGCGTACAGGTCGGCGCCGTGCCGCCACGCGGCGCGCAGCCCCTGGAAGGCGGGGCCGTGGGCGACCCCGGTGGCCACGAACCGGTCGTAGACGGTGCCGACGTCCACCGGTTCGGCTCCCTCGGGCGGCCACACGCCGCCCGCGGACCACTCCTCCAACTCGTCGGCACCGGCGTCCGAACCGACGCCCGTACCCGCACCCGCACCGGCTGCGTCAGGGGCTGCCGTCAGGGTGCCCGTGGCGTGGCGCTGCCACTCCGCCGGTGCCTCGTCGTCCCCGGCCGCCGGGCGGCCGAACACACCCAGCGGACGCCGCCCGTGCGCGTCGGGCGCGCCGACCGCCACCTGAAGCTCGACCGCGCCCCGCTCCGGCACCACGAGCGGAGCCAGCAGGGTGAGGTCCTCCAGTCGGCCGCAGCCCGTCTCGCGCGCTGCCTGGGCCGCCAGTTCGACGTAGGCGGCGCCCGGCAGTACGGCGGTGTCGGCGACTGTGTGCTCCGCGAGCCAGGGGTGTGTGCGCAGCGCGATCCGGCCCGTCAGCACACAGCCGTCCTCGCCCGCCAGCGGCACGGTCGTCCCCAGCATCCGGTGGCCGGAGCCGCCCGCGGCGGTGCCCGGCGCCGACGGCTCCAGCCAGAACCGGCGCCGCTGGAAGGCGTAGGTGGGCACCGGGGCGAGCCCGCCCCGGTGCGCGGGCAGCACCCGCGGCCACTCCAGCCGCGTGCCGTGCGCGTGGACGCGGGCGCAGGCGGCCAGCAGTTCGCGCGGTCCGTCCTGGTCCCGGCGCAGCGTGCCCAAGGCCGTGGCCGTCACACCCCGGGCCGCGCAGCTCTGCTCGACGCCCAGCGTGAGGACGGGGTGCGGGCTCGCCTCGACGAACAGCCGGTGCCCCGCGTCCAGCAGCGCGCCCGTGACCGGCCCGAACAGCACCTGCTGGCGCAGATTCCGGTACCAGTAGTCCGCGTCCAGCCCGGCCGTGTCCAACTCGCCCCCGGTGACGGTGGAGTAGAACGGCACCTCGGCCGAGCGCGGCGCGAGCGGCGCCAGACACTCCAGCAACTCCTCGCGGATCGCCTCGACATGGGAGGAGTGGGAGGCGTAATCCACGTCGATCGTGCGGGCCCGCACCCCGTCGGCCCGGCACTGCGCCACCAGGTCCTCCAGCGCGTCCCGGTCACCGGAGACGACAGTGGAGTCCGGGCCGTTGACGGAAGCCACAGCCAGCGTGCCGGACCGGCCCGCGAGCAGCTCTTCCACCGCCTCGGCGCCCAGCGGGACCGAGGCCATGCCGCCCGAGCCGGCCAGCGCGCGCAGCGCCCTGCTGCGCAGGGCCACCACCCGTGCCGCGTCCTCCAGGGACAGTCCGCCCGCGACACAGGCGGCGGCGATCTCCCCCTGCGAGTGGCCGATGACCGCGTCCGGCCGCAGCCCGGCCGCCCGCCACACCTCGGCCAGCGAGACCATCACGGCGAACAGCGCGGGCTGCACCACATCCACCCGCTCCAGAGAGGGCGCGCCCGCCTCGGCGCGCAGCACCTCCAGCAGCGACCAGCCGGTATGCGGCTCCAGCGCCGCCGCGCACGCCTCCAGCCGCTCGCGGAAGACCGCCGAGGACGCGTACAGGTCCAGGCCCATCCCGGCCCACTGCGAGCCCTGCCCGGGGAACACGAAGACCGTGCCGCCCGGCTCCGCCGCTGCCGTGCCCTGGACCAGCGCGCTGTGCGGCTCGCCCGAGGAGAGGGCGCCGAGGCCCTCCAGCAGTTCCGGCAGGGTATGGCCGAGCACGGCCGCGCGGTGGGGGTGGTGCGTGCGCGCCGTGGCCAGCGTGTGCGCGACCCCGGCGAGCGGGGCGCCCTGGCCCCGGGCCGCGAACCGGGCCAGCCGCGCGGCCTGTTCGCGCAGTGCGTGCTCGCTCTTGGCGGACAGCAGCCACGGGACGGGCCACGCGTGCGCGCCGCCCTCCAACGCGTCCTCCGTCCCGCTGCCGCCGCCCGGGTCAGCGCCCGCGCCCGCGCTCGCAGGCGCACCCGCCCCCGCGCTCACCGCCTCCGGCGCGACCGGCTTCGCCTCCGTCGCGATCGGCTCCTGGCCCGGCGCGACCGGCTGTGTCTCCGGCGTGGCCTCCAGGATGATGTGGGCGTTGGTGCCGCTGATGCCGAAGGAGGAGATGCCCGCGCGCCGGGGCCGTCCCGGCACCTCGGGCCAGGGCGTGTGTTCCGTCAGCAGTGCGACGGCGCCGTCCGCCCATTCGACGTGCGGGGAGGGCGCGTCGATGTGCAAGGAGCGCGGCAGGCTCCCGCGGCGCAGCGCCTCCACCATCTTGATCACCCCGGCGACCCCGGCCGCCTGCTGGGTGTGCCCGAGGTTGGACTTGACGGAGCCCAGCCACAACGGCCGCTCCGCCGGCCGGTCCTGCCCGTAGGTCGCCAGCAGCGCGCCCGCCTCGATGGGGTCGCCGAGGCTGGTGCCGGTGCCGTGCGCCTCCACGGCGTCCACGTCGGCCGGGCCGAGCTTCGCGCCGGCCAGCGCGGCCCGGATCACCCGCTGCTGGGAGGGTCCGTTGGGTGCGGTGAGGCCGTTGCTGGCGCCGTCCTGGTTGACGGCCGAGCCGCGGACGACGGCCAGTACCGGGTGCCCCTTGGCGCGGGCGTCGGAGAGCCGTTCGACGAGCAGCATGCCCACGCCCTCGGAGAAGCCCGTCCCGTCGGCCGCCGCCGCGAACGGCTTGCACCGCCCGTCCGGCGACAGCCCCCGCTGCCTGCTGAACCCGGTGAAGACCCCCGGCGCCGACATCACCGTCACCCCGCCCGCCAGAGCCAGGTCGCACTCGTCGTTGCGGAGTGCCTGGCAGGCCAGGTGGAGGGAGACCAGCGACGAGGAGCAGGCCGTGTCCAGCGTGATCGCGGGCCCCTCCAGGCCGAGCGCGTAGGCGATACGGCCCGAGGCGACGCTGCTGGTCGCCCCCGTGAGCAGATACCCCTCCAGCGCCTTGTGCGAGGGACCGGCCGCGCTGACCGCGTAGTGGTGGTCGGCCATCCCCACGAACGTGCCCGTACGGCTGCCGCGCAGCGACTCCGGCAGGACGCCGGCCCGCTCCAGCGCCTCCCAGGCCGTCTCCAGCAGCAGCCGCTGCTGCGGGTCGGTGGCGAGGGCCTCACGGGGGCTCATGGCGAAGAACTCCGCGTCGAAGCGGTCGGCCTCGATGAACCCGCCGCGCGTCACATAGGTGGTGCCGGGGTGGTCCGGGTCCGGGTGGTAGAGCCCCTCCAGGTCCCAGCCCCGGTCCTCGGGGAAGTCCCCGATGGCGTCCCGCGCCCCGGCCACCAGCTCCCACAGGTCCTCGGGGGAGGCCACCCCGCCGGGGTAGCGGCAGGCCATGCCGACGATGGCGACCGGCTCCTCCGTCCTGCGCGCCCCGGACGCCACGGCCTGCCGTGACCCGCCTGGCCGGGCCGCGCCGCCGACCTGTTCCAGCAGGTGCGCGGCGAGCGCGGCCGTCGTCGGATGGTCGAAGACGACCGTGGCGGGCAGCCGCAGACCGGTCGCCGCGTTCAACCGGTTGCGCAGCTCGACGGCCGTGAGCGAGTCGAACCCCAGCTCCTGGAAGGGCCGTTCGGGGTCGATGGATTCGGCCGAGGCATGGCCGAGCACCGCGCCGATGTGCCCGCGCACCAGGTCCAGCAGCACCCGCTGCCGCTCGGCCGCCGAACGCCCCGCCAACTGCCTGCCCAGCGCCGACGAGGCACCCGAGGCGGCGCGCGCCCGGCGTACGGTACGCCGCGCCATGCCCCGCACCATGGGCGGCAGCCCCTCCACATCGGCGAGCGCGCGCAGCGTCTTGACGTGGAACCGGGCCGGCACCAGCGTCGGCTGTGCGGGGGTGACCGCGCCGCTCAGCAGCGCCAGCCCCTCCTCGTCGGACAGCGGCACCAGCATGCTGCGGCTCGTCCTCGCCCGGTCCTCCTCGAACAGCTTCGCCGTGATCCCGCTGGCCTGTTCCCACAGTCCCCAGGCGAGGGAGGTGGCGGGGAGTCCTTGGGTGTGGCGGTGGTGGGCGAGGGCGTCGAGGAAGGTGTTGGCGGCGGCGTAGTTGGCCTGTCCGGGGTTGCCGAGGGTGCCGGCGATGGAGGAGTAGAGGACGAAGGCGGACAGGTCGGCGCCGGCGGTCAGCTCGTGCAGGTTCCAGGCGGCGTCCACCTTCGGCCGCAGTACCGGCCCCAACTGGCCCGCCGTGAGCGTCGATACGGCCGCGTCGTCGGTCACTCCGGCGGCGTGGAAGACGGCGGTGAGGGGGTGTTCGCCGGGAATCCGGGTGAGCAGGTCGGCGAGCGCCTCGCGGTCGGCCGCGTCGCAGGCGGCGACGGTGACATGGGCACCCAGGGTGCTCAGCTCGTCCCGCAGCGCCTCGGCACCGGGCGCCTCCGGCCCGCTCCTGCTGGTGAGCAGCACATGCCGTACGCCGTGTCCGGTCACCAGGTGACGCGCCGTCAGCGCGCCGAGGGTGCCGGTGCCGCCGGTGATGAGGACGGTGCCTTCGGGGTCGATCGGCTGGGGGAGGGTGAGGACGATCTTCCCGGTGTGCCGGGCCTGGCTCAGGTAGCGGAACGCGGCCGGTGCCTCCCGTACGTCGAACGCGGTGACCGGCAGCGGACTGAGCACCCCGCTCTCACACAGCCCCACCAGCTCCCTCAGCATCTGCTGAATACGGTCCGGGCCCGGCTCGAACATCTCGAACGCCCGATAACTGACCCCCGGGTGGTCGGTGGCGACCTGGGCGGGTTCGCGGATGTCTGTCTTGCCCATTTCCAGGAAGTGGCCGCCGCGCGGCAGCAGGCGGAGGGAGGCGTCCACGAACTCTCCGGCGAGGGAGTCGAGGACGACATCGACGCCTTGTCCGCGGGTGGCGGTGCGGATGTGGTGTTCGAAGTCGAGGGTGCGGGAGTTGGCGATGTGCTGGTCGTCGAAGCCGAGTTCGCGCAGGGTCTCCCACTTGGGCGGGCTGGCGGTGGCGTAGACCTCGGCGCCCCAGTGCCGGGCCAGCTGTGTGGCGGCCATCCCGACCCCACCCGTCGCCGCATGCACCAACAACCGCTTCCCCGGCCCCAGTCGGGCCAGGTCCGCCAGCCCGTAGTACGCGGTCAGGAACACGATCGGCGCGGCGGCGGCCTGCGGGAAGGACCAGCCCTTCGGTATCCGGACGAGCAGCCGGTGATCCGTCACCGCGAACGGAGCCATCGCCCCGTCGTCGAACAGCCCCATCACCCGGTCGCCCGGCACCAGACCGGGCACCCCCGGACCCGTCTCCGTGACCACCCCGGCGGCCTCGCCGCCCACCACCGCCCGGTCCGGGTAGACCCCGAGCGCGATGAGGACGTCCCGGAAGTTCATCCCCGCGGCGCGCACCGCGACCCGCACCTCGCCGCGCCCCAGCGGGCGCAGCTTCTCCTCGTGCCGGGCGATGGTCAGATTGTCCAGCGTGCCCGGCTCGGTGAGATCCAGCCGCCACCCGGCGGTGTCCGCAGGCGGCACCAGCACGCCCGCCCCGGCGGCGCGCACCAGCCGGGGCGCGTACGCGACCCCGCCGCGCACCGCCAACTGCGGTTCCCCGCAGGCCAGTACGCCGGACAGGCCGCGCACGGACTCGGCCGCACCGTCGAGGTCCACGACCTGGACGCGCCCGGGATGCTCGCTCTGCGCCACCCGCACGAAACCCCAGCCGGCGGCGGCTGCCGGGTCGGCGACGCGCTCACCCGGCAGCACGGCGACGGCCGCACGGGTCAGCACCGCCAGCCGCGCCCCCGCCACCCGCTCGTCCGCCAGCCACTCCCGCACCAGCGCGTGGGCGGCGCGCGTCGCACTGTGGGCACGCGCCGCCACGCCGGAGTCCTCGACCGCGGGGTCGAATCCGCCGGTGGAGCCGTCGGTGCCGGTGGAGCGCCCGGTGTGGTGGCCGAGGGGCGCGAGCACCGTCCCCGGCACCGGGGCACCGGCGTCCAGAGCACGGAAGAGGTGCGCCAGGTCCGGGTAGCCGCGCACGCTCACCCCCAGCTTCTCCGACAGCGCGGAGCAAGGGGAGAGATCCGATCGGTCGGATAGGTCGGAGGGGTCGGAGGGGTCGGAGAGATCCGCGAGGGCGGAGAGAGCGGCGGGCAGGTGGCCGATCAGCGCCCACTCCGCGCAGTCCGCGGCGGCCGTCGTCTCCGCGCAGTCCGCGGCGGCCGACGTCTCCGCGCCGTCCACAGCGGCCGTCGCCCCGTCGTCGGCCGAGGGCCGCGCGCTCTCGACGCGCTGCCACTCGACGTGATGGAGCGCGTCGGCATGCTGCCCCGCCTGCGGGGAGGCGAGCCGTTCCCGGTCCACGGGCCGCCCGGTCAGCGCTTCTACGGTCGCCACGGGCGCACCGTCGAGCCCGGTCAGCGCCAGCGAGACCGTGCCCTGCTCCGGCAGCGGCGTCAACCGCACGCGCAGCGCCGAGGCCCCCACCGCGTGCACGCTCACGCCGCGCCAGGCGAACGGCAGCCGAGCTGCACCCGCGCCGTCACGCTCGCCGTCACCGTCACTGTCCAGGAGAGCGGTCGCGTGCAGCGCGGCGTCCAGCAGTGCGGGATGCAGCGCGAACCGCTCGGCCTGTCCGGCATCCGGCAGCTCCACCTCGGCGACGATCTCCTCGCCATACCGCCAGGCGGCCCGCAACCCCTGGAACGCCGGCCCGTAGCGCACACCCAGCCCCGCGAAGTGCGCGTAGACGCCGGCCGTTTCGAGCGGTGTCGCGCCGTCCGGGAGGAGACCCGCGCCGTCGTCCGCGCCTGGAGGCTGTTCCTGTTCCTGGCCCGCCCCAGTGAGCCCCTCCGATCCCTGCTGGTCCCGTGTCCCCGGCGCCAGCACGCCGCTCGCGTGGCAGACCCACGGTTCGGCCTCGTCCTCCTCGCTCCCGGGTTCGGGGCGCGCGTGGAGGGTGACGGTCCGCTCCCCGTCCTCCTCCGCTGCTCCCACGACCACTTGGAGCTGTACCGCGCCGTGCTCGGGCAGGACCAACGGCGCTTCGAGTGTCAGCTCCTCGATCCGGTCGCACCCCGTGTGGTACGCGGCGTGCAGAGCCAGCTCCACGAAGGCCGTACCCGGCAGCAACGCGCTGCCCATCACCTCGTGATCGGCGAGCCAGGGATGAGCCGCGAGCGAGAGCCGCCCGGAGAACAGGTGCCCCTCACCATTCGCCAACTCCGTACCCGCCGCCAGCAGCGGATGGTCCGCCGACAACAGCCCCGCACTCCGCAGATCGCCCGCGAACCCGGTCGCCTCGGGCCAGAAGCGTTCGTGTTGGAAGGGGTAGGTGGGGAGGTGGGGTGTGTGGGTGTGGTGGTTGGGGGTTGGGGTGGTGGTCCAGGTGGTGGGGGTGTGTCCGTGGGTGTGGGCTTGGGTGAGGGTGGTGAGGAGTTGGGTGGGGGTGGCGTCGTGGCGTCGGAGGGT
>NZ_BAAARJ010000030.1:0-64669 GCF_039532135.1 Streptomyces axinellae
TACGGTCCGGCGGGCGCGGGCCGCGCGGTGGGCGCCCCGGAGCCGGTGGCCGCGGCGGGCGCCGAGGGCGCGGAGGCCGCGGACATCGCGGAGGGCGGCAGCGATTTGGCCGGCGTACGGGGCTCGTCGGCCGACCTGAGCGGAACGAACTGGCTGGTCCGCTCCGCCTCCGATTCGGCGTGCCCGGCGCCTCCGGTGTTTCGGGCGCCTCCGGTGTTGCCGCTGCTTCCGGCAGGCCGGTCACCCGCGCCCTTCGCACCGGCCGCACCAGCAGTACCGGCCCCACCAGCAGCAGTAGCACCAGCAGCACCGGCCGCACCGACGGAGGCGGCGCCCGTTCCGGCCGAGGTGGCTGAACCCTTTCCTCCGCCGATTGCGGGCTTCCCGGGCGTCTTCGGCTTACCGCCCTGTTCGCCCGCAGGGGCGGCAGGCGGCGCGGGCTGCGTACGGAACACCGCCGTCGCCTGGTCCGCGGGGGGCGCTCCCGCGCCTCCCGCAGCCCCCGGGCCCGCCGCACCGCGCGGCTCGGCGTGCTGCTCCGCTTCCGGCTTCGCGCTCTGCTCCGCGTCCGCCTCGTCGCTGGCGCTCTTGGCGGAGCCGAAGAAGGCGGAGGTCAGCCGTTCGGCGCGCTCGGCAGCCGCTCGGTCGTCCTCGTTGCCCTGGCCGCCCCCGGGGTGGACGATCCCGAACATCGCGGTCGGAGCGTCGCCTCCGGATGCCTGGGCAGCCGCGTTCCCGGCCCGCTGCCCGGCTGCCGCGGCGCCCTCGGCGTCCGGCTTCTCCCCTACGGGAAGGCCGGAGGACGGGTCCGTGCCGGACTTCCCCGTGCCGTCGTCCGGGCCCGCGTCGCGCTCGTCCGGCGCGGCGCCGCCGTCTTCCGGGGGGTCGCCCGCGACCCAGGCGGCGACGGCGGACTTCAGCCGTGTGTCGCCCTCGTCGCCGGAGCCGGTACTCCCCGAGGTCCCCGCCTCGTCGGCGGGGGAAGCCGGGGAGGGGACCGTCGAGGACGTGTCGCCCTTCAACCGTTCGTTTTCGGCCGTCCCGTCAGGGCGTGCAACCTTGCCCGCGCTCTCCGTCGTCTCCCCCGACGACTTCTCCCGCTCCGACCTGTCGGGGGATTCGCCCGCCACCGATGCCTCCTGATGCTGCTCGCCGCTCGCCATACCAGTTAACAGTGTCCTGTGCACCGCGGCTGCCACCTGATGTGACAGCGCTCCTCCGGGTGGGCTGTTCGGCCTCCCCAAGCGGGCAGACGAGAACGACATACCTACTGGTTCCCGTCCATAAGGTCCGCGCACTCTCGACAGACCATTGTGAGAGGGGTCACCCTGTCATTCATCCACGCGGGGAGGCATGGATGGGCAGGAGCCGCAGAACAATTCCGGAGGAGCTTCTGCTGCTCGCCTTGGACCCGGCCACGGGCACCACGGCGCAGCCGCAGTCGCTTGACCTCGGCCTGGCCGGGGCCCAGCTAGTAGAGCTGGCTCTGGCAGGACGGATAGCCCCTGATGGGGATCGTATCGCCGTGGTGCTGCCACGGCCGACCGGAGATCCGACCCTGGACTCCGCATTGGAACTGCTGCGCAGGCGCGGCAGTCCGGTGCGCGCGGTCCACTGGATCGGCGGGCCTCGGCTGGGGCTTCGCCAAACCTATCTCACGCATCTGGAGCGCTGCGGCATGGTGCATGCCGTATCCGGCCAGATGTGCGGGGTATTGCCGACCACGCGCTACCAGGCGACGGAGACGGCCATCAGCCGGGAGATCAGGGCCCGGCTCGATTCGGCGATCCGCACGGGGGTCCCACCGGACCCGCGGACCGCGGCGCTCGCGGCGCTGGCCCACGCGGTCGGCCTCGGGAAGCACCTCTACCCGGGCAACGAGGGGCGCTCGTGCCGCTCTAGGCTCCGGGACCTGATCAGGCACGACCCGATGGGCGGTCTTGTCGCGCACGCGGTGATGGACGTGCAGAACGGTGCCGCGGCCCAGCCGCGGCGTGCGCAGGCCGGTGCGGCGCCCCCCTCGGGGCGTCCGGCGGCGCGGGCGACGGCGTCGTCCGTGGCGGGCACGGCCGGGCATGTGTCCGCGCCGGCGCGGCAGGTGGCGGGCGGAATGGTCCGTGCGGGAGCGCGCTGAGGCGCCCTCGTCCGGTCCGCCCGTACCCCTCACCCTTATGTGCCGGTGCTTCCGGGGTCGCTGCCGGTGTTCTGGCTGCTGCCGGGATCCTTCCCAGCGGTCTCACCGGCACCCGGCCGGGTGAGCGAAGCGCACCGGCACCCGGAAGAGGCACCGGCCGGGAAGAGCGCGAAGAGAAGGCCGAGAAGGCCGAGAAGAAGAGAAGACCGAGCCGAGCGAGCCGACGCACCGCGTCGGGAGCCGCGAGCGCACGGGGTGGTGTTCCGGCCGGAGAACGACGGCCGGAATGCCACCCCGCGCGTGCGCCGGTCCCGGGCTCCGCTGTACTCGGATCCGCACTCTCTGTTGCCATTTGCCAGCGCCAGGGGACAAGTTGGTGGCAACCTGCAAGAAGTAGTCGTACTTTACGCGGAGGTGCGGTCCCGTGGCGTCCAACGTCAATCCCACAGTCCGGCGGCGCCGGCTCGGCCAGGAGCTGCGCCGGCTGCGCGAGCAGCGGGGCATGACGGCCGAGGAGGTCGCGGACCGGCTGCTGGTCTCCCAGTCGAAGATCAGCAGGCTGGAGAACGGCAGACGCAGCATCAGCCAGCGCGATGTGCGCGATCTGTGCGGCGTCTACGAGGTCGAGGACCGGCGGGTGGTCGACTCCCTGATGCAGATGGCGAAGGAGTCGCGGCAGCAGGGCTGGTGGCACGCCTTCGGCGACATCCCCTACAGCGTCTACATCGGCCTGGAGACCGACGCGGCCTCGCTGCGGGTGTACGAACCCCAGGTCGTGCCGGGGCTGTTGCAGACCCGGCCGTACGCGGAGGCGGTGGTCGCGGGCGCGCTGCCGGAGGCCACGGCGGCGGACATCGAGCGCCGGGTGCAGGTGCGCGTACGGCGCCAGGACCGCATCCGCGAGACCCGCAACCCGCTGCGGCTGTGGGCGGTGCTGGACGAGTCGGTGCTGCGGCGCGAGGTGGGCGGCAAGCACACCATGGCCGAGCAGCTCGGATACCTCATCGAGATGTCCCAGCAGCCGCATGTGACGCTCCAGGTCATGCCGTTCTCCATGGGCGCGCACCCGGGGGTGAACGGGCAGTACGCCATCTTGGAGTTCCCGGACGCCTCGGACTCGACCGTCATCTACCTGGAGGGCGTCACCAGCGACCTCTATCTGGAGAAGGCGAACGACGTGCAGAACTACAGCGTCATGTACGAGCACTTGCGGGCTCAGGCGCTGAACCCGGACCAGACGCGGGAGTTCATCGAGAAGGTCGCCAAGGAATACGCCCGGGGCTGAGGCTCCCCGGGCCGGCGCTCCGGCGGGGCGGGGGCTGGCATGTGCCGGAGGGGGGTGCCCGGCGGGGGTGCCGAGCGCGGTTTCCAGCGGAGCCGGGGAGGCTACACCGCGCCCTACCGCAGTGTGAAGAGCTGTCTGGAATATGCCATCCGGTCGAGTGAACGACACCTTCGCGGCCCGAAACGGCCGCGTAACGTCGCTCGCACGTCATGACCGACCGGAACCCCGGAGCACACATGCCAATTCAGCAGGGCACGACCCGCAACTGGACCAAATCCAGCTACTCCACAGGAAACGGCGCCTGTGTAGAGGTGAAATCCCCCGTGGCGCGCGTGGTGGCCGTGCGCGACTCGAAGGACCCGGCACTCAGTGCGCTCAGCTTCCGGCCGGAGGCGTGGGCGGACTTCGTGACGCGCCTCGGCGGCCGGTGACCGTCGGCCTCTCCTCCCGTACGCCCCGCGCCCCCGCCTGACGCCCGGTCCGACCGACCCCGGCACCGAGCCGACCCACGCACCACCGGAGCCCTCTCGTCCCGGTCCGCCGCCCCGGCCGAGGGGGCTCGGTCCTGCCCCCTCGCATCCGTCCCTCGCATCCGCCTCCACGCGTTCAGCGCAGTTGGTCCACGTAGGTGTCGGTGCCCGGGATGGTCGGGATGAAGGGGGCCACGAAACGGGTGGCGCCCAGGCCGGATTCCGCCACCGCCTCCTCCAGGCCCGTGAAGCATGCCTCCCAGTGTTCGCGCGGGTCCTCCTGGAGGAACCAGAGCAGGGTCAGCCGGGTATCGACGCCCTCGACCTGCTTGACGTAGGTCATCCGGTCGCCCGGGAGCGGGGTGGGCCGGAAGACGGTGGCCATCGCGGCGGGGGAGTTCTTGAGGCGGGCGGGGAGGTGGGTGGTGCGCAGCCACTCCAGCAGTCCGGCGCGCGGCCCGGGGCCCTCGGCATCGACGACCTGGAGGACCAGGCCCCGGTAGGGGTGGTCGAGGGCGTGGTGGTCGCGGGGGCCGGCGGCGCCGTCGCGGTAGACGGTGGTCTCGTGGTCCTGGAAGCTCGTGAAGATGTGGGTGCGCTCCTGGTGGACGCGAGCGTCGCGGTTGAGGCGCTTGTTGATGGCCACGGTCCACTGCATGTGCTCCGCGTAGCGGCCCTCGGTGATCCAGTACGTGGACAGGTAGCAGCCCGCGGTGACCGGCTGGGCGACCGGGGACTGGGCCGGGTAGCGCAGCAGTTGGAGGTCCCTGGTCGCCACCCAGCGGCGGCCCGCGTACATCCAGGGCATGGCCATGGCGCCCGCGATGTAGTGGTCGTCCTCGTACCAGCGGTTGTACGCGTGCTCGTGGCCCGGGTGGGGTTCGACCATCGTGATCAGCGCGTGCCCCGGGCGCACTCCGTAGGGGCCTTCGGCGGCCAGCCGTGCGTAGGGCCCGGCCGATGTCTCCCGCGTCATCGTCTTCCTCCCTCGTCTCCGCTCCCCTACGGTGTATCTGACTGGGCGTCAGTTATCGAGAGTCGTGCGGGAGGCGATCCGTCGTGCTGCTTGCGGACAAGACCGTGGTGGTCTCGGGAGTGGGCGCGGGACTCGGACGCGAAGTGGCCGCCGCGTGCCTGCGGGAGGGCGCCCGCGTCGTGCTCGGTGCCCGTACGGAGGCGCACCTCGCCAAGTGCGCCGCGGAGCTCGACCCCGAGGGGCGGCGCAGCGCCTACCGCGCCGTCGATATCCGCGACGAGCGGCAGTGCGAGGCGCTGGCCGCGCTGGCGGTGGAGAGGTTCGGCGGGATCGACGCCGTGGTGCACGTCGCCGCGCTGGATACGGTGATGGGCGGGCTGGCCGATGCCGACCTGGCCGAGTGGCAGCAGGTGGTAGATGTCAACCTGCTGGGGACGCTGCGCATGACGCGCGCGTGCCTGCCCGCCCTCAAGGAAGCCGGGGCGCGCGGCGACGGCTCCGTCGTGATGATCGGCACCCAGTCCTCCGTCGCCGCGCCCTCCCAGCTCCAGCAGGCCGCCTACGCGGCGTCCAAGGGCGGCCTCGTCTCGGCGATGTACTCCCTGGCCCGCGAGCTGGGGCCGCACCGGGTGCGGGTCAACACTGTGCAGCCCGGGTGGATGTGGGGGCCGATGGTGGAGGGCTATGTGGCCTGGGCCGCCGATACGGAGGGCATCGGCCAAGGCGCGGTACGGGCCCGGCTGGACGAGCGGATGGCGCTGCCGGGCATGGCCTCCGACGGGGACGTGGCCGAGACCGTCGCCTTCTTCGCCTCCGAGCGGGCTAGGGGGATCACGGGGCAGTGCCTGCTGGTGAACGCGGGCGAAATCATGCGCTGACGCGGCGCGTTGCCCGCTCTCGCGGGCTTGGCGGTCCGGGCCCGGCGGCGTCCAGGCGCCGGAGCCGCCGGGCCGGCCGCCGTCGTCGGACCGTCACCGCCTTGACCGGTGACGCCGCAGGGCCACGCACTCGCAGCCCGGCGCCGCCCGGGCCCCGGAGCCCCAGACCCGCCCCCTCGAACCGTCACCCCCTTGACCGGTGACGCGGCAGCGAGGCGCGGTGCCGCGGGCGGAGTCCGGTGAGGGCCACGGCTCTTCCGTGCGCGTCCCGTGTGCGAATGCCATCAAGAAGGCAGCGAAAGGTATATGGGCCACGTCAATGGCGGCTCGGTGGGGGCTTCACGTTGTTTTCATAAATGGCCGAGGACGGCAAAAAATCCGCCGTCCTGCCGTGCTCCGGTGCTTGAGCGGAACCAAGGAGCGGAAAACCGTGAACGAGCCCACGAATGCCTCCTTCTCCAGGCGCACCCTCGAAGCCGGCCTGGAAGGACTTCCCCTGATCGTCCAGGGGATCGGCACCATGACGAAGAGCCTCAAGGCATACGGCGCCGGGGTGGCTCTGAACGGCCTGGTGGGGCTGAAGCAAACCGTCGATGAATCCCAGCGGTTTCTCGAAATCTACTGGCACCCGGATCAGATCAACCCGAAGCCCAACTATTTCCGCCTGGGCAGCGGTCTCCTCAACGTGGCCGGAGCGGCAGCGTACGGCGCGTCCAGTACGGGTTTGCTGAGCGCGTACGTCGGAGGGGCCGGTGCGATAGCGCAGGGAATCTCGTACTACTCCACTCAACTCCTTCCGCAGGACGCGGGAATGTACTATCCCGCGCTGCCTTCGCACGGCCCGGCTCCCAGCACTCCCGCCACTCCGGCGCCTTCCCCCGACCGCCCGGTGACGCCTGACCCGCCGTCCCCGAACGCCGCGATAGCCCAGGCGGCCCGAGCCCATCTCCCCGCGCGGGACGGTGCGGAATCCGTACGCGGGCGAGAAGCCGGCGAGCGGCGCGCCGATTCCCCACGGCCGGGCGTTCCCTACAGCCGTCCCGCGTCTGTCGTCAGTAGGGCGACGGCGTCGCAGCGCAGCCGCTCGCCCCTGGGGAGGTGACGCGCCTGCCGGGCCGCGCTCGCCGGGCTGTCCGGGCCGTCCGGGCCGGGAGCCGGGTCAGACGACCAGGACCCGGCGTCCGCGGGTGTGACCGGCCTGGCTGTCGGCGTGCGCGGCTGCGGCCTCGGCGAGCGGATACGACTTCTCGACGGGGATGTGGAGTCTTCCGCGCGCGATGAGACCGGCGGCCTCGGCGAGCGCCTTCGTCTTGTCCCCGGAGACGGCGGAGAACCGGGCACCGTACTCCGGCGCCGTGAGGTCGGCGATGGTGATCACCTTCCCCGGATCCCCGGTCAGTTCGACGAGTTCACGGATGACGCCCGAGCCGGCCAGGTCGAGCGCCGCGTGGACCCGGCCGAACTGCCGCACCCGTTCGA
Source organism: Streptomyces axinellae (assembly GCF_039532135.1). Classification (NCBI taxonomy): domain Bacteria; kingdom Bacillati; phylum Actinomycetota; class Actinomycetes; order Kitasatosporales; family Streptomycetaceae; genus Streptomyces; species Streptomyces axinellae. The sequence continues at coordinate 7,223 of NZ_BAAARJ010000030.1, forward strand.
CCCAGCCCTCCCCGTACGTCGTGGCCAGGGCGCCCAGGTCACGCAGGTAGTCCTGGTTCGCGGCCCCGGCCGTGCCGATCACCGCGATACCGCGTTCGCGGGCGATCTGGAGCACCGCCGATCCGACTCCCCCGGACGCGCCGCTGACCAGCAGCGTCTGCCCGGGCTCCACACCGGACTCGCGGATGATGCGCAACGCGGTCTCCACCACGGAGGGGTATCCGGCCGCCTCTTCGAACGTCAGGCCCTCGGGCATCCGGGCCCAGAACCACAGCACCGCGAACTCGGCGTACGTTTCCGCCCCTCTGCCGAACACGAGGTCGCCGGCCCGGACCCCTTCGACACCCTCGCCGACCTCGTCCACCACCCCGGCGGCGTCCTGTCCGATCCCGGCGGGCAGTTCGAGCGGCTTGTGCGAGGTACGGCTCTCCTTCTGGAACTGGCCTTCACGGATCCTCCAGTCAATGGGGTTCACACCCGCCGTCCGCACCGCGACGCGTATCTGACCCGGGCCCGCGTGGGGCTCCTCGGCGTCCACGAGGCGCAGCACGTCCGGGCCGCCGAACTCGGCGAAGCTCACTTTCTTCATGGGAGCGACCGTAGCACTAACAGTTAGTTTATCGAAACGGTTAGGGTTTCGTACTTGGTAGTGCTTGGTAGCCTGCGGGCATGACCGTGCCGACCGGACGCCGTGAGCGCAAGAAGGCCGCGACCCGCCAGAAGATCGCGGAGACCGCCATGCGGCTCTTCCTGGAACGCGGGTATGACGCGGTGGGCATCCGTGACGTGGCCGCCGAGGCCGATGTGGCCGTCACCACGCTCTTCTCCCACTTCGCCGCCAAAGAGGCGCTGGTGTTCGAGCAGGACGAGGGCTTCGAGCAGCGCCTCGCGCAGGCGGTCACCGACCGCGCCCCGCACGAGCCGCTGATCCCCGCACTGCGCCGCGAGATCCACGCCCTGGTGCGCCACTGCACGGCGGACAGCGCGGCACCGGTCTGGAGGATGATCGACGCGTCACCGGCCCTGCGGGAGTACGAGGAGTCGATGAGACTGCGGCACGCGGAGACGCTGGGAGCGGCCATCGCCGCCGACCCCGGCCTGGCACCCACCCCGATCGCCGCCCGGACGATCGCGAGGTTCGTGATCGACGCCTATGCGCTGGCCCGCGAGGCGCCCGATCCGCAGGCCGCGGTGGACGAGATCTTCCAGATGATCGAGTCGGCCTGGCAGGTCACCCGCCGCCCCGGCGACCACGACCACGACCGCGACAGCGACCGCGACCGCGCCTGACGGGCCGACGGGGCTGTCGGCCGCCCGCCCGACGCAGCACGCCCACCCGACGCAGCACGCCCTCCCGACGCAGCACGCCCACCCGACGCAGCACGCCCTCCCGGCTGATCAGGCGCGCGGGTAGCGGGCCAGCCAGGCCGGGGAGGCGGCCCCGGGGCCGTGGAGCGCCGGGCCCTGGGTCATCTCCATCGCGAAGTCGTCGGCGAGTTCGAGAATCGTGGCGCGGCCCTCGACCTCCGCGACCCAGCCGGGCGGGAGCGCGGTCTCCCCGTGGATGGCGCCCAGCAGGTTGCCGCAGATGGAGCCGGTCGAGTCGCTGTCGCCGCCGTGGTTGACCGCCAGCAGCAGGCCATGGCGTACGTCCTCGGCGACCAGCGCGCAGTACACGCCGATGGAGAGGGCCTCCTCCGCCGTCCAGCCCTCACCGAGCGCGGCGACCCGCTCGGGCGAGGGCATGCCCTGGCGGACCGCGCCGAGCGCCTGCTTGAGCGCCTCGGTCGTCTCCTCGTGCCCGGGGCGGGCCGCCAGCTGGACCAGGGCGCGCTGGACGGCGGTGTCCAGACCCTCGCCGCGGGCCAGCGCGTGCGTGATCGCGGCGAACGCGCCCGCCGCGAGGTAGCCCGTGGGGTGACCGTGGGTCTGGGCCGCGCACTCGACGGCGAGTTGGAAGACCAACTGCGGCTCCCAGCCGACCAGCAGCCCGAAGGGCGCGGACCGCATGACGGTGCCGCACCCCTTGGACTGGGCGTTCTTCGGCTTGTCGAGCGTGCCCATGCGCTCGTCGGCCAGGCCGCTGAGGCAGGCGTTGCCGGGGGCGCGACGGGAGTAGAGCCACTCCTCGCGGGCCAGCCAGCCGTCCGTCTCGCGGCGCTCGTCGGGGCCCCAGTCGCGCTGGGTGGCCGCCCAGCGGCGGTAGGCGGCGTGCACGTCGGTGGGCGGGTGCCAGGCGCCGGTGTCACGGCGCACATGTGCGCGGATGAGGCCGTCCACGGTGAAGAGCGTCATCTGGGTGTCGTCGGTGATCGCGCCCCGCCGCCCGTAAGCGGACACGTAGTCGGTCACGCCCTGCTGACCGCACTTGTCGCGGATCTGCGCGAGGGAGTCGAACTCCACGCCCGCGCCCAGCGCGTCCCCGATCGCGCCGCCCAGCAGGCATCCGCGCACTCTGCTGCGGAAGTCCTGCTGCTCGGCCCGGCCCCATATGGCCGTGGCGGCGGCGCTGCCGCCCGCACCACCCGAAGCTGCTGCCACGTCTCCGCGCCCTCCCGACTCCCCGCGCCACTCCCGTACCGCGCTCCCCCGCCCTTCCGGCGCAGCACTCTAATGGACCCGCCCCGGATCGGTCAGAGGGGGAATCCGCCAGGCCCTGCCCAGGGCCCCGGACCGGCGGCGGACCGGCCCCGGACCGGCGGCGGACCGTGCCACCCGCCACGCGGATGCGGCCCGCCGCCGGGCACCGGGCGCGAAGGCGGCCTCTCACACCAGTGGCAGCAGCTCCGGGAGGTGGCCGTCGGAGGCCGTGGCCGCGCGGAGGCGCTCCTCGGGGACCTGGCCGTAGGAGGTCGTACGGGCCCGGGACGGGCGCCCGGCGGCCTCGGCGATGGCCTGGAGGTCCTTGATGGAGCGGTAGGAGCCGTAAGAGGAGCCCGCCATGCGGGAGATGGTCTCCTCCATCAGGGTGCCGCCCAGGTCGTTGGCACCGGAGCGGAGCATCTCGGCGGCGCCCTCGGTACCCAGTTTGACCCAGCTCGTCTGGATGTTGGGCACCCAGGGGTGGAGCAGCAGCCGGGCCATGGCCGTGACCGCGCGGTTGTCGCGGGTGCTGGGGCCGGGGCGGGCGATGCCGGCGAGGTAGACGGGGGCGTTGGTGTGGATGAAGGGAAGGGTCACGAACTCCGTGAAGCCGCGCAGGCCCTTCTCCCGCGCCGAACGCTGGATGCCGGCCAGCAGCCGCAGGTGGCCCAGCCAGTGGCGGGGCTGATCGACATGGCCGTACATCATCGTGGACGTCGTGCCCAGACCGACCTCGTGCGCGGTCTTGATCACCTCGACCCAGGTGGCGGCCGGCAGCTTGCCCTTGGTGAGGACCCAGCGGACCTCGTCGTCCAGGATCTCCGCCGCCGTGCCCGGGATGGAGTCGAGCCCCGCCTCCTTGGCGGTGGTCAGCCACTCCCGGATCGACATCCCGGTGCGGGTGGCGCCGTTGACGACCTCCATCGGGGAGAAGGCGTGCACATGGATGCCGGGGACCCGCTCCTTGACCGCGCGCGCGATGTCGAAGTAGGCGGTGCCGGGCAGGTCGGGGTGGATGCCGCCTTGCATGCACACCTCCACGGCGCCCACCTCCCACGCCTGCTGGGCGCGGTCGGCGACCTGCTCCAGGGAGAGGGTGAAGGCGTCGGCGTCGGTGCGGCGCTGCGCGAAGGCGCAGAACCGGCAGCCGGTGTAGCAGACGTTGGTGAAGTTGATGTTGCGGGTGACGATGTACGTGACGTCGTCGCCGACCGCGTCCCGGCGCACGTCGTCCGCCGTCCGGCACAACGCGTCCAGCGCCGGGCCGTCCGCGTGCAGCAGCGCGAGCGCCTGCTCGTCGGTGAGCTTGGTCGGGTCGGCGGCGGCCTGGGTCAGGGCCCCGCGCACATCGGAGTCCACGCGCTCGGGCGCCATGCCGGGCGCGGCCCGCTCGCGCAGCTCCGCCCAGTCCCCGTAGACCTCGTCGAAGTCCTCGCGGCGGTCGGCGGTGCGGCCCTCGGTGTCGATGGTGCGGTGCAGATCGGTGCGCCCACTGGGGACGAAGCCCTCGTCGGGCTCCTGCCAGGGGCGGCCCTCGACGGTGGCGTCCGCGCGTGCCATACCGGTGTCCGGGTCGGCCAGCGCGCGCACATGCGGCAGGACGCGCGGGTCCAGCCAGGGCTCGCCGCGCCGGATGAACTCCGGGTAGACGGTGAGCCGTTCGCGCAGCTCGAAACCGGCCGCACGGGTCTTCTCGGCGAGGTCGTCGATCTGCGGCCAGGGCCGCTCGGGGTTGACGTGGTCGGGGGTGAGCGGGGAGACGCCGCCCCAGTCGTCGATGCCGGCGCCGATCATGCGCGCGTACTCCGCGTCCACCAGGTTCGGCGGCGCCTGCACGCGCGCCGACGGGCCCAGGATGAGCCGGGTGACGGCGATGCAGGCCGCCAGCTCCTCCAGTTCGGCGTCGGGCATGCCGCGCATGGCCGTATCCGGCTTGGCGCGGAAGTTCTGCACGATGACTTCCTGGATGCCGTGGTAGGCGCGCTGCACCCGGCGCAGCGCGAACACGGCGTCGGCACGCTCCTCGTACGTCTCCCCGATGCCGATGAGGACGCCGGTGGTGAACGGCACGTTCGAGCGCCCCGCGTCCTCCAGGACCCGCAGCCGCACGGCCGGCTCCTTGTCGGGCGAGCCGTAGTGGGGGCCGCCCTTCTCCGACCACAGGCGGGTCGCCGTGGTCTCCAGCATCATGCCCATGGACGGCGAGACGGGCTTGAGCCGCTGGAAGTCCGTCCAGCTGAGCACCCCGGGGTTGAGGTGCGGGAGGAGACCGGTCTCCTCCAGGACGCGGATCGCCATCGCGCGCACATAGGCGAGGGTGTCGTCGTAGCCGTGGGACTCCAGCCACTCGCGGGCCTCCGGCCAGCGGTCCTCGGGCCGGTCGCCGAGCGTGAACAGGGCCTCCTTGCAGCCCATCTCGGCGCCGCGCCGCGCGATGTCCAGCACCTCATCGGGCGACAGGAACATCCCGTGCCCCTCGGCGCGGAGCTTGCCGGGCACGGTGACGAAGGTGCAGTAGTGGCACTTGTCGCGGCACAGCCGCGTGAGAGGGATGAAGACCTTGCGGGAGTAGGTGATGACGCCCGGCCGCCCCTCGGCCTCCAGCCCGGCGTCCCGGACGCGGGCCGCGGAGGCGGTGAGGTCGGCGAGATCGTCGCCCCTCGCCTGGAGGAGGACGGCCGCTTCGGTGCTGTCGAGGGCCACGCCGTCACGGGCCCGCTTGAGCGCCCTGCGCATCGCGTTGGCCGTCGGCGCCTGTCCGTGTGAGGTCATCCATCGAGCGTAGCGCCGCGGGGCGGCATTTCCGCAGGCCCGGGGCGTGTGATCCGGCCCCTCCCGGGAAGTGGACCCGGCCGGGCCGGGGCGGGGTCTCAACCGAGCCAGTTGCTCCGAAGCCACCGCCGGCCGACCACGGACGCGACCCGCTTCGCCCCGGTCCGCCGTCCCTTGTCCGTCACCTGCCGGACCGGGCGCGTCGCGCCCTCGATCGGATACGCGCCTGCGACCTCACAGGCCCGGGGGACGTGGGCGCCGATGCGTCCGGGAAAGCGGGCGGGGCGGCATCGTGCCCGCGCCCCGGCGACGTGTGGTGTGCGGCCGTGCCGAGCGGATTGCCCGCGACGGCGCCCTGCTCCGACGGGACTCCCCACGCGGTGGGCGGCCAGGGGGCGCCGGGCCGCAGCACCACGCCGTTCACGTGCCGGCTTTTGGCGTTGCGGGTGAGGCTTATATCCGCCCGAGGGATGCGGTGCTTGTCCGCGAAACGGTCCACGTCTCCGGACCTCAGATGGCGAACCACAGTCTCCTGGGCAAACCCGGCGACTACTTTCCCGTTGGGGGCCGGGCGTTGATGCAGCGGCAGGGAATCCCAGCGCTGGTACGTCTCGACCGTGTTCGGATCCCGCTTCTCCATGAGTGCGACGACTTCCAGAACTTCCGGGATGAGGTGCGTCGGCGTTCTGTATCTTTCGGGTTGCCACCGCCTCCCGTCCCCTTCCTGAACCCCCACCACTCGGCCTTCACTGTCGCGGTTCAGTTCCAGCGTCTCCAAGGGGATTCCGTGAGCTGTCTCAAAAGCTCTGAGATCCCCCTCATTGACGGTGTACTCGTACTTCTTCCGCGCGTGCCCGGCGACGACTCCCAGGCTCGGGAGAGGCCGCAGGTCCGACCGCGTCCTGTCCCACGCGTCGTACGCCGCTTCGGTCGTCAGTGGCGGAGGGGGAGCATGCTCGGCGGCCGGTGGCGGGTCGTACCGGGACTGCTGGTCATGGCCGCTCTGCTCCAGCGGCTGCCTCAGGAAGTTCGGACCGGCGCCCGGAGACGGTGTCCTCAGCCACTCCGGCGACACCTCAGCGTACTCGTCGGCGGCCACCCACCACTGTTCTGGAGCGGTCTCGGACATGTCACTCTCCTGCCCCTGGGCAACAGCGAGCCTTCGCCCCCACCACGCGCCCACTCACTGCTTGGTTCAACGCCCAACCACCGTGGCACCCACGGGAGACCGCCCCTCCGCCCCGGCAGGCCGCGATCGGGCCACAGACGCTCGCGGGCAAGTCCGCCCAACGGGCCCGCCCGGGGCCGGTCAGAGATAGCGCGCGTACTCGTCCAAGGCGCGCAGGACCTCGTCCTGCGGGCCGGAGGGGAGTTGGAGGACGACCTCTTCGACGCCCAGGCCGCGGTAGTGGTCGAGCTTGCCCGGGGAGGGGACGACGAAGCTGGGGACGAGGACCGGGGCGCCCTTGCGGCCCGCCGCCTCCCAGGCGCGGTGCAGGGCGGGCAGCGTCTGGGACAGGCCGGCGCCGCCGACGGGCAGCCAGCCGTCGGCGTACTCCGCGATGTGCGCGAAGAGCGTGGGGCCCGCGGCGCCGCCCAGCAGGACGCGCGGGCCGCCGGGGCGCACCGGTTTGGGGTGGGCGTGGGAGGCGCTGACGGAGGCGAACTCGCCCTCGTAGGCCGTGGGTTCCGGCGCCCACAGCGCGCGCAGCACCGCGATCCGGTCCCGTACCAGCGCGCGGCGGGTGCGCCATTCCACGCCGTGGTCGGCGGCCTCCTCGACGTTCCAGCCGTAGCCCACGCCCAGGGTGAAGCGGCCCTGGGACATCCAGTCGAGGGTCGCCGCCTGCTTGGCCAGCACGATCGGGTCGTGCTGGGCGACGAGCGCGATGCTGGTGCCCAGCGCCAGCTCCTCGGTGACGGTCGCGGCGGCGGCCAGCCCTACGAACGGGTCGATGGTGCGCCCGTAGGGGCGGGGCAGCGGTTCGCCCATCGGCGCCGGGGTCCGCCTGCTGACGGGGATATGAGTGTGCTCGGGCAGGTACAGGCCGCCGAATCCGCGTGCCTCCAGTTCGCGGGCCAGCCGGGCGGGCCGGATCGTCTCGTCGGTCAGGAAGGTGGTCGTCGAGATCCGCATTCCGTCACTGTGCCCGCGCCGAAGGGTGAACTCCAGGCCCGGCAGCGCACTTTCGGCCCCTCGTGTGCGCCGCCCCGCGCGGGGCGGGGCCCGGCGCCGCGTCAGCGGTACCGGATCAGGCGGAAGCCGCTGGCCGCGAGGGCGTTGAGGTCGGTGACCGGGGCCGCCGAGCCGTCCACGATGCCGGTCCTGCCCTCCGGGGTGCGGAACGCGTTCAGCACGAGCCCCACCGACTCGCGGCCCCGGTGGTCCACTCGGCGCACCCAGATCAGGGCGCGGGCACCCGGCGGCAGCCCGGCCAACTCGTCCAGCAGATCGGCGAGTTCGGTGTGCGCGGAGACCGCGGGCGTACCGGCGCCGAGTTCCGCCAGGGTGGCCGGGAGCCAGGCGGCGGCTCCGGGGCGGGGCGGGAGCGGCAGGGTGCCGTCGCCCGGTTCGGCGCCCTTGTCCCAGGCGTCGAGCCAGTGCCAGGGCAGGGAGTTGGGCAGGCCGAAGGGTACGGATTCGTCCTTGGGCACCACGAGGGCGGCGTCGAGCATGCCCCGCGACCAGTCGCCGCCGTTCAACCGGGCCTTGGTCTCGCAGGCGAACAGCCAGCCGCGTCCGCGCTCGTCGGCCGGGTCGGGGTCCACGAGTTCCAGCGGCTCCTGGTAGGTGTGCGCCAGCCAGGTCTCGGCTTTGACGACGGCCGCGGTGAAGTCGGGGGCCGGGCGCCGCCAGGGCGGCTTGGGCGGCGGGGGCGCGGCGCCGGGCTCCGGCCGCAGGCGCGCGAGTTTCAGTTTGCGCAGGCCCCGTGTCTCCAGCTGTGCGAGTCCGCCCGTCATGCCGTCGAGGTAGACGACCTGGCCGTCCTTTTCGGTGACGTGGACGTGGACGAGGTGTCCGGATACCTCCACGCCGCCGGCCTCCCGCCGGATCCACACCACGCCCCGGGTGCCGGGGCCCGTCTCGTGCATCGCGCCGGTCACCTCGTCCCAGCTGCCGCAGGTCAGCCGTTCGGCGCCGGGGAAGTAGCGGCGCAGCAGGAGGTCCCACCAGCCGGGCGCCTCGTGGGCCGGCGACCAGGGCAGGGGCACGGCGGGTGTACCGGCCAGGCCGCCGCCGACCGCGACGACACAGCCTCGCGCGTTGAGCCGCCGCGCCTGCTGGTCGGGGGTGCGCGGGGTGCGCGTGCGGCCGAAGTCCGCGAGGTCGGCCCACAGGTCGTTCGAGGCCGGGTGGAAGGGCGTGCTGCCGTCCTTGGGGACGGCGACGGACGCGGCGAGCATCGGGGTGGCGGGATAGCCCGGCTGGGGCACGGTCCGGCAGGCGAACAGCCAGGTGGTGGCGTCCTCGGCGACGGGTTCGGGGACGGTCAGCTCGACCAGGCCGCCGTAGGTGGCACGCAGCCAGCCCAGCGCCTGGCCACGGGGATCGGACCCGGGCACGGACGAGGAAGAGGAAGAGGACGGCGGCATGGGCATGAGCCTCAGGCCCCGGCCGGAGGCTGCTGCCGCTCCGGGGCGGCGGCGAGCGTGGCGACGTACTCCGCCACCGGCAGGTACGTCGGCGGCAGGTGCGGGGCCGCGCCGTCCTTGGGCACGATGACGACCCGGGTGAAGGGGGCCTTCATCTCGTCGCCGGTGTCCAGGTGTTCCTGCGAGTCGAACCTGATGGCCCAGGCCGCGTCGTACTCCCGGGTCAGCTCGGGCTGCATGACGAGGGTGAACTGCGCCTCGTACGGCAGGGTCCGCAGGTAGGCGCGGGCGGCTTCGAGGGCGTCTTCGTGCGAGAGCGTCATGTTTGTGTTTCCGGGGTGCTGGGCGGGGGCTGGACATCGGACAGGCTGGCTGCGCGGCGATCGTCGCCGATGGTGCTGTGACCGTCACCGGTCTGGCCGGTGACGGTCATCACCGGTCTGGCCGGTGACGGTCATCGATCGCGGGGGTGATCATCCTCGATACGGCATGTATCCGATGCGTATCACGTCTTGTTCGAGTCTGGCGAGGTTGCCGGTGGCGCCGTCCAGGAAGGTCACGCCGTGCGGGGTGTTCACGACGTTGAACAGGTGGCCGGTGCCGTCGGCCCGGCGGATGCTGACGGCGCCGCGCGCGTCGGGGCCGCGCTCACCCATGTCCTTGATGATGTCGTCGTAGCTGTTCATGTAGTACTTGAAACCGTCGGGGTGGCCGCTGCGCAGGGCGGTGTTGGGCATGTCGCCGCCGCCGTGCAGCGGGGCGGCGGACACCTCGTGGCCGTCCAGCCGCCGGTCCACGGTGACCGTGGCGTTGGGGCAGTTGTGGGTGTAGCCGTACTCCCCCGTGTTGTTCAGGTCCTTCATCCAGGGGAACTCCTCGTCGAGGAACTCCCGGGCCCGGCCCGGCTCCACGGCGTCGGCGTGGATGGCCGGGTGCTTGGTGTCGGGCGTGGACTTCGCCAGGTCGCTCCAGTCCTTCCCGGCCCCCGCCGCGTCCCGCGCCCCCGTCCTGGCAGCCGACTCGGCGCCCTCCCTGGCCGCCCCGTACGCGGCCGTCCCGGCGCCCTCCTTCGCGGCCACCCGCAGCCCGGTACGGAGGGTGCCGAGGCCCTTGGTGCCGATCAGTTCGGGGATGAGGCGGCCCGCCCCCTCGCTGGGGTCGTTCTTGAAGGTCGCGAGCAGCCCCTGCGGAATGCGCTCCGGGTGCGCCGCGGTGGACACCAGACCGGCGAGGGTCATGTTCACGTTCTGGACGTAGGCGGCCGGGTGCGTGAGGTTGTAGACGTCCATCGGGTTGAGGCCGCGGGCGAAGGTGACGATGCCCGCGGCGCCCTTGACCACGCCGCCCGCGACGTGGGTCAGCTCGATGGCGCCCGCGCCCATGCCGTCGAGGTAGGTGGCCGCGGCACGCTTGAGCGGGGGCGGCTCCTTGGGCGCGTGGGCGAGCGCCGCGCGCACGGACTTCGCCGCGCTGCCGGCCGCCTCGTTGCGCTGTCGCCGGGCGCGGCCCAGGATCTCCTTGGCCAGGTCGCGGTGTGCCGTGCCCGGGTCGGTCTCCGGCGGGGGATCCTCCTTGGCGGCCTTGTCGGAGGCGGCATTGCCCTTCTTGTACTTGGCGACGGCCTCTTTCGCCTGGTCCTGGGCCCACTTGACGGTGTCGGCGTAGGACTCCAGCGCGTCCGCGGCCTTCTCGCACGCGTCGGCGGCGCGTGCCCAGCGCACCGGATGCATGGGGAACTTCTCGCGGAAGGTCTTGGCGGCCTCGCCCTTCCAGTGCGAGGAGTCCAGCTGGCGCATGCCCTTGCCGACCCGTTCGAAGGCGTGCTGGAAGTCGCGCAGATGCTTCGCGGAGGAGCGGATGTCCGAAGGGGAGCCGTGTACCAGCTCGTCGGCCTCCTCCGTCTGGCCGAGCTGCTGTTCGCTGACGGTGGCGCCCAGCGAGGAGGCGGTCTCATCGCCCCAGTCCTCGACCGCGTCGGCGGCGCCCTCCGCGCCGATCTTGTCCAGCCCCCGGCCGGTCCAGTCCGTGGCCCAGTCAACGCCTTCGCCGAGACCCTTCTTGCCCTTCTCCCACCCGTCCTCGACGGCCCCGAGCCCCTTGTCGGCCAGGGACTTTCCGCCGTCGACGAGGTCACCGAAGGTGTCCGTGAGCCCCATCAGCGCGCCCCCTCAGCCGGTGCGGAAGCGGACTGCTGCTGGGCGGCGGCCTGCTGCTGGGCGGCGGCCTGCTGCTCCTCGGGGGTGGGGCCGAGTACGGGCCGGAGCTTGTCGTTCAGGTCGTCGCGCAGCCCCGCCCCGTCGATGATCTGCGACCCGACACCGGATGCCGTGCTCACGTCCCAGGCGGTGTTCTTCCACGCCTGGAGGCTGTTGTCCCCCGCGCGCCGGAAGGAGTCCATGCTGTAGTCGGCGTCCCGTACCTGGGTGTAAGGGTTGTCGGAGAGCACCTCGCCCCAGTCCTTGCGGGTGATCTCCTCCTCGGAGGCGTACGGGTTGCCGATCCCGGCGTTCACCGCCACCTTGAAGGTGCCCTGGATGTACTGGTCCTGCTCGTGCACCACGCCCGCCGAGAGGCCGACCGCCTCCGCGAACTCGTTGCCCTCCTGCACCAGGGCGCGTACGCCCCACTCCCAGCGGTCGCAGAAGTCGCCGAACGCCGAGGTCAGGCCCTCGTGCCCCAGCTGCATGCCGGTCAGGGACACCTCGGAGAACCCCCGGCCCATGCCGGCCTCGCCGACCATGCCGAGTTCCTTCAGCTCCCCCAGCGCGCCGTTGATGCCCTTCGTGATGAGCGCCAGCGCGTCCTTGGGCGCCGCGAGATCCGGCTCCTTGCCGCTCATGCCCGCCCCTCGCGCCGCTCGCCCGCGTACGCAGCCCCGGCGTTGGCGTACGCCGTCCCGGTGGCCGCGTACGCCTCGGCTGTCGCGCGGTCCGGCACGATGCCCGCCACCGGAGGCAGTACGGTGCCGTGCTCGCCTGCCGCGTCCAGGGCCACCCCGCACGGCCCGGGAACGGCCGGTACGACGGAGTCCAGCAGGTGCGAGCCCAGAATCCGGCGGTACTCGCGCTCGCCCCCCTCGTGCCGGGTGAGCAGGAAGCGGGACAGCTCCTCCTCGTCGGAGAACGCCATGATCCAGCGGATGCCGCCCAGTTCGGCCGACCACAGCCCGCCCGCGTCATCGAGCGGCACCAGCACGGCAGTGGCCCGGAACTCCCGCAAAAACGCCTGGAAGCGCCGCCCCGCGTCCTCGGCCTCCTGAGAGGCCCGCTCCTCAGCGAGCACCAATTCGGTCAGCCGCACCGTGCATCCCTCCCCGTACTCCCCCGACTCCGCCCCCTCGCGAACCTTCCGCATGCTGGCACCACCTCGAACACGTGCGCAAGCGAGGGCAGGTCAGGTGCGGTACGGGGACGGTTCTGCGGGCGAACGGTGACATTCCCCTGACGGGCTCCTGCCGAGGAGGCAAGGACTCGTCGAAGGCTCGGCGGTGGCCCGGACCACCGGGAGCCCGCCACAGGCGGCGGCCCGATTACCGGGAGCCCGCCACAGGCTGCGACTTGTAGAAGGACTCCTCCAGGTAGGCGGCTTCGTGCGGCTGGTAGGGCTCCTCCAGGTAGGCGGCCTCCTCCTCGTCGAGTTCGACGTCCACAGCGGCGAGCGCGTCGGCCAGTTGGGCCGGCTTGGTGACCCCGACGACGGGCGAGGTCACCACCGGGTTGCGCATGACCCAGGCCAGGGCGACCTGGGCCGGGGACAGACCCCGCTTGCCCGCGATCTCGTGGACGCGCTCGGCCACTGCCTGGTCCTGGTCGCGGTAGAGGATCTCGCCGCCCTCGTCGGTCCCGGCACGCGCCGAGGCGGTGTCCCGGGCCCGCGTCAGCCTGCCCCGCGCCAGCGGGCTCCACGGGATCACGCCGATGCCCTGGTCGGCGCAGAGCGGGAGCATCTCCCGCTCCGCTTCCCGGTGGATGAGGTTGTAGTGGTCCTGCATCGACACGAACCGGGTCCAGCCGTTCAGATCAGCCAGGTACAGGGCCTTGGCGAACTGCCAGGCGTACATGGAAGAGGCTCCGATGTAGCGGACCTTCCCGGACTTGACCGCGTCGTGCAGCGCCTCCAGGGTTTCCTCGATCGGGGTGTCGTAGTCCCAGCGGTGGACCTGGTACAGGTCGATGTAGTCGGTCCCCAGCCGCTTCAGGGAAGCGTCGAGCTCGGCGAAGATCGCCTTGCGGGACAGCCCGGCGCCGTTGGGGCCGGGGCGCATCCGCATCCAGACCTTGGTGGAGACAACGACCTCCTCGCGCCGGGCGAAGTCCTTGACCGCCTGACCGACGATCTCCTCGCTGCTTCCGGCGCTGTACCCATTGGCCGTGTCGAGGAAGTTGACGCCGCCCTCAAGGGCCTGCTTGATGATCTCCCGGCTGGCGTCCGCGCCCAGCGACCAGGGCTCGCCGCCCCGGTCCGGCTCGCCGAAGCTCATGCAGCCGAGGGTGATGGCGGAGACTTCCAGCCCGGTCGTTCCGAGTCTGATGTATCGCATGCCGCCGAAACTAGGAGTTGGAGTGCGCTCCAACGCAAATATGGATCACGGGGCCCGTCCGCTCGGGGAACAGAACGGCGCTGTCGGCCGCTCGTCGGAGAGCACACGTTGACGAGCAGTGAGGCATGTGGTGACGGTGAAAGCAGTGGTCGCGGGTTCCTTCGGCGGCCCCGAGGTTCTGGCTCTGGTAGATGCCCCCGACCCGGTGGCCGGCGCGGGAGAAGTGGTGGTCACCGTGGAAGCCAGCGGTGTGGGGTACGTGGACATCATGGCCCGGCGTGGCGAGTACGGCCCGCTGTCGGTGCCGGGCTTCACCCCGGGAGTGGAGATCGCGGGGGTGGTCACAGAGGTGGGTGAAGGCGTGGACGGCGGCTGGCTTGGACGCCGCGTGTTCTCGCAGGTCCAGGGCGGTGGCTATGCGCAGAAGGTGCTGGTTGGCGCCGACAGCCTGGCCACTGTGCCGGAGGGGGTCGGCGCGGGTGAGGCCGTGGCGATTGGTGTGAACGGGTTGGTGGCGCGCATCGGCCTCGAGCGGGCCGGTGTCGGCCGGGGCGATTCCGTGGTGGTCCGAGGAGCACGGGGCGGGATCGGTCTCATGGCCGTTCAGCAGGCGGCTGCCCTCGGGGCGGAGGTCACCGCGGTCGTCTCCCGCGGACGCCCGGATGACCGGCTGGAGGAGTTCGGTGCGTCCCGTGTGGTGCCGAGTGCCGAAGCCGGGGCCTCAGCCGAGTATGACGTCGTCCTCGACACGGTCGGCGGCGCCGAAGTCGGCGCGTGGGTCTCCCGGCTGCGACCGAACGGGCGCTTCGTCCTGTGCGGCGCCGCCGGTGGGGCCCCGGACACCGCCTTCGGCGAGGCGCTGCTGGAGAACTATCACAAGTCGCCCACGTTCATCGCCTTCAGTCTCGGTTCACTCCCGGGTCCGGCGATCGTCCCGCAGGCCCAGGTCTTGTTCGAGGCTGCTGCGGCAGGGCGTCTACGAGGTGTCGTCCAGGAGGTGCTGCCTCTGGCGCAGGCGCACCAGGCTCACAGACTGGTCGAAGGCGGGGGCCTGTTCGGCAAGGTCGTTCTGACTCCCTGATCCGTGCGTCAGCGAACCGGGCGTGGTCCGGACGGCGGTATCGCGGCGCTCCTCATCGCGGCGCTCGTGGCGGCGCCCGTACCCGCGGGATCTCCACGTCGCTCGAAATCCGTCACCCCCTAAGCCGGTGACGAAAAAAGGGGGGGTGCCTGGAGCCGGGCGGCGGTTCGTCACCGGGCGAGTCCGCTACGGAGCGGCCCCTTCCACCTCGCAGCACCCTGGTCGCGCGGTCCGGTCCGGCACGATGCCCGTCACCGGAGGCGGCAGCCTGCTCGCGCTGCCGGTGCGCGAGGTGTTGAGTTCTCCTGCTCCCCGAGCTTCCCCGACGCAGAAAGGCCGCGGCTCCCCCGAGTCCAGGTGCCCGATGACCGACAAGACCGACTTCAAGAAGAGCCTCGACGCCTACCGGGCGAGACGAGACCAGTTCCGGATCGTGGACGTACCCGACATGCAATACCTCATGCTCGACGGCCACGGCGATCCGAACACCTCGCCCGCCTACGCCGAAGCGGTCCAAGCGCTCTATCCGGTGGCCTACAAGTTGAAGTTCGCCAGCAAGCGAGACCTCGGGCGCGATTACGTCGTCAGCCCCTTGGAAGGTCTGTGGTGGGCCGAGGACATGGACTCCTTCACGGTGTCGCGTGACAAGTCCCGATGGCACTGGACGTTGATGATCATGGCGCCGGACTGGATCGACCAGCAGATGTTCGACGCCGCCGTCGAGCAGGCCGGAGCCAAAGGCCACCTGGCGCGCCTGGGCGATATCCGTCTGGAGTCACTGTCCGAGGGAGTCTGCGTGCAGACGCTGCACGTCGGCCCGTTCGACGACGAGGCCGACACCCTGGCACAGATGCACCACAGCTTCATCCCCGACAACGGTCTCCACATGGTCGGCAAACACCACGAGATCTACCTCAGCGACCCCCGCAAAGCCGCCCCCGAGAAGCTGCGCACCATCCTCAGACAACCGGTCCGCGACAACACCACCGACGACGGCCCGCACACGTAGGCCCGCCGTCGCGGGCCCGATGCGCGTGGAGTCGGGCCCGCTGAGGGGCAGTCGCCCGACTAACCCCCCACGAACCCGCCGTCGCGCACCGTCGCGATGAACGCGCTCCACGCGCCGGCCGGGACGAGCAACACCGCACCCTCCGAGACCTTGGAATCCCGGACGGGCACCGCCCCCACGAAGTCGTCCGCGACCTCTAGGCAGTTACCGCCGTTGTTGGAGCTGTACGTACTCTTGCGCCACGCCTGGCAGGGGAGACTGGTTGAGCTGATCATGCTGCGAGCTCCTTTGCCGTTGCGGCAATCATGTCGTGGGATGCCCTAGGGGACAGGGCGTCGGCCCTGAGCAGATCATAGGCACGCCGCGCTGCCTGCACGTCGTCCGGACTGGCCAAGATATGGCCGCGCACGATGCCGTCTACATACACCACGTCCGGCCCTTCATCGAGGGTGAGTCCGGCAAAATCCCCTGCGAGACCCGCATGGGCTCCTGCTGCGTACGGCAGGACCTGCAATACGATGCGGGGCTCCTGCGCGAACTCGGCCAGCCGCTCCAGTTGACGCCGCATGACTTCGGGGCCGCCGATGGCCCGGCGCAGAACGTTTTCGTCGAGGATGGCCCAGACCTCCGGAGGTGTCTCCTCCTCCAGGATGTGCTGACGGGTCATTCGTGCCGCGACCAGTTCGTGGGCGTTGGGCAGACGGCTCGGGGCGAACATTGCCTTGGCGTACTCCTCTGTCTGCAACAGTCCAGGCACCACCTGGTTCTCGAAGGTCCAGATGGACTTCGCGTCCCGCTCCATCTCCACGAACGGCCGGAACCAGTCCGGATACGCGTGCTGGATCACGACAGGCCACAGGCGCCAGAACGTGCCCCCTGTGCCCAGCACCTCGTCACAGCGCTGGGCGAACTCCTCCGTCGGGACGCGTTCGGCCGACTCGATGCGGGAGATCAGGGAGTGGTTGCAGAAGGTGCGCTTGGCCAGCGTCGTCTGGGAGAGGCCCGCCTCTTCTCTCTTGATGCGCAGCTCCGAGCCGAAATAGGCCAGCGTGGACACCTTGGGGTCGGCCCGGAGGTCTCCGACGAGTCCGTTCTCTGCCGCCATTTTCCCTCTCCACCTCTTGACAAGTGCGCGCGCACAGCACCAACTCTCGCCACCACTATGCCCGGAGCGCGACGCTAGGACCACGGAACGTGAAGATCCCTCCAGAAAGGCGCAGTTCACATGACGACGAGCAATCGCGCGAACCCGACCCTCCGCAAGCTCACCGAGGCCGAGGCCGCCTTCCGGCGGCTGGAAGAAGCCCTCGCCGGGGTGGGCGTCGTACTGCCCTCGCTCCGCGTCGATCTCGGGTCCTGCACCGGGATCTCGGGGCCGCTGCTCGAACTGGGCGGCTGCAATCTGGCCACCGCCGAGCGGCTGGCCGGGGCGCTGACGGACCGGCCAGGCGAGCGTTGAGCGGTCAGGACCGCGCCGCCGCGTGGTGGCCGGGGGACGTCGTCACCGATGTGGCGCGGCGTACGTCGGGGGTGGCGCGGGCCGTGACGAAGGACGGCCGGGTGCTGCTCGTACGGCCGGGCGGGCCCGCGTGGACGGCGGACGCCACCGATCTGCGGACGCCCACCGGGGCCGAGGCGCTGTCCATGAAGGTGGCCACCGCCAACCATCGTTGGGGCAGGTGACCGGCGGCCCGGCGGCCCGGCCGCCGGGTGCGGCGGCCTACGCCGCGCGCCGCGCGCTCTCTTGGCGGGTCCGGTCCGCGAGGCGGCGCAGGGCCGTCTCCGACGGGGAGCCGGGCTCGACGGTGTAGGTGCACAGCACCTGGTCCGTCTCGACGGCGAGCTGGAGGGCCTCGTACCGCACCTCCAGTTCGCCCACTTCCGGGTGGCGGATCCGCTTGCTGCCCGAGAGCCGTGCGCGTACCCGCTGGTCCTCCCACAGGGTGCGGAACTCCGCGCTGCGGTCGAGGAGTTCACTCAGTACGCGTTCGACGCGGGGGTGGCCGGGGAAGCGGCCGGTGTCGGCGCGCAGGGCGGCTACGGTCTCGGCGGCGACCGCCGTCCAGTCGGGGTGCAGGTCGCGGCTGTCGGGGTGGAGGAAGACCAGAAGCGGGGCGCTGCGCCGGTCCGGGGGCAGGGCCGTCAGGTCGAAGGCGATCCGGCCGCCCAGCGCGTTCCAGGCCAGGTAGTCCAGGCCCGGCCCGACGACATGGGCGGGCACGGAGGGGTCCATGGCATCCAGCAGCCGCCGGATCTCGGGCCGGACGGCGGCGGGCCCGGCGGCGACGTTGGTCTGTCCGGTTCGGGGGTCGGCGAGGTGGCGCAGGTAGGCGTGTTCGTCGCGGCTCAGGCGCAGCGCTCGGGCCAGGGCGTCGAGTACGGGCTCGGAGACGCTGTGTGCCCTGCCCTGCTCGATGCGGATGTAGTAGTCGACGCTGATGCCCGCGAGTTGGGCGACCTCTTCGCGGCGCAGGCCGGGCACGCGGCGCCGGTTGTGGACCGGCGGAAGCCCGGCGTCCGCCGGGTCGATCGCCGCCCTGCGGGACTTGAGAAAGGCGCCTATGCCTGTGCGCTCCAGTGGCCGCGCCGCGCCCGCGCTCTCCGGCGTACCCGCTATGCCCGTGCTCTCCGGCTTCATGGGACCAGTATCGGGCGGTGGGCGCGGGCTGCCCAGGGTGGTACCGGCGAACCCAGGTTGCGCCTGATCTGGCTCGGGAACGCGGCCGGGCGGACGGTGGTCGTGTACGGAGCGACGGGCTCCGTACACGGACCCCCACGCAACAAGCGAGGAGCGACACCGTGCGGCGCAGAACTCTCGGCGGCACCGGCATCTCGGTCAGCGACCACGCGCTCGGCGCGATGATGCTCGGTACCCCCGGCACCAACACCGACCCCGACGACTGCGTACGGATCATCCACCGCGCGCTGGACGCGGGCATCAACCTCGTGGACACCGCGGACGTCTATGGCGACGGGGCGAGCGAGGAGATCGTCGGCCGGGCACTCAAGGGCCGCAGGGACGAGGTGGTGCTGGCCACGAAGGCGGGCCTCCCGCTGGGCGGGGACCCCAACAGGCAGGGCGGCAGCCGCCGTTGGCTGACCCGCGCGCTGGAGGACAGCCTGCGCAGGCTGGGCACCGACCACGTGGACCTCTACCAGCTCCACCGGCCCGACCCGCACACCGACCTCGACGAGACCCTGGCCACGCTCTCGGACTTCGTACGGGCCGGGAAGGTGCGCGCGGTGGGCACCTCCACCTTCCCGGCGGAACTCCAGGTGGAGGCCCAGTGGACGGCCGAGCGGCGCGGCCATGTGCGCCCGCGCACCGAGCAGCCGCCGTACTCGATGCTGGGCCGGGGCGTGGAGGCCGCGCTGTTGCCGACCGCGCAGCGCTACGGGCTCGGGGTGCTGGTGTGGGGCCCGCTGTCGGCGGGCTGGCTCTCCGGCCGCATCCGCTCCGCCGGGGACATCGATCTGAGCGCGGGCCGCACCGCCATCGAACGGCACAAGTTCGATGTGTCCCTGCCGCACAACGCCCGCAAGCTGGAGGCCGTGCGGGCGCTGACGCGGCTGGCGGACGAGGCGGGCCTGGAGTTGCGGCACATGGCCCTGGCGTTCGTCCGCGCCCACCCGGCCGTCACCTCGGTGCTGCTCGGCCCCCGCACGATGCAGCACCTGGAGTCGCTGCTGACCGGTACGGAGGTGACGCT
Source organism: Streptomyces axinellae (assembly GCF_039532135.1). NCBI lineage: Bacteria > Bacillati > Actinomycetota > Actinomycetes > Kitasatosporales > Streptomycetaceae > Streptomyces > Streptomyces axinellae. The sequence goes on from NZ_BAAARJ010000030.1 coordinate 26,512, forward strand.
GGGCGCCGATGTCCTGGAGCGCATCGACGCGATCGTCCCGCCCGGCACCGACGTGAACCCGGACGACTTCTACTACACCCCGCCCGCGTTGGCGGACCCGGCGCTGCGGCGGCGGTGAGGGACAGCGCCCCCCCTGCCGTCAGACCCCTGCGGCATTCCGCGGACATGCGCATACTTCTGGATGACGAAGTACACGTCGACTACGGGCAGATCGATGTGGAGAGCCATGGCGACGATGACGATGGACGGCAGGCGGCCCGCCACGATTCCTTCGCCGGGCAGCAGGTGGGGCTGTGCGGGGCCGCTGTCCCCGGCCGGCTCTCTTACGGACGGCGCTGCACACCGGGTGCGTCTTCTTCACGGTCGAACTCCACGAGGCGGAGCCGCCGTTGGACGCGGACCGCTGGGAGGAGATCGTCGAGGTGTCCTTCCGGCCGGGCGGCGGTGAGCCGGCCCTGGTGGAGTGGGCCGGTGAAGGCGCCTGTCCGCTCGGCCTGGATCGGGTCCCCTACCGGGTCCGCTGTGCGGCCCGCGGCATGGACGCGGCGCACGACGGGGCGCGCGGCCGGGACGAACCCGTGCTGGACACCTACCCCGCCCCGCCCCCACCTCCCGAAATTCGTCACCTCCTGAGCCGGTGACGCCCAAGACGGTCACCCCCTGAGCCGGTGACGCCCTGAACCCGGCCCCCCGCGCCCGCCCCGCGCCGCGCCGCCCCCGGCCACGCCGGCCACGCCGGCCACGCCGGCCACCGCTCAGCGGGTGCTGACCGTCTCCGTGTCGCGGCCCGAGCGCAGCACCGTGCCCGGTACCGCGCCGGTGACCTTGTCATCGCGTACGGTCTCCACGCCGTTGACCCATACGCCGACGACGCCCACGGCCTCCGAGTCGAGCCGGGGGCTGTCGCCCGGCAGGTCGTGGACCAGCCGGGCCGGGCCCGCGTCGATCCGTTCGGGATCGAAGAGCACCAGGTCGGCGTGCCAGCCCTCGGCCACCCTGCCCCGTTCCCGCAGCCCGAACAGCCGCGCGGGGTCGTCGGTGAGCATCTTGACGGCCCGCTCCAGGGGGACGAGCTGCCGGCCGCGCAGGCAGTCGCCGAGGAAGCGCGTGGTGTACGGAGCGCCGCACATGCGGTCCAGGTGGGCGCCCGCGTCGGAGCCGCCGAGCATGACGTCCTCGTGCTCCCACGTCTCGCGGCGCAGTTCCCAGCTCGCGGGGTCGTTGTCGGCCGGCATCGGCCACAGCACCGTCCGCAGGTCGTCGTTGGCGCAGATCTCGACCAGGCAGTGGAAGGGGTCCTGGCCGCGCTCGGCGGCGACGAAGCTGACGACGCGGCCGGTCAGGCCCTCGTTGGCGGGCGAGTAGGTGTCCCCGATGACGTAGCGGTCGAAGTTGGCCAGCCGCCGGAAGACGCCCGCCTCCTTGCTGTCGGCCCGGCGCAGCATTTCCGCGCGCACGTCGGCCTGGCGCAGCGTGGCGATGCGCTCGGGGACGGGCAGGCCGAGGATGTCCCCCCAGCCGGGGATGAGGTTGAGCGCGCAGAAGGTGCCCAGGGACATGTTCATGGGCGTGAGGATCGGCATCGTGAGCGCGACGACCCGGCCGCCCTCGCGGCGGGCGCGTTCGCTCGCCTCCAGTTGGCGCGGCACTCGTTCGGGTACGGCGGCGTCGATGGTCAGGACGTTCCAGTTGAGGGGCCGCCCGGCCGCCGCCGACATCCGCGCGAGCAGGTCGATCTCGTCGTCGGAGAACTGATCCAGGCACCCGGCGACGATCGCCTCGATCTGGGTGCCCTCGTGTTCGCCGACCGCGCGGGAGAGCGCGAGCAGTTCGTCCGGGCCCGCGTGCCGGGAGGCGACGGGCTTGCCGTCGCCGTCGGAGTGGGTGGCGGACTGCGTGGTGGACAGGCCCCACGCGCCCGCCTCCATCGCCTCGTGGAAGAGCTGGAGCATCGCCTCCAGCTGCGCCTCGGTGGGCTGCCCGCCCACCGCGTCCGGGCCCATCACATGACGGCGCAGCGCGCAGTGGCCCACCATGAAGCCCGCGTTGACGGCGGTGCGGCCCTCCAGCGCGTCCAGGTAGTCCCCGAAGGAGTGCCAGTTCCACGGCGCGCCCTCCTCCAGCGCGACCAGGGACATGCCCTCCACCTTGGACATCATCCGGCGCGTGTAGTCCGCGTCCCCGGGCCGGCCGGGATGCAGCGGCGCCAGGGTGAAGCCGCAGTTGCCGCCCGCGACGGTGGTCACGCCGTGGTTCATGGAGGGGGTGGCGTACGGGTCCCAGAACAGCTGTGCGTCGTAGTGGGTGTGCGGATCGACGAAGCCGGGCGCGAGAACCAGTCCGCCCGCGTGCTGGCTGCTGCGGGCCTCCTCCCGCACGCTCCCCGCCGCCGCGATGACGGCGATCCGCCCGTCCCGGATCCCGACGTCCGCGGTGCGGGAGGGTGCGCCGCTGCCGTCCACGAGGGTCGCGCCCTTGATGAGGTGATCAAGCATGCTGAGAGAAACCTCCTGGGTCATGGCGTGCGGAACGCGGTCGGCCGGATCCGGGCCCTGAACGGGACCCCACCCCGCCTCGGCGCGGTCACCTCCGCCCCGGCGCGGAGCGACCACCTCACCTCGGCGCGGAGCGCCGGGGCACCGTCCGGCGGGAGGGCTCAACCCGGCTGCCGGGCGACATCCCTCGCCCGGCACGGCGCGGAGCGCATTCCCTGCCCCCCACGGCGCGGAGCGCCGCGAGTCCCACGGCGCGGGAGCGCCGGAGAAGCGGGGGGCCGCCACGAGGCGTCAGGCGAGCGCCGCACGGCGGAAGCGGGTGGTGCGGTGGACGGGGTCGGTGTCGATCTGCGGGATCACGTGCTCCCCGATGAGCCTGATCGTGTTGAGCGTGTCCTCGTAGGGGATGCCGATGGGCAGCCCGAAGGAGAGCTGGTCGGCCCCGGCCTGTTCCCACCGCTTGCACTGGCGGAGCACTTCCTCCGGGTTGCCGCAGATCATCAGCTCCTCGGCGATGAGCAGATCGACGATCTCCTCGGTGTACTCGGGGATCAGCTCGGGCCACTGGGGGATGCCCTCGGGGCGCGGGAAGGTGTCGTGGTAGCGGAAGAGGAGGGACTGGAGGTAGTTGAGCCCGCCCTCCACGGCGATGCGTTTCGCCTTTTCCGTCGTCTCGGCGCAGATCGCGGTCGAGGTGACCATGACGTTGTCGTTGACGTAGTCGCCGACGGGCCGCGCGTCCCCCACCGCGCCCTTGTAGGACTCCAGGACCCACTCCATGTCGGAGACCTTCTGGACGCTGAAGCCGAGAACGCCCAGGCCCTTGCCCGCGGCCATCGCGTACGAGGAGGGGGAGCCGGCCGCGTACCACATGGCGGGGTGCGAGCCGCCGTACGGCTTGGGCAGCACCTTGCGCGGCGGCAGTGACCAGTGCTTGCCCTGGAAGCCCTCGTACTCGTCCTGGAGCCACATCTTGGGGAACTCGGCGATCGTCTCTTCCCAGATCTCCTTGGTGTGGTTCATGTCGGTGATGCCCGGCAGGAACCCGAGGATTTCGTGGGAGCCGGCGCCCCGGCCGGTGCCGAACTCGAAGCGTCCGCCGCTGAGGTGGTCGAGCATGGCGACCTTCTCGGCGACCTTCACCGGGTGGTTGACCTGCGGCAGCGGGTTGAAGATGCCGGAGCCGAGGTGGATGCGTTCGGTGGCGTGTGCGAGGTAGCCGAGGTAGACGTCGCTGGCCGACAGGTGGCTGTACTCCTCCAGGAAGTGGTGCTCGGAGGCCCAGGCGTACTTGAAGCCGGACTTGTCCGCCTGGATGACGTATTCGGTCTCCTCGACCAGTGCGTTGTGCTCGGCCTGGGGGTCGGCCTGGGCCCGCGCGGCGGGCACGTACCCCTGAACAAAGAGCCCGAATTCCACTGGGGTTCACTCCCTCAACATTTCTGACGCATCGTCAGGTCTCGGTGGCTCCGACTTTCGCACCGCCCGATAGGGCCGTCAATACCGGCGCCCCACCCGGACGGCACCGGGCAGGACGAGGAGAAGATTCGGTGAAGGTCACGTGCCCGGAGCGAAAGAACTTGCGAAACCTTCCTTGCAAAAGTCGGACCCGGCGCCCGGCCCCGCGTTGCGCATCTCCACAAGCGAAGGAGCAAACGCGCGGCGGGGCGCGCGTCACGGCACACGGGTCGCGGGTGCCCCGCCTGCCTCGCGGGGTACCCCTGCCCGTATTGCGGGTCGGGCCTCGCTCGCATTCGGGTCGGCCCCCTGCCGGCTTGCGGGAATGCCCCGCAAGCGCCGGGGAAAGTGGCCGACCCCGGCCGTGGGGTCGGCCGGTGCCGGACCAGGGTCCGGCTTGCGCCGCACGCGGATCCGCCCGGTACCGGACCCGGGCCCGCCCCGCGTCCGGCACGCGGCCCGCCCACCCGGCACAGCCCCGCCCCGCAGCCCGGCACAGCCCCGGCCCGCAGAAAACGCGGGGCCGCCCCGGCGAGTACGGGGCCGCCCCGGCGAGTACACCGCGAGGTCACGGCAGGGAGGTCACAGCAAAGGGGCCACCTCTGCCGCGAAGGCGGCCACCTGGTCGGTCAGTTCGGTCACCGTGCGGGAGCGGAAGCGGAGTTGGAGCTGGGTGACGCCCATCGCGCGGTAGGCGCGCAAAGATTCGGCCAGTTCTGTGGGCGGGCCGGTGAGTGTGCGGCGGCCCACCTCCCAGCGCGGGGTGCCGATGTAGAGGGGTTCGGCGAGGGCGCCGTAGGTGAAGGGCTCCGCCGCCAGACCCGCTTCGGCCCGCAGGCGGCGGATGCGTGCGATCCGGTCGGGCAGTGCCTCGCGCGGATCGCCCTGCGGGAGCCAGCCGTCGCCGCGCAGCGCGGCCCGACGGACGGCCGCCGGGGAGGAGCCGCCGACCCACAGCGGGGGCCGGGGCGCCTGTACGGGCCGGGGCTGCTGGCCCAGTCCGGAGAAGGCGAGGTGCTCGCCGGTGAATTCGGGGAACTCCTCCTCGCCCAGGGCCGCCTTGAGCGCGTCCATGGTCTCGTCGAGGATCCGGCCGCGCCGCTCGAAGTCCGCGCCGAGCGCCTCGAATTCCTCGCGCACGTGTCCGGCGCCGACGCCGAGGATCAGCCGTCCGCCGGAGAGCCGGTCGAGGGTGGCGTACTGCTTGGCGCCGGCCAGCGGGTGCCGCAGGCCCACGAGGGCGATGTGGCTGAGCAGCGCGACCCGTTCGGTGGCGGCGGCCAGGAAGGCGAGGGTGGCCACCGGGTCGTACCACACGGTGCTCATCGCACCGGCCAGCCGCCGGGGTATGGCGATGTGTTCGCAGCAGGCCACGTAGTCGAAGCCGCCGCGGTCGGCCGCGCGGGCCACCGCCAGCAGTTCGGCGGGCCCGGCCGTGGCCTCCCAGGGTTCGGCGTAGAGGGTGCTCTGCGACTGGACCGGCAGCTGGATGCCGTAGGCGAGCTGCCCGGCGGGGAAGTTCAGCACGGCCCCCATGCTCATACCTGACGACCCGTCAGGCAAGAGGGCGGGAGGGGACGGGCGGGGGGACGGAGAGGACACGAGAGGGCGGGGGACGGCTCCCCGGGACGCACCGGCTTTCGAGCGGGGGTGCACAGATGATTTGCTGAACACAACCAACAAGCCATCTTCCGGATAAGGCTGCGTGACGGACGGGACTGAGAGAGCATGGCCGGACCGCTGTGCCCGAGGAGCCGGTCCGCCGGCCCCCCATCGCCGCCAACCGGCCCGGAATCGCCGCCACTTGGCGGCGCACCGCCGCCGACCGGCGGGGGCCCGGCGGGTTCGGCCCGCATGACAACCCGATCGCTCAAGGACGCCGATGACCGAGATACCGGTGGCGCTGACCGTCATCCTGTCCGTGGGGACCGCGGCGGCCGTGGCACTCGCCCTCCTGCTGGCGCGCTCGCGCGCAGAGGCGAAACGGTTGCGCAAACGCTCCTCGGCTCTCGAAAGTGACCTCCAGTCCGCTGCGGCGCACCAAGCGGCGCTCACGGCCCGGGTCCAGGGGACCGAGGCGGAGGTGCGGCACCTGGCCGGTGCCCGCCTGCCGGACCTGACGGCCGCCCTCGCCCACCCGAACGTCCCCGTCCGCGGCCCGCTGGACCCCGCCGTCGCGGGCAGCGAACTGGACCGCGCGCTGACAGCCGTGCTCGACCAGGTCGGCGACGCGGTCACCAAGGAACGGCTGCGCGTGGACGGTGCCGCCCAGGCCGCCATGCGCGGCGCGACCACCACCATCCAGGCGCTGCTCTACCAGTTGCAGACCCGGCTCCAGACCATGCAGGAGCGCTACGACGACCCCGGGGTCGCCGAGGACCTGCTGGCCGCCGACTTCCTCAACGAGCAGGCGCTGCGCCGTATCCAGTCCACCGCCGTCGTCTGCGGCGCCTGGCCCGGCCTCACCCGCGAGAACTCCCACCTGAGCGACATCGTCGTCGGCGCGATGTCCCGGCTGACCGGCTACGAGCGGGTCCAGATCGCCAACCAGCTGCGCGACCCGGTGGGCGTGGTGGCCCGCGCCGTCGAGCCCGTCGCGGTGGTGCTCACCGAGCTGATCGGCAACGCGCTGCACTACTCGCACCCCGACCTGCCGGTGCCCGTCACCCTCCAGCAGGGCAACCGCGGCGCCTCCGTGATCATCGACGACGCGGGCGTCGGCATGCACTCCGACGAACTGGCACACGCCCGGCACATGATGGCCGGACCCGACACCGTGCTGCTCACCGAACTGGGCGACCCGCCCAGGACGGGCCTGGCCGCGGTGGGCCAGCTCGTGCGGCAATACGGCTTCACCACGCACGTGGAAGCCTCCCCCTACGGCGGCGTGCGCGCCATCGTGCACATCCCCGGCGACCCGCTGCTCACGCTGCTGGACGAGGCGGAACAGCCCATGTCGGCGATGGCGCCGCTGCCGCCCACCACTCCCCCGCTGCCGGGCCGCAGCTCCACCCAGCACGCGCCCATCCCCGCAGCGCACCCCGAACCGGCCCTGGGCGGGGGCGCGGGCTCCGGCTGGGACGCCCTGCCCGCCACCGGGAGCGCCATGACCGAGGACGCCGACAGCGAACTGCCGCGCCGCCGCCGGCGCCGGCCGGAGGCGGGCGCCGCTCAGCCTGGCCGCCACGCCGCCCCGGAGGCGTCCGGAGCCTCCGGGAGGGGGTTCGGCCCGGAGATGTCCGTCCCCGAACCGTCGCCCGAGCAGAGTGCCGAACGCTGGGCCGCGTTCCAGCGCGGTACGACCTCCGGCCGCGCCGCCGCCGAGGGCCCCGCCTCCGGTGACACGGCCGCCGACCACCTCGCCGATCCCCATTCCGCTGAAGGGAATCCGCACGCATGACAATCCCCGCACGCCGGTCCGTCCGGGAGGACACCTCCTGGGTGCTCGCCCCACTCATGGACCTGCCGCACGTCATCCACGCGGCCGTCATCTCCGGAGACGGCCTCATCGAGGGCCGCTCCCCCGAGCTGAAGCGGGAGGCGGCCGAGGGCGTGGCCGCGATGCTCTCCGCGCTCCAGGGCGCGGCCCGGACCACCACGGCGGCGTTCGCCGGCACCTACGACGTGCGGCTGCGGCAGACCGTGATCGAGTCCGAGAACGGCTGGGTCCTGGCGATCCCGGCCGGGGAGAACACCACGCTGGCCGTCTTCGCCGGCCCCGATGTGAACATGGGCGTCGTCACCCACCACATGCAGGTCCAGGTCGCCTCCCTGGGGGCGAAGGTCATGAGCAGCCCGCCCAGGGACACCGCCGCCACATGACCCCGCCGCCCCGCGACAGCAGGCGCCTGGTGCCCGCGTATCTGGCGACGACCGGGCGTGCCCTGCCCAGCCGCAACACCCTCGACCGACTCACCGTGCTCTACGGCGCGTCCGATCCGGCCACGCCGGGGCTGCGCCCGGAGGAGAAGCGGATGCTGGCGCTGCTGCGCCCCGGCGCGCTGACCCTCGCCGAGGCAGCCGCGCGGCTGCGGCTCCCGGTCAGCGTGGTCAAGGTCCTGGTGGCCGACCTGGTGGACGCGGGCCGACTGCGGGCCCGCGCCCCGATTCCCGACGCCGAACTGCCGGAGCGGCAGATTCTGGAGAAAGTTCTCGATGGACTCCGCACTCTCAAGTCCTCCTAGTCCGGACACAGGAGCCGGCTCCATATATCTGGGCGACACCCCCCAGACCCTGGTGAAACTCCTGGTCGCGGGGCCGTTCGGGGTGGGCAAGACCACGTTCATCCGCTCGCTGTCGGAGACCGAACCGCTGCACACCGAGGAGGTGATGACCCGTACCGGCGCGATGGTCGACGACCTGGCCGGGGTCCGCGACAAGACCACCACCACGGTCGCCATCGACTTCGGCCGCCTCACACTCCCCGGCGACCTGGTCCTCTACATGTTCGGCACCCCCGGCCAGCGCCGCTTCCGCCCGCTGTGGCAGGACATCGCGCGCGGCGCGCTGGGCGCCCTGGTGCTGGCCGACACCCGGCGGCTGGCCGACTCCTTCGAGGTGATGGACATGATCGAGGAGGCGGGGCTGCGCTACGCGGTGGCCGTCAACTCCTTCCCGGACTCACCCGCGCACCACCCCGACACCCTCCGCGACCACCTCGACCTGCACCCGGACACGCCGCTGGTCGTCTGTGACGCGCGCAGCCGCGAGCAGTCGGCCGACGCGCTGATCGCCCTCGTCGGCCACGTGCTCGAAGCCTTCGACCAGCAGGCCGCCGACCCCTCCGCCCCCCAGCCGCCGTCCTACGCCCAGCCGCCGTCGTACGCCCAGCCCCAGGAGCCCGCGTGACCTCGCCCGCCGCCCCCGGCCCCATGCCGCCCCCGCTGGCACGCCCGGGCCACGATGTCGTCCCGCTCTACGGGGAGGAGTTCGCCGCCGACCCGTACGCGGTCTACGAACGGCTGCGGGAGTACGGCGACCTGGCGCCGGTCGAGCTGTCACCCGGCTTCGGCGCCATGCTGGTGACCGACTACCGCGCGGCCCTGGACCTGCTGCACGACCCGGTGACCTGGGCCAAAGACCCCACCGACTGGCAGGACGCGCTGCCCCAGGACTCGGCGGTGACGCCGATGCTGCGCGCACGGGCCAACGCCCTGTACACCGACGGCGAGCAGCACGACCGCTACCGCAAGGTGATCTCCGACAGCTTCGCCCGGCTGGAGCCGCACGAACTGCGCCGCATGGTCTCGGAGGTCTCCGACGGGCTCATCGCGAAGTTCGGGGAGGCGGGCGAGGCCGACCTGATGGGCCAGTACGCCCGGCTGCTGCCGCTCCTGGTCTTCAACCGCACCTTCGGACTGGCCGACTCCATGGGCGACCTGCTCATCGAGGGCGCCATGGGCATCTTCGACAGCCGCTCGCCCGAGGAGGCGGCGGCGGCCGAGGACGCCTACACCCGCTACATCATGGAAGTGATCGCGACCAAGAAACGCGAGCGCGGCCCCGACCTGGGCTCGTGGTTCATGGACCATCCCGCCGGTCTGAACGACGAGGAACTGAGCCAGCAGATCCTGCTGACGACCGCCGCCGGCTACGAGCCGCTGTCCAACCTGATCGGCAACGCGCTCAGCCGGATGCTGGTGGACGACCGCTACTACGGCAACCTCTCCGGCGGTGCGCTCACGCCCCGCGACGCGCTCCACGACGTGCTCCTGAACGAGCCGCCGATGGCCAACTACTCGGCGCACTACCCCAAGCGGGACGTCTACTTCCACGGGGTCTGGCTGCGCGCCGGGCAGCTCGTGCTGGTCTCCTACGCCGCCGCCGGCACCCAGCGCGGGCGCACCGCGCCGGGCGAGAGCGCCGGCTCGACCGGCTCCGGCGGCGGAGCGCACCTGGCCTGGGCGGCGGGCCCGCACGCCTGCCCCGTCCAGCAGCCGGCGCTGCTCATCGCGACGACCGCCATCGAACGGCTCACCGCGTGGCTCTCCGACATCGAGCTGACCGTCCCCTACGACCAGTTGGTGTGGCGGCCCGGCCCCTTCCAGCGCGGCCTGGCCGCCCTCCCCACCAGGTTCAGCCCGATCAGCCCGGACCAGGCGGGGGCGACCCCGTGGAAGACCGGACGCCCCGCCGCGGCGCAGTAGCAGCACGACGACCGGGGCTGAGGTCGCCCGGTTTCCGTTGCCCTCTTCTCCTGGTGCTGTGCAGGGGGTGCCCCCGGCCGTGTTTCGCGGGGCGCGGGTGCGTCGTGGCTGGTCGCGCAGTCCCCCGCGCCCCTTCGGGAGCGCCCCCCGGCGGGTCCCTCAAGAGCGGGTGCCCGCCCACAGCCCCTCCGGGGTGAGGCCGAGGAGGTCTATGGCGTTGCCGCGCACGATGCGCTCCACCAGGTCGGCGGGGAGGTGGCCCATCTGGGCCTCGCCGACCTCCTTGGACTTGGGCCAGGTGGAGTCCGAGTGCGGGTAGTCGGTCTCGTAGAGGACGTTGGGCACGCCGATGGCGTCGATGTTCTTCAGGCCGAAGGCGTCGTCGAAGAAGCAGCCGTAGACGTGCTCGGCGAACAGTTCGGAGGGCGGGCGCAGCACCTTGTCCGCGACGCCGCCCCAGCCGCGGTTCTCCTCCCACACCACGTCGGCGCGCTCCAGGATGTAGGGGATCCAGCCGATCTGGCCCTCGGCGTACATGATCCTGAGATGCGGGAAGCGTTCGAACTTGCCGCTCATCAGCCAGTCCACCATCGAGAAGCAGCAGTTGGCGAAGGTGATGGTGGAGCCGACGGCGGGCGGCGCGTCGGCCGAGGTGGAGGGCATCTTGCTGGAGGAGCCGATGTGCATGGCGATGACGGTGCGGGTCTCGTCGCAGGCCCGCAGGAAGGGGTCCCAGTCGTCGCCGTGGATGGACGGCAGGCCCAGGCGCGGCGGTATCTCGGAGAAGCACACGGCGCGCACGCCCCGCGCGGCGTTGCGCCGTACTTCCTCGGCGGCCAGTTCCGCGTCCCACAGCGGCACCAGTGTCAGCGGTATGAGGCGGCCCTGGGCCTGGGGACCGCACCACTCCTCGACCATCCAGTCGTTGTAGGCGCGGACGCCGAGCAGGCCCAGCTCGCGGTCCTTGGCCTCGGTGAAGGTCTGGCCGCAAAAGCGCGGGAAGGTGGGGAAGCAGAGGGCGGACTGGACGTGGTTGACGTCCATGTCGGCGAGCCGGGCCGGTACGTCGTAGGAGCCGGGGCGCATCTGCTCGTAGGTGATGGCCTCCAGCCGCACCTCGTCCCTGTCGTAGCCCACGGCAGTATCGAGCCTGGTCAGCGGGCGGTGCAGGTCTTCGTACACCCACCAGTCGGCGAGCGGTCCCGCGTCGTCGGGGCCGCCCATCTCCGGTGCGAACTTCCCGCCGGTGAAGGTCATCTCCTTCAGCGGCGCGCGGACGATGCGGGGTCCGGTGTCCCGGTACTTGGACGGGAGGCGGTCCCGCCAGACGTGTGCGGGTTCGACCGTGTGGTCGTCCACCGAGATGATCTTCGGGAAGGTCTCCATGCGTTCCACGGTAGCGTCGAACTGACGAACCGTCAGCTATCGTGCGGGCTCCGAAGCCCCGCCCGGCCCGTAGCACAAGGGGCCAGAATTCGAAGGGTTGGTAGAGAGGCCGGTACCCGAGCTGACGTAATTGCCATGGACAAGGCAGACTGACCCGAGCGGCAATGGAGCGCAGATAGCAGGGGGCACCATGGGCGCCGAGGACCACACACCACACGAAACGGAGTACCGGGACCACCAGCTTCGCTTCGCTGTGCTCGGTCCCGTGCGCGCGACGCGCGGCGATCAGGCACTGGGCATGGGCTCACCCCAGCAAAAAGCCCTGCTCGCGGCCCTGTTGCTGCGAGCCGGGCGGACGGCGACGGCCGAGGAGCTGATCGACGCCATCTGGGGCGAGGAGCCCCCGGAGCAGGCGAAGGCGGCACTGCGCACCTACGCCTCCCGCATCCGCAAAGCACTCGGCCCCGACGCCGAACTCCTCGTCAGCGAGTCCGGCGGCTACGCCCTCCGCACCGGCGCCGAAGCCCTGCTGGACCTGAACATCGCGCACGATCTGGCCACCCAGGCCGAAAAAGCCGCCTCCGGCGGTGAACGCGCCCGCGCCCGCGAGCTGTACAACGCCGCGCTGGACCAATGGGACGGCGAACCGCTCGCCCACGTCCCCGGCCCCTTCGCCGAAACCCAGCGCGCCCGCCTGGACGAATGGCGGCTGAGCCTGCTGGAGCTGCGCCTCGACCTCGACCTCCAAGTCGGCTGCCACGCGGAGGCGGTCAGCGCGCTGACCGCGCTGACCGCCGGACACCCGCTGCGCGAGCGCCTGCGCGAACTGCTGATGCTCGCCCTCTACCGCAGCGGACGCCAGGCCGAGGCCCTCGCCGTCTACGCGGACACCCGCCGCCTGCTCGCCGACGAACTCGGCGTCGATCCCCGCCCCGAACTCTCCGACCTCCAACAGCGCATCCTGGCGGCCGACGACGAACTCGCCTACCAGGCCGAGGAACCGACCCCCGAGACCGCCGCCACGGTCACCCGGCCCGCACAGCTCCCGGCCACCGTCGCCGACTTCACCGGCCGCGCCTCCTTCGTCGCCGACCTCGGCGACCAGCTCGCCCAGGCCGAGGGCACCATCATGGCCGTCTCCGCCGTCGCCGGGATCGGCGGCGTCGGCAAGACCACGCTGGCCATCCACGTCGCCCACGCCGCCGCCGACCGCTTCCCCGACGGCCAGCTCTACGTGGACCTCCAGGGCGCCGGCTCCACCCCGGCCGACCCCGGCACGGTCCTGGGCTCCTTCCTGCGCGCCCTGGGCACCGCCGACTCCGCGATCCCCGACGGCGTGGAGGAGCGCTCGGCGCTCTTCCGCTCGCTGCTGGCCGGCCGCCGCGTCCTGGCCCTGCTCGACAACGCCCGCGACGCCGCGCAGGTCCGGCCGCTGCTGCCGGGCACGGCGGGCTGCGCCGCCATGGTGACCAGCCGGGTGCGCATGGTCGGCCTGGCGGGCGCCTACCTCGTGGACCTGGACGTCATGAGCCCCAACGAGGCCATGGCCCTGTTCACCCGCATCGTCGGGGAAGAGCGGGTGACCGCCGAGCGCAAGTCCGCCATGGACGTCGTGGCCGCCTGCGGCTTCCTGCCGCTGGCCATCCGCATCGCCGCCTCCCGGCTGGCCTCCCGCCGCACCTGGACCGTCGCCGTGCTCGCCGGCAAGCTCGCCGACGAGCGCCGCCGCCTGGACGAACTCCAGGCCGGTGACCTGGCGGTGAAGGCCACCTTCGAGATGGGCTACGGCCAGCTCGACGCCGAACAGGGCCGCGCCTTCCGGCTGCTGGGCCTCGCCGAAGGCCCCGACATCTCCCTGCACGCCGCGGCGGCACTGCTGGACCGCGCCCCGGATGACGCCGAGGACCTGCTGGAATCGCTCGTCGACACCTCGCTGCTCGAATCGGCCGCGCCGCGCCGCTACCGCTTCCACGACCTCGTGCGCCTCTTCGCCCGCGCCTGCGCCGAACGCGACGAACAGCCGCCGAGCGAGCGGGACGCCGCCTTGACCAGGCTGCTGGACTTCTACCTGGCGACGGCGCGCAACTACTACGTCCTGGAGCGGCCCGCCGAGCGCCTGGTGGACCACCTGGAGGCCACCGGACACGAGGGACTCCACTTCGCCGACCACAGCGCCTCGATCGAGTGGCTGTTCGCCGAGTCCGGCTGCTTCCTCGCCTGCGCCGGCCAGCTCGCCTCCGGGCCCACCCTGCGCCGCGCGGTGGACCTGCTGATGGCCACCAGCGCGCTGGCCGAATCCGGGGGCAACGTACGGCAGTACGAACTCGGGGCCAACGCCATGAAAGAGGCCGCGCGCAAGGCGGGCGACGCCCACGCCGAGGCCCGCGCCCGCTCGGTCCTCACCGGCATGCACCTGGCCACCGGCCGCTTCGACCAGGCCGACGAGGAAGCCACCGCGGCCGGCCCGCTCGGCGAGAGCGCGGCCGACCCCATCTCCTTCTCCTACGCGCTCAACGACCGCGGCCTCGTCGCCAACTACCAGGGCAGACACCTGGAAGCGGAAGGCTTCCTCAGCAAGGCGCTCGCCTCCTTCCGCGCGTACGGCAACAAGCCCGCCGAGGCCAGCGCGCTGTGCAACCTCTCGCGCGTGCACACCGAACTGGGCAAGACCGACACCGCCATCGCGCTGGCCGAACAGGCCCTGGCCATCCACGACCACCTCAGCGTCTCCATGCGGCGGGCCACCACGCTCTACGCGCTGGCCATCGCCCAGACCACCGCCAAGCGGCTCACCGAGGCGGAACGCAACTTCCAGGAGGCGCTGGACATCTTCCAGCAGAGCCGCCAGCGGCTGTGGGAGGGGATGGCCTACTTCCGCCTCGGCGAGGTACAGCTCGTCGCGCAGCGCCCCGCCCAGGCCGCCGGCCTGGCCGAACAGGCCCTGGCCATCCTGCGCAGCGTCGGCGGGCCCTGGCGCAGGGCCAACGCCCTGACCCTGCTGGGCCGGGCACTGGACTCCATCGGCCAGCAGCGCCGCGCCCAGGCGTGCTGGCGCGAGGCACTGGAGCAGTACGAGAACCTGGGCACCCCGGAAGCCGAGGACGTACGCGGCCTGCTGACCCCGACCGCCGCGGCCTGACGCCGACCGCCGCGGCCTGGCGCCCGGCGGGAAGTGGGGTCCGGGCCGCTTCCGGCCGGGGGCTCGACAAGGCCGGCGACCGAACCCGCGCCCGGTCAAAACCCCGTCAAAAGCCCTGGGTACGCTGCCGTTTGATGGTTTCGCGGACCCGCCAATGAGACGTTAATCGATCGTTTATCGCGGCCAGGCATGCTCTTCTTAGTCGATCCGGCGCGTCGGGGGGCAGGCGGGTCGGCTGGGGGAAGGGCCGTACCCCGTTAGGGTGAACGGCCTTGACACGCCCGTCCGGCGGTCCTCGGGGGAGTCGCTGGGCGGGCACCTGCCCACTGAGCCCATAGAGGGGAAGCCACCATGAGCGACCACGAGGAGAAGGTCACGCCGGACAGCGGCGAGATCCGTACCAAGGAGCGCAACCAGACCATCAAGCCCAAGGTCATCAAGGAAGCCACGGGCGAGGTCGGCACGGACGAGCGCAACCAGACCAGCCAGCCGGCCAACTGAGGCCCGTTCTCCGGGGCCCGGCAAGCATCGGGGGAACGGGTCCCCGGAGAACGCGAGGACGGCGGCGGGCGTGAACCGCCCGGGGGATCGCCGTCTACGGGGGATGCACACAGGACCGCCCCACGGGGGAGACGGGGGCGGTCCCAGGGGATGCACACAGGACCGTCCCACGGGGGGAACGGGGACGGTCCGAGGGGGGAACGCTGGGCCGGTCCCACGGGGGAAACGGGGACCGGCCTGCGGGGGACACACGAGGACCGCCGCCGACGGCGTAGAGGGGGAGCCGTCGGGACGGTCCTCGGCGCTGTGCGGGCCTCGTTGCAGGCACCGCAGGGGCGGGTATCAGTATCAAGACGTGCATCCGGCTGATCGAGCCATGCTCCCCGGAGACCGATCACTTCCGGATTCTTCCCGTTGTAGCGTCATTCGTCAGGTTGATCATCATTTCCCGCCTGGAGGTACCTCCCATGTCCCGCTCAATGTCCCGCTCCAAGAAGCTCGTTGCCACCTGCGCACTCGCCCTCGGCGTGGTGGGCGCGGTGGCGGCACCGGCCCTGGCGGACGGGCCGGTCAAGCCCTCGGAACGCAACTCGACCAGCGTGCCGGAACGCAATTCCACGCTGGCGCCCATAGCCGGCGTCGGCGACAGAACAGTCGCGGCGGGCCCGACGTTCCATGTGCTCGACCGCAACGCGACGCTGGCGCCCGGCGCGGGGGCGGCGCCTGGCGCCTGAGAAGCGGGCTGGAACCGGGTACGCCCGCCCCGTGCGAGCCGATGGCCGCGGCGTGGCGGGCGTCCTGCGGATGCCTGTCCGGCGGATCTTTCTGAGCAGGGGTTGCCCCTGGCCGCGCTTCGCAGGGTGCGGATGCGTCTGCGCTGGGCGCGCAGTTCCCGCGCCCCCTGGGGGCGCCCCCTACGCGGCGGAGCCGCATATGTCACGGCCCCGCGCCCCTTCCAGTTCCAGGGCGCAGGCGGGTCTTGAGGACCTTGCCGCCGGCGTTGCGCGGCAGTGCGGGGACGAACTCGACTTCTCTGGGCACCTTGTAGTTCGCCATCTCGCGCCGTGCCCAGGCGATGAGGTCGCCGGCGGTGACCGACGCACCCTCGTGCCGTACGGCGAACGCCTTGCCCGCCTCGCCCAGCCGGGCATCCGGGACGCCGACGACGGCGACCTCGGCGATGTCCGGATGCCTGGTGAGAAGCTGCTCTATCTCGGCCGGGTAGGCGTTGAAGCCGCCGACGATGAACATGTCCTTGATCCGGTCGGTGATCCGCAAGTTGCCGTCCGGGTCCAGGACTCCGACATCGCCCGTGCGCAGCCAGCCGCCCGGCGTGATGGCCTGCGCGGTCTCCTCGGGTTCCTCGAAGTATCCGGACATCACGTGGTAGCCGCGCACCAGGACCTCACCCGGCTCACCGGGCGGCTGCGGGGCGCCGTCGGCGGCCACGACCTTGACCTCCGTCCCGGGGATGGCCCGGCCGCTGGTGCCGGCGATGACCTCGGCGGGGTCGGTGCGCCGGCACATGGTGACGGTTCCGGATGCCTCGGTCAGACCGTATGCCGTCAGCACGGTGCCCACCTTCAGCTCGGCGCGCATCCGCTCCACCAACTCCAGCGGGACGACGGCGGCGCCGGTCACCACCAGGCGCAGCGCCGAGAGGTCGTGCTGGTGGCGTGCCGGATGGTCGAGGATCGAGCGGTGCAAGGTGGGCGGCCCCGGCAGCACGCTCACCCGTTCCGCGGCGATGTGGGCGAGCGCGGTCTCCACGCTGAAGACCGGCTGCGGGATCATCGTCGCGCCCCGCAAGAGGCAGGCGATGATGCCCGCCTTGTACCCGAAGGTGTGAAAGAACGGGTTGACGATCAGATAGCGGTCGCCCTCGTCCAGCCCGGCCAGCTCGCTCCACACGGTGTAGACGCGCAGGGTCTGTTGATGGGTGATGACGGCGCCCTTGGGGTGGCCGGTGGTGCCCGAGGTGAAGGTGATGTCCGAGGGCGAGCCGGGCCCGACGAGCGCCGCGCGGGCACGGACGGCTGCGCGGGGAACGTCCCCGCCGCCCGCCAGGAAGCCCTCCCAGGTGCGGAACCCGGCGGGCGCGTCCCGCGCGAGGACGACGACCTCGCGCAGGTGTGCCAGCCCCGGCAGCGGGCCGTCCCCGAGTCCCTCGGCGGTGGCGCGGCGCAGCGAGGCGACGTACGAGGTGCCCAGGAAGGTGCCGGTGACGAACAGCAGCCGGGCACGGGTGCGCTGGAGTACGTAGGCGGCCTCGGCGCCCTTGAAGCGGGTGTTGAGCGGCACCAGGACGCCGCCCGCGGTGACGGCACCCAGCGCGGCCACGATCCAGTCGAGCGTGTTGGGCGCCCAGATGGCCACCCGGTCCCCCGGCTCCAGCCCGGCGGCCACGCACGCGGCGGCGGCGCGCTCCACGCGCTCCCCCAACTCCCGGTAGCCGACCCGCGTCCGGCCCTCCACGACGGCCTCCCGCGCGCCGTACCGACGGGCCGCCGCCCGCACCAGCTCGGGGATCGTGCGGGCGTCGAGGGGGGACGGGTACGACGAGGGGGAGAGGGACGGAGACGGCCACGGGCGCGGCGACGGGGATGGGGGCGGGGACGCGGGAGCGGCCGTCCGTCCGGCCCGCGGTTCGGCCGCCCGCCCGGCCCCCGGTGCGGAACCGGGGCCCGGCTCCGGCGAGATCCCCGGCTCCGGCGAGCATCCGTGCTCCGACGCGGACCCCGACTCTGGCGATAACCCCGGCTCCGGCGAGGACCTGGGCCCCGGCGAGAACGCGCCACCGCTCATCTCGTCCTCCTTCACGCCCGGCGACCGCGGCTCCGGTCCCGCGACCGGCTGAGTCCGACTCTGCGTTCCGTTCCGGGCCCGGCCCGCGTCACCGATGAGGCACTAGCTGACTAACCGTCAGATTAGCTGTAGCCTCCTCCGCTGTCAGCAGCGGAACACACAACCGGTCAGGCCGTGCCGGTTGCGCACGCCGGGGGCCGCCGGGAACAGCCGGGGCGTCGGGAACAGCCGGGGCGTCGGGAACAGCCGCGAACGGCCGAGGAGGACGCCATGAAGGACGCCACGGCGATCGCCGGCATAGGCCAGACGCCGTTCGCCAAGCGGCTCCCGGAATCCGAGAAGGCCCTCGCCTGCCGCGCCGTCCTGGCGGCGCTCGACGACGCGGGGATCGCGCCCGCCGAGGTGGACGGCTTCGCCTCGTACACGATGGAGGAGACCGACGAGGTCGAGGTCGCCAAGGCCATCGGCGCCGGTGATGTCACCTTCTTCTCCAAGGTCGGCTACGGCGGCGGCGGTTCGTGTGCCACGGTCGCCCACCTCGCCGCCGCCATCGCCACCGGGCAGGCGAGCGTCGGCGTCGCCTGGCGCTCGCGCAAACGCGGCTCGGGCGCCCGCCCGTGGCAGAACACCACCGCGCAGCTCCCCACCCCCGCACAGTGGACCCGCCCCTTCGGCCTGCTGCGCCCCGCCGACGAGATCGGCATGCTCACCCGGCGCTATATGCACGAGTACGGCGCCACCCGCGACCACCTCTTCAACGTCGCCCTGGCCTGCCGCAACCGCGCCAACCAGAATCCGGCCGCCATGATGTACGAGCGCCCGCTGACCCGCGAGATGTACATGACCGCGCGCTGGATCAGCGAGCCGCTGTGCCTGTTCGACAACTGCCTGGAGACGGACGGCGCCCTCGCCTGCGTGCTGGTGTCCGCCGACCGCGCCCGCGACTGCCGCAGGCGGCCCGTCTACGTGCACTCCGTGGCCCAGGGCCTGCCCGCGCAGCACCACGGGATGGTCAACTACTGGAACCAGGACCCGCTCCAGGGCCCGGCCTGGACAGCGGCCCAACAGCTGTGGAAGAGCGCCGACCTGGGTCCACAGGATGTGGATGTCGCCCAGATCTACGACGCCTTCACCCCGCTCATCCCGCTCTCCCTGGAGGGCTACGGCTTCTGCGGGCGCGGCGAGGGCGCGGCCTTCACCGAGGGCGGCGCGCTGGAGATCGGCGGACGGCTGCCGCTGAACACCTCGGGCGGTGGGCTGAGCGAGGCGTATGTGCACGGCTTCAACCTCATCACCGAGGGTGTCAAACAGCTGCGCGGCACCTCTACCGCGCAGGTCCCCGACGCCTCGACCTGCCTGGTCACGGCAGGCGAAGGCGTGCCCACCTCCGCTTTGCTGCTGAGGAGTTGATCCCATGTCCCCCCTCACGAGCGACGGGCTGCTGCTGCCCGTACCGGACGAGGACGGCGCCCCCTTCTGGACGTACACCGCACGCGGTGAGCTGCGCGTCCAGGCGTGCGCGGCGTGCGGACGGCGGCGCTTCCCGCCCCGGCCCTGCTGCCCGCACTGCCAGTCCTTCGAGAGCGCGTGGCACCGGATGAGCGGACGCGGCCGGATCTGGTCGTACGTGATCGCCCACCCGCCGCTGCTGCCCGCCTACGCCCAACAGGCCCCGTACAACGCGGTCGTCGTGGAGCTGGCCGACGAACCGCGCATCCGGATGGTGGGCAACCTCGTCGCCGCACCGGATGCTTCACTCGATTCCCTCGATCCGGCGAAGCTGCGCATCGGAGCCCCGGTCAAGGCCGTCTTCCACGAGCTGGGCGAGGCGGAGGGCGAGGGTGAGGGAGCGGACGCGGGTCCGGGAGCGGGTGGGGGTGCGGGCCGGGTGACCGTTCCGCGCTGGATGCTGGAGCGGCCGTGAGCATCCGGACCCACACCGAGGACGGCGTCGCCACGGTCACCCTGGACCGCCCCGAGAAGCACAACGCGCTCGACCTGGCCGACGCCCAGGCGCTCGCCGCCATCTGGCGCGGTCTGCGCACCGACCCGGACGTCCGCGCCGCCGTGGTCACCGGCACCGGCGGCCGGGCCTTCTGCACCGGCATCGACCGCGCGGCGGTCTCCGGCCCGCAGGCCCCGGCCCAGCCCCACTCCCCCTACGCGCTCGACGACCCGCTGCTGACCATCGGCCCCAAGGCCAACGACCTGTGGATCCCGGTCATCGCCGCCGTCGAGGGCATGGCCTGCGGCGGCGCCTTCTACCTGCTGAGCGAGGCCGAATTCCTCATCGCCACCGAGGAGTCCGCCTTCTTCGACCCGCACACCGCCTACGGCATGGTCAGCGCGTACGAGGCCATGGCGATGGCGCAGCGCATGCCGTTCGGCGAGGTCGCCAGGATGGCCCTGATGGGCACCGCCGAACGGATCTCGGGCCGCCGCGCCTACGAGACCGGACTGGTATCCGAACTCGCCCCGCCCGGCGGCGCGCTGGAGGCCGCCCTGCGCTGCGCGCGCGTCCTCGCCTCGTACCCCACCGAAGCCGTCCAGGGCACCGTACGGGCGGTATGGGCGGCCGGGGAAGCGGCCCGCGCCCAGGCGATGGCCCAGGCCCCGGCCCTGATCGCCCTCGGCAACCTGCCGCCCGAACGGCAGGCGGAGCTGTTCGCCGCGCGGGGACGGGTCGGCGGGCGGACCGACCCCGTCCGCCTGCGGTGAGACGCGGCCTGCCGGTGCGGCGTCCCACCGGCCCCACCGCGCCGGGCGCGGCGGCGGCAGTCAGCGGACGGAGAGGACCTCGCACCGGTTGACGTCGCCGACCTCGCTCGGGTTGCTCATGGGCACCTTGACGCTCTTGGTGCCGTTGGCCGCCAGGGTGACGACCGCCGAACCGGTGTCCACGGTCGTGCCGAGGTCGTCCACGAACTTGACGCTCACGGTGTAAGTGGCCTGCCGGGACGCGGCGTTGCGCACCCGCACGGTGGCGCTGGGCGCGGCGCTGTCGGCGCACTTGACCACGCTGCCGGAGCCGTCGCGCCGACTGGAGCCCGAACCGTTGGACGAGGAGCCGCTGTTGGTGGAGCCGGTGGTGGAGTTGTAGCGGGTGCCGGCGCGGTGACCGCCGCTGCCGCCGTACCCGCCGCTGGAGCTGCTGGAGCTGCTGGAGCTGGAGTCGTAGCCGCCTGAGCTGCTGGAACCAGAGCTGCTGGAGCTGTCGTAGTCGGAGCTTCCGCTGTGGCTGCTGGAGCTCTTGCTGCTGCACCCGCCGCCACCGCCACCGCTGTGAACCTTGCCCCCGCTGCTGCTGCTCCCGCCCCGCCCGCCGCTCGAGCGGTTCGGGCTGAATCCGCTGAGTGTGAGCAGCACGACCGTCACGGCCACGAGCAGCTTGATGTGGTGCGTCCGCTTCATGAAAGGTCCCCCCGTGGGCGTTGAACGCGGCTCGCGCCGCGTCGTCCCGCGTCCGTTCCGCGCGGCGGCGCGCTGTTGCGGCGCCGCTGTCCCGGTGTTGTCGCGTTCAGTACAACCAATATCACCGGCTCTAGACGCCGTGAGTGGCGGGCGGGTTCCCACCGGCGTAGCGTCGGAACCGGATCACGCACCCGTGCGGCGCCGGAAAGCGGCGCCGGAAAGCGAGGCGAGACCGATGATCCGTAACTCTCTCGGGTCGCTACTCGCACTCATCGGAGCGGCGGCCGTCGTATTCAGCCCCTTCCGACCGTGGTACGGCGGCCGTCACGGGCGCGATTTCCGCATCGACGAGCTCTTCCAGGGCGGCGGCATCACTGGTGCCGGAGCCGCCCTGTTCACGGGGCTCTTCGTGGTGATGCTGGTCGCGGCCGTGGTGGCGGTACTGGGCGCACTGACGCGCTCCAGAACGATGGTGGCTGTCGCGGCCGTGCTGTCCCTCGGCTTCACCGTGCTGTGGATGGTCCGCCAGGGCCTGGCCGCGGGCAGCTTGACGATGGGCACCAGCGGAGGACTTGCCTCCGGCGCGTGGCTCGCCCTCGGCGGAGGCGTCCTGTTGCTGATCGCCACCGCCGCGATGAAGGGCCGCCACCAAGCCTCGGTGGGACGCCACAGCGCAGGCTCACGCCACTTGGCCGCGGCCCCCGTCGCCCCGGGCCCCCGCGAGGAGGACGCCACACCCTTGGACCAGCCCTACGCCGGGACGCAGCCGCAGCCGCAGGAGCCACAGGAGCCGGTCGACTCCCGGCCCGGTCAGGCCCCTGGCCAGCAGCCACCGCCCGCCGCCCCGGACAACACCCGCCCCTTCCCCAAGGCCCCGCCCTCCGAGAAGCCGCACGGCGACGAACAGGAAGCCTGGCCCCACGACAAACGCGACGCCGCGTAGGTCGCTCCCGCTCAGGCCCCCACACCTCCCCGCCCCGGGTATCCCCGCGGCGGGGAGCACCCATGCGCCCTCAACCCCCACCCTGCCCCGGCCAGTTGGACCGCTCACTCCTCGAAGCGCAGAGCCCGGCCCAGCTGTGCTCACATGCGACTCGCCGCGAGCGCGCGCCCAGCACAGCGGCGCCCCCTGCCCAGGCAGGCCCAGCAGGCACCGGGAAAGAGCCCACCAAAAGATCCGCCGCCCAGTCACAAGGTGGCAAAGAAGGGGCGGGCGGGTGGGCTACGCGCGGGACTGCCCCGTCCCCTTCGTCGCGTCGAGCGCGTACACGCACCGGTCCTTGCTGCACGCGTAGACAACGCCGCCGACGACGACCGGCGGCCCCGTGATCTCCCCGCCCGTGGCCAGCTTCCATCTCAGCTGGCCCCCACCGCGTCAACCGTGTACAGGCAGTGGTCGGCCGATCCGAAGTGCACGCGGCCGTTGGCGACAACGGGCGCGCCCACCACGTCGGCGCCGGTCGCGAAACGCCAGCGCGGCGTGCCACTCACGGCGTCGAGGGTGTAGAGCGCGCTGCCGCTGCCGAGGTGGACGAGCCCGTCGGCGGTGACGACGGGCTCCGTGGAGTGCCGGGCCTCGGTGGCGATGCGCCAGCGGTCGTGGCCGTTGCCTGTGTCGAGCGCGTAGACGGTGCCGAGGTAGTCGGCGAGGTAGATGCCGCCGCCGGTCACGCCCGGGCCCCGTACGTAGGCGGGCGGGCACAGGAACGCGGCGGGCGCGTCGAAGCGCCAGCGTTCGGCGCCGGTGGCGGCGTCCAGCGCGAAGACGCGGGACCCGGCGCACACGTAGGCGACGCCGTCCTCCGCCACGGTGATCCGTACCGGCACGCCGCCGGTGGCCGAGGCGTCGCCCACGGGGTACGACCAGCGCTCGGTGCCGGTGCGCGCCTCCAGCGCGTAGAGGCGGCCGTCGGCCCAGGTGTAGACGGCGCCGTCGGCGATGCTGGGGCCGCCCTCGGGGGTCTCGAAGTCGGCCTGCGCGCCGGAGAGTTCCCACAGCTTTTCGCCGCTGGCCGCCTCCCACGCCTGCACGCCTCCGCCGCGGGTGCCGGTGACGACGGTGCCCCGGTCCACCTTGAGCGAGTAGACCCAGCCGTCGGTGGCCAGGCGCCAGCGCTCGGAGCCGTCGGCGGCGTCCAGCGCGTAGAGGCTGGGCCCGTCGGAGGCGTGGACCCGGCCTCCGGAGACGGCCATCGACCAGGCGACCTCGCGGGTCTTGAACTGTCGGCGCCCGCTCGCCACGTCCAGCGCGTGTACCTCGAACGAGGTCACGTACACCAGGTCGTCGGCGACGACGGGCGAGCCCCAGACGTCGTTCGACATCCGGAACCGCCACGGCCGCCAGCGCTGCGGTCCGCCGGTCCCACCGAGCTGCCCGGTCGGCCCGGACTGACCGGAGGGGCTGGACTGACCGGAGGGGCCGGCCGACGCCGACGGGGCGGGCGGCTGCGAGGGCGGGGGCGGCGGGGACTGGTGGAGCGGGTGCCGCGCGCCCGGTCCGGGGCCGGGGCCCGAGCCGGCGCCCGCACCCGTGCTGAGGCCGGAGCCTGGGCCGTGCACGGACGGCGGCGCCACCTGGGACGCTCCCGAGACCGCGGCCGGGCCGCCGCCCGAGAGGAAGCCCTGGGGGCCCACCCCGGGCGGGCTGTGCGGGGCGGGAGCGTGGTGCGGCGCGGGAGGCGGGCTCTGGTCGGGTGCCCCCGCGTGCCGGGGGCCCTGGCCGCCACCTGCGCCATGGCCATGACCGTGGCCGCTGTGGGGCGCCCCGTGGCGCGGTACGGACGGTGCGGGGCCACCTGCCCGGCCCGGCGGCTCGCCCCCGCTCACGGACTGCGAGGCGGCAGACGCAGCGGACGCAGCGGACGCAGCGGAAGGCTGTGGGGCCGCGTGCTGGGCCCCGTTGGGCGGGCGGACCCAGCCCGAGGTGGGGTCCGCCTCCGCGCTCCCGCCCTCGTCGGGACGGCGCGGCCCCGGGCCGATGGGCACCTGAGCGCCGGGCAGCCGTACGGGCCCGCTGTCGGGGTGTCCGGACTGCGCGGCCGGCCGCGGGACGACGGGCACGGATCCCGGCCCTGAGCCGCCTCCGGCCGCCGGGCCCGGCCCGACGGAGCCGGGCCCGAACGAGCCCGGACCCGGGCCCGAGGCCGGACCGGGGCCCGGCGCGGCACCAGGACCCGACATGGCACCAGGGTCCGAAGCGGAACCGGCGCCCTCGGGAAAGCGGGGCCCCGGCACGGACGCGCCGCCGATGGCGGCGGGTCCGCCGGGGCCCGCCGGAATGCCGTGGTCCCATTCGGCGGCCCCGCCCCCGGGCCCGGCGGCGCCGGACCTCCCGGGATGTGCCGGAGCGGAGTGGTCCGCTCCGCGTAGGTCGGCGGGACCGGATCCAGCGCCTCCGGGGCCACCGGCACCGGCCCCGACCGCGGCTCCCGCGTCCGCCCCGTTCCCCGCGTGCGCCCCGTTCCCCGCGCCCGCGCTCGCAGCTTGCGCGGCCTGCGCCGCCTCCTGTTGGCGCCGCATCGCCCGGCCGCCCCGGCGCCGCTCGATCAGGGTGACGGCGGTCGAGGGCAGCCAGGCCGAGACGGTTCCGCTGTCGTCGCTGCCCGCCGCGAACAGGTGCGGGGCGAGCTGTGACTGGAGGTCGGCGGGGGTCGGACGCTCCTCCGCGTTCATCCGCATGCACGACTCGATCAGGGGCCGCAGGTCCCCGGGCAGGCCCTCAAGGTCGGGGCCTTCGCGCAGCAGCATGAAGACGGTCTCCACGGGGTTCGCCCCGTGGAAGGGCGCATGGCCGGTCGCGGCGAAGACCAGCATGGAGGCGAGCGAGAAGATGTCACTGGCACCGGTGACGCTGCGTGAGTCCCGCGCCTGCTCGGGCGACATATAGGCGGGCGTGCCGACGGCGACGTTCGTCATCGTCAGCCGGGTGTTGGAGACGCCGGATGCGATGCCGAAGTCGATGACGCGCGGCCCGTCCTCGACGACCAGCACGTTGGAGGGCTTCAGGTCGCGGTGGACCAGGCCCGCGCCGTGGATGGACTGGAGCGCCTCGGCGACACCGGCCGCCAGCCAGCGCACCGCCTGGACGGGCAGCGGCCCGCACTCGTTGACTATTTCTTCGAGGGAGGGTGACGGAACGTAGGCGGTGGCCAGCCACGGCACCGCGGCACGCGGATCGGCGTCCACCACGGCGGCGGTATAGAACCCGCTGACGGCCCGCGCCGCCTCCACCTCGCGTGTGAATCGCACCCGGAAGAGCTGGTCCTCGGCCAGTTCCGTACGCACCGTCTTGATCGCCACGCGGCGGCCCGAGGCCGAACGTGCGAGGTAGACCAGCCCCATGCCGCCGGCACCGAGACGGCCGAGCACCTCGAACGGGCCGATCCGCCGCGGATCGTGCTGCGTCAGCTGCTCCACCACTTGCCTGCCACCTCCCCGTAGGGGCTGTACGTCGTCCCGCCCCGTGCAGCCTCTCACTGCCGTGCCGGACCTGCGGTCCGGAGGCCGATTCTTCCTGGCGAAGGCGGCGGTTGCGAACCCGGGGGCACCTCGTATGTGTCTTCGTTACCCCGCAAAGCCCCCAGCCGAGGAGGAGTCCGGCATTCCCGCTCCACCAGCTCCGCCCCGCCGACTCCACCAGTTCCCGTCAGCCGGCTCCGCCCTTCCGCCCGTCGGCTCTGCCAGCTTCGCATCCGCCACTGTCAACGCCGTCCGCCACACACTCCCGCCGAGGGCGTGCGGAGGGCATACGAAGGGGCGCGCCGAGCGCACTCGGCGCACGCGGAACCGCGCTCGCACCCATTTGCATGCGGACGAATCGCGGGCCGATCGCCCCTCGGTAAGCTGACGGCATGACAGGACAAGTTCGAACCGTCGACGGCCGGGTGGCCGGACGCCGCGGTCAGGCGACGCGGCAGAAGCTGCTCGACTGCCTCGGCGAGATGCTCAGCTCGTCGCCCTACCGCGACGTCAAGGTCATCGACGTCGCACGGAAAGCGGGCACGTCCCCGGCGACCTTCTACCAGTATTTCCCCGATGTCGAGGGCGCCGTACTGGAGATCGCCGAAGCCATGGCCAAGGAGGGGGCGGGCCTGACCGAACTGGTCGCCGACCGCTCCTGGGTGGGCAAGGCGGCCTGGCAGGCGGCCGAGGACCTGGTCGAGGGCTTCCTCTCCTTCTGGCGCAAGAACGACGCGATCTTGCGCGTGGTCGATCTGGGCGCCGCCGAAGGGGACAAGCGGTTCTACAAGATCCGCATGAAGATCCTCAACTCGGTCAACAACTCCCTGGCCGACTCGATCAAGGAGTTGCAGTCCAAGGGCAAGGTGGACAAGGACGTGAACGCGACGGCTGTCGCGGGCTCCCTCGTCGCCATGCTGGCCTCCGTCGCGGGCCACCAGAAGGGCTTCCAGTCCTGGGGCGTCAAGCAGTCCGAACTGAAGCCGAGCCTGGCCCTCCTGGTGCACCTGGGTGTCACGGGCAAGAAGCCCGTCAAGTAGCGCAGCACGCCGGGCAGCCGGTCAGGCGGCCTGTGGCAGGCGGCCTGCGGCAGGTGGCCTGCGGCATGCCCCACAGCCGCGTCCCGGTCCGGCGCCGGTACGGCGCTGCGCGCCCGTCCGCCACGGCGCTCCCCGCTCGCGACGTGCCCACCCCGCGCCCGACTTGCGCCCGTCCCACGCCCCCGTACCCTCCCGCCTCTCGCCCGCTACGTCTCCGCGCGCCGCTCCAGCCGGAAGACGCGGATCCGGCGCTCGATCCGCGCCTGGTAGACCGCGTACGGCGGCCAGAAGCGCAGCAGTTCCTCCCACGCCTCCGCCCGTTCCGCCCCCTCCAACTGCCGCGCCCGCACGGCGATGTCGGTGCCCCGCCAGCTGATCCGCGCGTCAGGGTGACGGCGCAGGTTCGCGGTCCAGCCCGGGTGGCCCGCCTTGCCGAAGTTGCTGCCGATCAGCAGCCAGCTTCCGCGCTCCTTCTCCGGCATGCAGGCCAGCGGAGTACGCCGTGGCCGCCCGCTCCTGGCCCCCGTCGAGGTGAGCACGACACCCGGGAGCAGCCGGTTGCTGATCATCGTCCGGCCGCCGCTGAGCCGGTGGACGGCGTGGTCGAGCGCGGGCATCACATGCGGGGCCACGCGGGCGAACGCCCTGGTCGAGGAGACTTTCTGGATCACCTTGCCCTTGTCCATCAAACCCCGACCGCCTCTCCTGTCACGTGCTCCGGCCCCGCCCCGGAGCTTTTCGTCCCCGGGCTCCCCGGGCTCCCCGGGCTCTTCTTCCCGCCACCGGAAGGCTCGAACAGCGCCGCGCGCTCGGCGGCGGCGGCGCGCAGCCGGTGTACCGGCCCGAACAGCAGGTCGTCACCGGCCGCCCGCTTGAAGTACAGATGCGCCTCGTGCTCCCAGGTGAAGCCGACGCCCCCGTGGAGCTGTACCGTCTCGGCCGCCGCCAGCCGCAGCGCCTCCAGCGCCTGCGCCAGGGCGAGTCCGCCGGCGGTGGCCGCCTCCTGGGCGTCCGCGTCGGCTGCCCATGCCGCGTAGTACGCGGCCGAGCGCGCCGCCTGCACCTGGGCGTACACGTCCGCGAGCCGGTGGCGCACCGCCTGGAACGCGCCGATCGGCCGCCCGAACTGTTCGCGCACGCCCATGTACTCGACGGTACGGGCCAGCGCGCCGTCCGCCGCCCCGACCGCCTCGGCCGCCAGCACGGCGGCGGCGCCGGGGCCGACTCGGGCCAGCGCGGCACGCACCTCGCACGCGTCGCCGTCAGCGCCGTTCACGCCGTCAGCGCCGTCAGCGCCGTTCACACCGTTCACGCCCTGATCGCTGTTGTCGCCGCTGTCACCCCCGAGCAGTTCGGCTGTCACGTCCCGTAGTTCGACGCGGGCGACGGGACGGGTCTCATCCAGCGCGGTCTGCCGGGTTCTGGCGACACCGTCCGACTCCGGGTCCACGAGGAAGAGCAGTGTCCGGCTGCGCGCG
This sequence comes from Streptomyces axinellae, assembly GCF_039532135.1. Taxonomy (NCBI): domain Bacteria; kingdom Bacillati; phylum Actinomycetota; class Actinomycetes; order Kitasatosporales; family Streptomycetaceae; genus Streptomyces; species Streptomyces axinellae. Next base: position 54,829 of record NZ_BAAARJ010000030.1, read on the forward strand.
AACCCTCCGGTGTGCGCGGCGACCAGCAGCAACCCGGCGCTGTGCCCGCCCAGTACCTGTCCGGCCTCCCCGTACAGCCGCCAGCCGCCGGCACCGTCGCCGCCCTCGGCGTCGCGGTACGCCTGCATGCCGCCCGCCCGGCCGCCGCCCGCCCAGTCGCCGTCGGGTGCGGGTGCGGGTGCGTCCGACCCCGTGCGCGATCCCGTGACCGCCCCCGTGCGCGATCCCGTGTCCGCCCCCGTGCGTGATCCCGTGTCCGCCCCCGTGCGCGATCCCGTGGCCGTCCCGGTGAGGCCGAGCGCCAGCGGGAGCGCGCCGGCGGGGACGGCGAGCGCGGCGGTCAGTTCGCCGGAGGCGAGGCGCGGCAACAGGCGGGCGCGCTGCTCGTCGGTGCCGAGCGCGAGGAGGAGCGGGGCGGCGAGGGCCGCCGTCGCGAACAGGGGCGAGGGCAGCAGCGCCCGGCCCGTCTCCTCGACGGCGAGCGCCAGTTCGAGGGTGCCGCAGCCCGCGCCGCCGTAGCGTTCGGGGAGCGCGAGCCCGGGGAGTCCTAGCTGGGCGGCGAAGGTGTGCCACAACCCGGTGTCGTACCCCGGGTCCGTCCTGACCGCCGCCTTGACCTCGTCGGGCCCGCAGCCCCGGGCGAGCAGTTCCCGCACGGTACGGCGTATCTCGTTCTGCTCCTCGGTGAACGCGGTGTCCATCGGCAACTCCCCTCAGATCTGACGCAGCGTCATATTAGGGAGCGGCGGCCGAGATGCCCAGAGGCAGCCGGGCGGGGATACCCGGAGGTGCGCGGGGATACCCAGAGGCAGGCGGGGATACCCGGAGGTGCGCGGAGGGGCGACGGCCGCCCGGGCCGCCTGTTCACCCCGGCCTGTACCTGATGTACCGTCAGATTCATGCCTGCCGCGAGCACCGGTCCGCGCATCACACCTGCACCCCGCACACCACCTCCACCGCGCAGGTCGCGCAGGTCGCGCAGGGTCGCCGTCGCCGGAGTCGCGCTCTCCGACGGGGGCCGGGTGGACGAGGCGACGCCGTACGCGCTGCACGCGCAGGCCGCCCGCCGGGCGCTCGCCGACTCGGGGCTGGACCGCGCGCTGATCGACGGGCTCGCCTCGGCCGGGCTGGGCACGCTCGCACCGGTAGAGGTCGCCGAGTACCTGGGGCTGCGCCCCACCTGGGTGGACTCCACCTCGGTCGGCGGCGCCACCTGGGAGGTCATGGCCGCCCACGCGGCGGACGCCATAGCCCAGCGGCGCGCCAACGCGGTACTGCTCGTCTACGGTTCCACGGCGCGCGCCGACATCAAGGCCCGCCGCCGCACCTCGGACCTCTCCTTCGGCGCCCGGGGTCCGCTCCAGTTCGAAGTGCCGTACGGGCACACCCTCATCGCCAAGTACGCGATGGCGGCCCGGCGTCACATGCACCAGTACGGCACCACGCTCGAACAGCTCGCCCAAGTCGCCGTCCAGGCCCGTGCGAACGCCGCCGCGAACCCCGATGCGCTCTACCGCGAGCCGATCACCGTCGAGGACGTCCTCTCCGGGCCGATGATCGCCGACCCGTTCACCAAGCTCCACTGCTGCGTCCGCTCGGACGGGGGCTGTGCGGTGCTGCTCGTCGGGGAGGAGTACGTGCCCGATCTGGCCAGGCATCCGGTGTGGGTGCTGGGCGCGGGAACGGCCGTCTCGCACACGACGATGTCCGAGTGGGAGGACTTCACCGTCTCCCCCGCGGCCGTCTCCGGACGCGCCGCCTTCGAGCGGGCCGGGGTCACCCCGCGGGACATCGACCTGGCCGAGATCTATGACGCCTTCACCTATATGACCCTCGTGACGCTGGAGGACCTGGGCTTCTGCGCGAAGGGCGAGGGCGGCGCCTTCGTGGCGGAGGGGCGGCTGCTGCGGGACGGCTCGCTGCCCGTCAACACGGACGGCGGCGGCCTCTCGGCCTGCCATCCGGGCATGCGCGGACTCTTCCTCCTGGTGGAGGCCGTACGACAGCTCAGGGGCGAGGCGGACGAGGCGCGGGCGGTGGGCGGGGCGGACGAGGCGCGGGCCGTGGGCGGGGCGGACGAGGCGCGGGCCGTGGGCGAGGCGGACGAAACGTGCGCGGTGGGCGAGGCGGACGAGGTGCGGGCGGTGGGCGGGGCGGACGAGGTGCGGGCGGCGGGCGAGGCGGACGAGGTGCGGGCAGCGGGCGAGGCGGACGAGGTGCGGGCGGTGGGCGAGGCGGACGAGGTGCGGGCGGCGGGCGAGGCGGACGAGGCTGGGGTGGCAGGCGCGACGGGGGCGGCGGCGGGGGGCCGTCAGGTCCGCCGGGCTGACGGCTCCCTGCCCGAGCTGGCCGTCGCCTCGGGGACCGGAGGGTGGTTCTGCTCCTCCGGGACGGTGGTCCTGGGCCGCGGCTGAACCGTCCGGCGCTCAGAAGCGCTGGTACATGATGTGCAGCCCCACATATCCGTGCCGGGGGTGCAGAAAGCCCTCTTCGAGCGTGGCGACGATCTCGAAGCCCAGCGACTTCCACAGCGCGACCGCGCGGGTGTTGGTCTCCACCACCGCGTTGAACTGCATCGCGCGGTAGCCCTCCTCGACCGCCCACTCCAGCACGTGCTCCCCCAGCGCGCGGCCCACGCCCTTGCGCCCCCGCGCGGGATCGACCATGAAGCTGGCGCCGGCGATGTGCGAGGCGCCGCCCATGTGGTTGGGGTTCATCTTCGCGGTACCGAGGACGACGCCGCTCTCGCCGCCGTCCGCCCCCTCGTCCACGGCGACGACGGTGCGGCCGGGCGGCTCCAGCATCCAGATCCGGCGCGCGGTGGGCTCGTCCATGTCACGCGGGTAGGTGTAGGTCTCACCCTCGGCGACGATGGTTCGGAGGAACGGCCAGATGGCGGGCCAGTCGGCCGCGGTCGCTTCACGTATACGCACCCGGCCAGCATGGGCGATCGGCCCCCCGGGCTGCCAGCGATAATCGTCACCCCGGGCCGTCGGCGGAACGCGCGGGCCGGAACACCGGTACCGCCCGGATCTCAGCGCCCCCGGCGCCCCCGGCGCACCCAGCGCCCGCGCCCTCCGCGCCGCCCTTACGGGAATCGGCGCCGTTCGTGGGGGAGTGGTCGCGGAAGGCGACGCGCAGCGGCATCCCGATCCGCAGCGCCTCCTCGGGACAGCCGGTGATCTCGGTCATCATGCGCGGGCCCTCCGCCAGTTCCACCACCGCGGCGACGTACGGCACGCGCTCACCGAACGGTGGCAGGTCGTTACGGTGCACCACGGACCAGGTGTAGAGCGTGGCCTCCCCGCTCGCCGTCACCCACTCGACGTCCTCGCTCCAGCAGCGCGGGCAGAACTCGCGCGGATAGTGGTGCGCGGCGCCGCAGCCAGGGGCGCGGCAACGGCGCAGCAGCAGCCTGCCCTCGGCCGCCGCCTGCCAGTAGGGGACGGTGAACGCGTCGGTCCCGGGCAGATCGAACCTCTGTGCCGTCCCCATCAGATCTGTGCCGTCCCCATCAGAAGAGCCCCCATACGGCGTCGAGCGACCACACCTGCCAGCTCATCCCGAACAGCGCGACGAACGAGATGAGCGCCATCATGCTGTTCTGCCCCTGCTCGGCCCAGTCGTGGATCATCAGCACCAGGTAGAGCAGGTTGAGCAACAGGCCGCCGACGAGCGCTACCGGGGTGAGGAAACCGAGTATCAGCCCGAGCCCGAGCGCGAGTTCGGCATGGACGACGAGGTACGCCATCGCCTTCGGCCGGGGCTTCACCACGACGTCGAACCCCTTGGTGACGGCGCTCCAGCGGTGCTTGGACGCGACGTCGGAGGCCCACCCGATGCCGGTGCCCCGCGTGAGCCAGCCCTTTTTGTCCTTGTGCCGCCAGCTTTCCAGCCACCACAGCCCGAGTCCGACGCGCAGCACGGCAAGCCACTCGGGCCCGCTGAGCCAGATGGTCTCCATATCGCCCCTTCCCCGGCCCATAGCTGACGGGGTGTCAGTTCACCGGATCCGGCCCCAGGACGCAAGAGCCGGACAGCCGGCGCGGTCAAGGCGGCTCCGTGGCGAGTTCACGCCCCTCGACGGGACATGCGCGCCGACTACGATCGTCGTCATGCCCATGTCGGATAGCGGCACCCCGGTCCCCCCTGTCCACGTGCTCGGCGCCGGGCCCGCCGGCCTGGCCACGGCCGCCGCGCTCCAGGAACGCGGCATCGGGGCCGTGGTGCTGGAGAAGAGCGACTCGGTCGGCTCCTCCTGGCGCTCCCACTACGAGCGGCTGCGCCTGCACACGACCCGCGCGAACTCCGCCCTCCCCGGCCTGCGGATGCCTCGCTCGTACGGCCGTTGGGTCGCCCGCGCCGACGTGGTGCGGTACCTGGAGAGGTACGCCGCACACCATCGGATCGAGGTGGCCACGGGCGTCGAGGTCAGCGCGGTCGAGCGGCACGGGGACCAGTGGGTACTGCACGCCAACGGCGGGCGGCGGTTCAGCAGCCCCGCCGTCGTCATCGCCACCGGCTACAACCACACCCCCCACCTGCCCGCCTGGCCCGGCCGCGACAGCTTCACCGGCGAACTGCTGCATGCTTGCCGCTACCGCTCCCCCGCCCCCTTCGACGGCAAGGACATCCTGATCGTCGGCGCGGGCAACACGGGTGCCGAGATCGCGACAGACCTGGCCGCCTCGGGCGCGGCACGCGTCCGGCTCGCCATCCGCACACCGCCGCACATCCTGCGCCGCTCCACCCTGGGCTGGCCCGCCCAGCGCAACGGGATCATCTGCCGTCGGCTGCCGGTGCGCCTGGTGGACCCCCTCGCCGCGCGCCTCGCCCGGATATCGGTACCCGACCTGGGTCCCTACGGACTCCCGCGCCCCGAGACCGGGCTCTACACCCGCGCCCGGGAGGGGGCGATCCCCGTGCTCGATGTGGGGCTCATCGAGGCGGTACGCGCCCGACGCGTCGAACCCGTGGCCGCCGTCGAGGCGTTCGAGGAGGGCAAGGTACTGCTCAGTGGCGGGGAGACGGTCGCCCCGGATGTCGTGATCGCCGCCACCGGCTACCGCCGCGGGCTCGACGGCCTGCTCGGCGGCCTCGGCGTACTCGACGACCGGGGCCGCCCCCTCCGCAGCGGCCCCCGGGCCCACCCCGCGGCGCCCGCCCTCTACTTCACCGGCTACGCCAACCCCTTGAGCGGCGCCCTTCGCGAAATCGCCCTGGAGGCACCCCGTATAGCCCGCGCGATCAGCCGTGCGATCGACCGCGGGGTGAGCTGACGCGCACGGCGGACTGCGGACCGCGGACCGCGGACCGCGGACCGCTTCGACCGGAGGGCCCGCTCCGATGAGGCTGCGGACTCCGCGTCCCGCCGGAGCAGCCACAGAACCGTCACCCCCCAAGGGGGTGACGCCCGGCAGCCCGGGCGAAGACTCGATCGAACAACCGCACACACCTGCCATCTGCCACCTGCCACCCGGACAGCACCACCTCGCCGATACAACGCGGTCCGACAGGACGACGCACCGACCACTTCCTGACGCTGCGTCAATTCAGTAATCTGACACAGCGTCAGTTCTGTTGGCCATCACACAGGAGTGGGCGAGAACGATGCTCGGATCTACTCACGGCACCCTCACCACAACCCCCCGCTCGGCACGCGTGCTGGCCTGCGGCGAACACGGCAGCGGCGGCAGCGGCGCCGTCCACGGCAAGGCCGACAGCGAAGACCTGGACGTCAGCGGACGTCCACTGCACGCACCCGTGCCCGACCTGGACCGGTTCTTCCGGCCCGAAGCCGTGGCCGTCGTGGGCGCCTCCGACGCCGAGGGGCGCCCCAACACCCGGATCACACAGCAACTCCTGGGCTGGGCGGAGCGAGTCGGGGCGCGTCTGCATCCCGTGCACCCGAAGCGGAACACCGTCTTCGGACTACCCTGCGCGCCCAGCGTCGCTGACCTGCCCGAGCCCGTGGACCTCGCCGTACTGCTCGTCGCCGACCCGCTGCCCGTGGTCGAGCAACTGGTCGAGACGAAGACGAAGTTCGCCGTCGTCTTCGCATCGGGCTATGCCGAGACCGGCGGGGACGGGGCGGACGCGCAAGCGCGCCTCGCCCGCACCACGGCCGGCTCCGGGCTGAGGCTGCTGGGGCCCAACACCAACCTCAACGCCTTCGAGCACTTCCGCGACGACCTGGAGGGCCCGGCGATCGCCCTGATCACCCAGTCCGGCCACCAGGGGCGGCCGGTCTTCGCCCTCCAGGAGCTGGGCATCCGGCTCTCGCACTGGGCCCCGACCGGGAACGAGGCGGACCTGGAGGCGGCCGACTTCCTCTCCTACTTCGCCACGCGCCCCGAGGTCGGAGCCGTCGCCGCGTATGTGGAAGGGCTCAAGGACGGCCGTGGCTTCCTCCTGGCCGCCGACCGCGCCGCGCGCAACGGCGTCCCCGTGGTCGCGGTGAAGGTCGGCCGCACCGAGACGGGGGCGCGCACCGCCGCCTCGCACACCGGAAAGCTGACCGGCGCCGATGCGACCGTGGATGCCGCGATGCGGCAGTACGGCGTGATCAGGGTCGAAGGACTCGACGAGCTTCAGGACACCGCGGCGCTCCTGGCCCGCGCCCGGCCGCCCCGCGCCGAGGGCGTGGCCGTCTATTCGATATCCGGCGGCACCGGCGCGCACTTCGCCGACCTGGCCACGGCCGCCGGGCTCACCCTCCCCACGCTCGGCGAGGCCAAGCGGGCCGAACTGCACCAGTGGATTCCCGACTACCTCGACGTCTCCAATCCGGTCGACAACGGCGGGCATCCGGTGGGCGACTGGCGCGGACGCAAGATCATCGACGCGATCCTGGCCGACCCTGCTGTCGGCGTCCTCATCTGTCCCATCACCGGCCCCTTCCCGCCCCTGAGCGACAAGCTCGCCAGTGATCTCGTAGCGGCGGCCGAGGAGACGGACAAGCTCGTCTGCGTCATCTGGGGCTCGCCGGTCGGCACCGAGGATGCCTACCGGCACACCCTGCTGGGCTCCTCCCGTGTCGCCACCTTCCGCACGTTCGCCAACTGCGTGACCGCCGTGCGCGCCTATCTGGGGCACCACAGCTTCCGCCGCGCCTACCGCTCTCCCTTCGAGGACGCGCCCCGCGCACCTTCGCCCTCCCTGCGCAAGGCGCAGGCACTGCTGCGCCCGGGACAGCAGCTGAGCGAACACGCGGGCAAGCAGCTTCTTCGGGCCTACGGCATTCGCGTACCGCGCGAACAGCTGTGCACCAGCGCGGCTGGCGCGGTGCGCTCGGCCGCGCAGGTCGGCTACCCGGTCGTCATGAAGGCTTCCGCACCCCAGCTCGCCCACAAGAGTGAGTACGGGCTGGTCCGGATCGGGCTCACCTCGGCCAGCCAGGTACGCGACACCTACCGGGAGCTGACCGACATCGCCCGCCAGGAGGGCATCGAGTTGGACGGCGTGCTCGTGTGCCAAATGGTCGAGCCGGGTGTGGAGATGGTCGTCGGCATCACCCAGGACGAACTGTTCGGCCCGACGGTGACCGTGGGGCTCGGCGGGGTGCTGGTGGAGGTGCTGCGGGACGCGGCCGTGGGCGTCCCGCCCTTCGGCGCGGACCACGCGCGCACCATGCTCGGCGAACTGCGCGGCGCCGCACTCCTGGACGGCGTACGGGGCAGGCCGCCCGCCGACATCGACGCGCTGGTGGAGGTCGTGCTGCGCGTCCAGCGGATGGCCCTGGAGCTGAGCGGGCCCCACACCTCGGGCGGGCTGGCGGAGCTGGACATCAACCCTCTGGTCGTCCTGCCGCGCGGGCAGGGCGCGGTGGCGCTCGACGCGCTGGCGGTCTGCCGGTGAGCGACCGTCTACCAGTGAGCGGCCGTCTGCCGGTGAACGGCCGTCCGACGGCGAGCAGCCGCCCGCCGGCGAGCGGCGAACCGTTGAAAGGACCTGATTCATGACACCTTCCCCCCGTGCGGAACCCGTGGAGCAACCCCTGGAGAAAGTTGTAACCCAGGCCACTGACAACGGGGTCTCGTGGATCACTCTCGACCGCCCCCACGCCATGAACGCCCTCACCTGGGACCAGCGCGAACGCCTCATCTCGCTGCTGTCCGAAGCCTCCGCGGACCCCGCGATACGCGCGGTCGTCCTCACCGCGCGCGGCCGGGGCTTCTGTGCCGGAGCCGACCTCAAGGGCGCCCCCGGCACCAGCCGCGAGCGGATCGCGGGCGATGTCGCCCGCATGATCGGGCGCGGCGCACAGCGGCTCGTCGGCGCGGTGCTGGACTGCGAGAAGCCGGTGCTCGCCGCCGTCAACGGCACTGCCGCCGGCCTGGGCTGCCATCTGGCGCTGGCCTGCGATCTCGTACTGGCGGCCGAGAGCGCGGCGTTCGTGGAGGTTTTCGTACGCCGGGGTCTGGTACCCGACGGCGGGGGCGCCTACCTGCTGCCCCGGCTGGTCGGGCCGCAGAAGGCCAAGGAGCTGATGTTCTTCGGGGACTCGCTGCCCGCCACCGAAGCGGAACGACTCGGTCTGGTGAATCTCGTCGTGCCCGCCGAGGAGTTGGAGAAGACGGCGCGCGCCTGGGCCGAACGCCTGGCCACCGGCCCGACTCGCGCGCTCGCGCTCACCAAGCGGCTGGTCAACGAGTCACTGGACGCGGGCCGCGCGATCGCCTTGACGGCCGAGGCGACGGCACAGGAGATCAACATGACCACCCGGGACGCACGCGAGGGCGTCGCCGCGTTCGCCGAGCGGCGTACCCCACGATTCGAGGGACGGTAGAGCGACACCTCACTACGCTGGATACGGCACCCGCACCTGCGCGCGCCGTGGGAAGTGCACGAACGCGGGTGCCCCACGGGCGCGGTATTCCACGAGCGCCGGGGGGCTCCCCTCCAGGAGCGAGAACTCCCCGGCGCGTACGGGGATTCCCGCGAGCCTTCCAAACTGACGGAGCATCAGGTTCAATGAAGCCATGATGGGACACGCCGGTATGGCAGCCACCGCGGTGCGTTATCTGCGCGCCGTCGGCGCGTCGCCCACGCCCGCACCGCAGCCCGCGCCCGCCCCCGGGGCCCACGCCGAGCCGCGCGCGCCGGGGGCGCCGGGCGCGCCGGGCGCGCTGCCCCGGCCCGACCTGCGCGCCGTGCGCGAGGACGAGCGGGCACCGGTCGATCCGGCCCGCTTCCGGCGCGTCCTGGGCGACTTCGCCTCCGGAGTCACCGTGGTGACGGCGCCCGCCGCCGACGGCGAGGCCGGCCCCGCCGGATTCGCCTGCCAGTCCTTCGCCTCGCTCTCCCTGGAGCCGCCCCTCGTGTCGTTCATGGTGGGCCGCACCTCCACGACCTGGCCGCGTATCGCGCGCGCGGGCGTCTTCTGCGTGAACGTCCTCTCGGCCGGTCAGGGCGAGCTGTGCCGCGCCTTCGCGGTGAGCGGCGCGGACAAGTTCGCCGGGGTGGCGCACTCCCCCGCGCCCGGGACGGGTTCGCCGCTGCTGGCGGGCGTGTCCGCCTGGATCGACTGCGAGATCCACGCGGTGCACACGGGCGGTGACCACCTGATCGTGGTCGGCCGCGTGCGCGCGCTGGACGCCGTGGACGACGGGACCGGCCCGTTGGTCTTCCACCGGGGCACCTTGGGAACGTTCACTCCGGCACCGGCACCGGCACCGACACCGTCGCCTCCCACCCGCCCTTAGAGCTCATCTCATTTGGCGAGTCTGCGGTAGCAGATGAGGGTGCAGGCGATGCTGGTGAAGGCCAGGAAGTGCTCGGCTTTGCGCTCGTAGCGGCGGTGCAGGCGGCGGCATCCGGTGAGCCAGGACATCGTGCGCTC